>DATILH010000190.1:0-20715 GCA_035476655.1 Variovorax sp.
GCGGGAATGGCGATGGGGAAGTTCCACGGCGTGATGAGGCCCACGACGCCCACCGGCTCGCGCGTGATCTCCACGCCGACGCCCGGGCGCACCGAAGGCAGCACTTCGCCCGACAGGCGCAGGCACTCGCCGGCAAAGAACGTGAAGATGTGGCCGGCGCGGGTGGCCTCGCCGATGCCTTCGGCGCGAGTCTTGCCCTCCTCGCGTGCCAGCAGCGTGCCCAGTTCTTCACTGCGCGCCAGGATCTCGTTGCCGATCTTGTCCAGCGCGTCGGAGCGCGCCTGGATGCTGCCGGTGGCCCAGGCCGGGAAGGCCGCGGTGGCGGCAGCCACGGCCGCGTCGACCTGCGCCGCATCGCCCTGCGCATACTGACCCAGCACGTCGCTCAGGTTGCTCGGATTGGTGTTGGGGCTGTAGCTGTCGCCGGCGCGCCATTCGCCGTTGATCAGGTTGTCGAAGCTGTTCATGCGTTCCGATCGGGAGTGGGTGGTGGAAGATCGATGCGGTAGAAGCGCAGCGCGTTGCCGCTCATCACGGCCTGCTGCTGATCGGGTTCGAGGCCGTCCAGCATGCGCCAGAGGCCTTGCACCAGTTCTTGAAAGCCGATGCGCAGGCCCGCCACAGGGAAGTTGCTGGCGAACATGCAGCGCTGCCAGCCGAAGATGGCCAGCGTGTCGCGCACGATGCGCGCGTTGGCATCCCAGTCCCAAGTCTGGTCGCGCAGGCCGAACTCCGAGAGCTTCACCTGCACATTCGGTTGCCGCGCAAGGACTTCCATCCAGCCGCGCCAGCGCGCAAGGCCTTCCTCGCTGCGGTCCCACGCAAGCCCGTGGTGGTTGAGGACCATCGGCACCTGCGGGAACATGGCAGCAACCTGGGCTGCCTCTGGCAGATGCCAGGCCGGCACCCGCATGTCCCAGCTCAGCCCGTGCTTTTGCAGCAGCGACAGGCCGCGCAGCCAGGCCTCGTCCTGCATGCTGCCCGGCTGGCCCGCCACGCTCTGTCCCGGAGCAGCGGAGGTCACCGGCTTGCTGCGAATGCCGCGCACCAGCGGATAGCGCAGATGGCGAAGCAGGCACTCCTCGGTGTCCGGGCGGTCGAACCAGGCATGAGCGACCACGGCATGGGGAAAGCCGTGCAAGGCATTCATCTCGTGCAACCAGGCGGTTTCGGCCACCTGCTCGCTGCGGTCGCGCTCGGCTTCCACATGCACCGTTGCCAGGACTTCTACACCGGCGCTTGCCGCACGATAGTCCGAAGGCAGGAAGTTCTGGCGCAACGCCACGTGGTCGCCCAGAAAGAAGGCCTTGGGGTCGTACGCTTGTTGCAGCCACGGGTAGCTGCCTCGCGACAGGTCCCACAGATGATGGTGCGCGTCCACGACGGCCATGCGTTTCTGCGGAATGGGCGAAGGCTTCAAGGTCAACGCGCGGTTCTCCTGCCCGTCAACTCAGCGAATCCAGACAAACGAGGAGTCGGGCTCGCGCAGCGTGGCGATCTGCTGCTCGAACTCGAAGCTGTCCAGGTTGAGGCGCCGAATCGTCTGGTCCTGGAACGAAATCCATGCCGCTCGCCCGTGGGGATGCAGCGACAGCGCCAGCGGGGTGGCCGGAAGCGCGACGCAGCGCTGCTCCTTCAGGTCGGTGCCGAAGACCGACAGGCTTTGCTCGCCGGAGTTGGTCGTCAGCAGCACGTCCTGGCCCTGGGCGTCGGTCACGCGGTAGACGCGGTTCGGATCGCGCCGCGTCTTGCCGGAAGCGACCACCTTCATGCTCGCCGTGTCGACGGCCACGATGGTGTCGTCGCCGCGGTTCGCCACGTACAGAAGTCTCTCGTCGGCCGAGAGTACGTTGCCCTCGGGGACCGGCCCCGGCACCATGGCCACCGGCGCGAATGTCGGGTCGTGCGGCCGGATCTTGGTGACCGTGTTGGACAGCAGGTTGAGCGCGTATGCGGTCTGCGCGTCTTGCGTCAGGGCGAACAGATGAGTCTTGTAGCCGCCCGAGGGCACGGCCAGGTCCGGAACACGGCGGTTGAGCGGATCGGAGAAGCGCAGCAGCGTGTTGTGCGCCTCCGACATCACGTAAAGCCGGCCCTGCGCGTCCACCGTCAGGCCATGCGGCCGGTAGAACGGCCAGATGTCGAGCGTGTCGACAAGCTCGCGCCTTTCCAGGTCGATCACGAAGACCGAGTGGCCACCCATCTCGCCCAGGTGGCTGGCGGTCTCGATGCCGTAGTGGCCCACATAAGCGCGCTTGCGCACGGTGTCCACCGCGAATTCGTGCGGAAAGTTCGGCAGCACGATGTGCTTCTCGGCCTGGCCGGTGCTCAGGTTGTAGAAGCTGAAGGTATGGGCGCATTTCTGCACCAGAAGCAGGATTTCGGGGTCGCGCATCGCGGGGCTTTCGAAAGATCAGCGGAACCAGCTGGCCGGCACCATGACCAGCTGCGGGAACAGGACGAACAGGAACAGCAGCAACGTCTGCGCCAGCAGGAAGGGCCAGACACCCTTGATCACGGCGTCCAGAGGGGTCCTGGCCACCCCCGCAACCACGTTGAGCACGGTTCCGACCGGCGGCGTCAGCAGCCCGATCGCGTTGTTCATGATGAACATCACGCCGAAGTAGACGGGGTCGATGCCGGCCTTGGTGATCACCGGCATGAGGATGGGCGTGAGGATCAGCACCGTGGGCATGAGGTCCAGCGCCGTGCCGACCACGATGACCAGGATCATGATCACGAACATCAGCAGGACCTTGTTGCCCATGAAGGGCTCGAGCAGCGCCGTGGCCTGGGCCGGAATATCGGCGATCGTGATGAGCCAGGCCGACACCAGCGCGCAGGCCACCAGGAACATCACCGTGCTCGAGGTCTTGGCCGCGCAGAGCATGAGCTCGGGCAGCCTCTCGAACTTGAGCTCGCCGTAGACGAAGCGTCCCACCACAAGCGCATACACCACCGCCACCACCGCGGCCTCGGTCGGCGTGAAGATGCCGAACTTCATCCCGCCGATGATCACGCCCGGCAAGGCCAGGGCCCAGACGCCGTCGGCCATGGCCGCGGCGAGCTTGCGCGCATCGAATCGGCCGGCGGCCGCGCCGGGCTCCTTCTTCGCGCACAGCCACCAGGTGAACGCGAGCGCGCTGGCCATCATGAGACCCGGAAAGATGCCGGCCATGAACAGCTTGGTGATCGAGACTTGGGCCGCCACGCCGAACACCACGAACGCGATGGAGGGGGGCACCACCGGCGCAATGATGCCCCCGGCAGCGATCAGCCCGGAGGCGCGCGGCACGTCGTAGCCGGCCGCGCGCATCATCGGAATGAGCAGCGCGGCCACGGCCGCCGTGTCGGCCACGGCCGAGCCGGAGATGCTGGCCACCACCACGCAGGCGATGATGGCGACATAGCCCAGGCCGCCGCGCACGTGGCCGACCAGGGCTTCGGCCACCGCGACGATGCGCCGCGACAGCCCGCCTGCATTCATCAGCTCGCCGGCCAGCATGAAGAACGGCACCGCCATCAGCGGATAGTTGTTGACGCCCTCGAGCAGGTTCTGCGCCAGGATCTGCGTGTCGAAGCTGTTGAGATGGATCATCAGCGCCACGCCGCACACCAGCAGCGCGAACGCGATGGGCGTGCCCAGCACCATGGCGCCAAGCAGGGAGAAGAGGAAGACGGAGATGGTCATGTCGCGTCTTCCTTCATTCGCCGGCGCTGACGCTCTGGGGCACCAGTTCCTCGCGCGCCATGCGCCCGGCAAGCTGACGCCAGAGGGAATGCGCCAGCAAGAGGGCCATCCCGGCGCTGCTGATCAGCAGGCACAGGTAGACCAGGCCCAGCGGCACCCCGGTGACGGGCGAGTGGTCGCCCATGCCAATCACCACCTGCTTCCAGGCGCCGTGCGTCAGCAGCAGGCAGCAGCCCAGCGTCAGCCCGTCGGAAGCGAAGCGGCAGATGCGCTGGCCGGTCTCGCCCAGCCGATCGACCAGGCTGGACATGCCCAGGTGGGCCTTGTCCTTCATCACCACGAGCGCGCCGATCAGCGTGACCCACATGAAGACGAAGCGCGACACTTCCTCGGAAAACACGATGCCGGAATTGAAGGCATAGCGCAGCACGACGTTGCCGAACACCAGCACCACCATGACAGCGAGCAGGGCGATGAGCAGCCACTGCGCGGCGCGCGTGAGCAGATCGGGTTTCATTGGGGGCTCCCGGCTGTGGCGCTTACTTGACCGCGTCGACCGCAGCGAGCAGCTCGGGGCCGTTCTTGGTCACGTACGCCTTGCGCACGACGTCGCCGACCACGGCCTTGAACGGCGCGGGGTCGTAGCTCTCGATCACCGACATGCCCTGCTTGCGCAGATCGGCGACGATCCCAGCCTCGTTCTTCTGGTTGCTGCTTCGCTGCAGCAGCTTGGCGTCGTTGGCGCTGTCCAGCAGCACTTTCTGCAGCTCCGGCTTGAGCGCGTCGAACTTCTGCTTGCTGTAGACCACCGGCATGGCGGTAAAGGCATGCTTGGTCAGCGTCAGGTGCTTCTGCACTTCGTAGAACTTGGCGGCATAGGTGATGTCCACCGGGTGCTCCTGCGCATCCACTGCGCCCGATTCCAAGGCCTGATAGAGCTCGCCCAGCGGCATGGGCAGCGGGTTGCTGCCCAGCAGCTTCCAGGCCTGGATATGGACCGGGTTGCCCATGGTCCGAATCTTCAGCCCCTTGACGTCTTCCGGCGTTCGCACCGCGCGGTTCTTGGTGGTGATCGAGCGGAAGCCCACTTCCCAGAAGGCGAGCTGCTTGAGGCCATGGGCCTCCAGATCCTTCATGAGGCGTTGGCCCACTTCGCCATCCACCGTGGCATAGGCATGTGCGGGGTCGCGAAACAGGAAGGGGATGTCCAGCACCTCGAACTTCGAGACCAGGCCCGAAAAGTTGCCGCTCCCGGCCATCATCATGTCGATGGTGCCGCCGCGTACCGCGCCCAGCGTGGTCGAGTCGTTGCCCAACTGACTGCTGGGATAGACCTGCACTTCGAGCTGGCCTTTGCTGCGTTCCTTGACCAGGCGGGCGAACTCGAGCGCCGCCTGGTGCTGCGACGCCGTTTCCGGGCCGGCATGGGCAAAGCGGATCTTGGTGACCTGGGCGTGGGCGGCGAGGCCGGCCGCGAGCAATGCGCCGCACAGGGCGAGCTTGAGGAAGGAAAGGCGCTGCATGGTTTTGTCTCCTGTATGAATCTGTTGTGTCTGGGAAAGGAAGTGAAGGGGCGCGGGCTGCTAGGTCGACCAGCGCAGCACCAGCGGATCGAGCCGCCGGGCCGTCTCGATCAATCCCTTGCGGGTTTCCGGGTGCATGGCGGGCCAGGGGTGGCGGGGCGCCTCGCAGGCGATCACGCCCCCTTCCTTCATCAGCGCCTTGGCCGCCAGGAAGCCCGATTGCCGGTTCTCGTGGTTGATCAGCGGCAGCCAGCGCTGGTAGAGCGCAAAGGCCTCGTCGCGATCGCCGGCGCGGTGCGCCTCGATGATCGGGCGGATGCCATCGGGATAGCCGCCGCCGGTCATCGAGCCGGTGGCGCCGGCATCGAGGTCGGGTAGCAAGGTGATCGCTTCTTCGCCGTCCCAGGGGCCCTCGATCGCGTCGCCCCCGAGTCGGATCAGTTCGCGCAGCTTCGCTGCGGCGCCCGCGGTCTCGATCTTGAAGTAGGCGACGTGCTCGATCTCGCGCGCCATCCTTGCGAGGAACGCGGCCGACAGCACGGTGCCGGCGGCCGGCGCGTCCTGGACCATGATCGGGATGTCCACAGCGTCGGACAGCCGCGCGTAGAAGTCGAAGATCTGCGGCTCGGGCACGCGGAAGGTGGCGCCGTGGTAGGGCGGCATCACCATCAGCATCGCGGCGCCCATGTCCTGGGCGCGGCGGCTTCGCTCGGCGCAGACGCGGGTAGCGAAGTGTGTGGTGGTCACGATGACCGGCACGCGAGCGGCGACGTGCTCGAGGATGGTGCGCGTGAGCACTTCGCGCTCATCGTCCGCCAGCAGGAACTGCTCGGAAAAGTTCGCGAGGATGCACAGGCCGTCGGATCCGGCGTCGATCATGAAGTCGACGCAGCGCTTCTGGCTCTCGAGGTCGAGCTCGCCATCTGCCGTGAACGGCGTGGGGACGACGGGAAAGATGCCGCGATAGCGGGCGGGCTGGGTGGTGGTCATGTCGTGAAAAGATGTGGTGCGTCAGGTGATGACGCTGACCTGCCAGGGAACGAACTCCTGCTGGCCGTAGCCATGGCATTCGCTGCGCGAACGCTGGCCGGAGGCGGTGGCCAGAAGCATCTGGAACAGCCGGGCACCGAGTTCCTCGATGCTTTGGGTGCCGTCGAGCACCTCACCGCAGTTGAAGTCCATGTCGTCGGACTGCCGCTCCCACAGCGCAGTGTTGGTGGCCAGCTTCAGGGAAGGCGAGGGCGCGCAGCCATAGGCCGAGCCGCGGCCGGTGGTAAAGCAGATCAGGTTGGCGCCACCGGCCACCTGGCCGGTGGCCGAAATCGGGTCATAGCCGGGCGTGTCCATGAACACCAGGCCACGGGCCTTCACCGGTTGGGCGTACTCGTACACCTCGACCAGGTTGGTCGAGCCGGCTTTGGCGATGCCGCCGAGCGACTTCTCCAGCACGGTGGTGAGGCCGCCGGCCTTGTTGCCGGCCGAAGGGTTGTTGTCCATCGCCGCGCCATTGCGCGCGCAGTAGGCCTCCCACCAGCGGATGCGCTCGACCAGCTTGTGCCCGACCTCAGGCGTTTGCGCACGCCGGGTGAGCAGATGCTCTGCGCCGTAGATCTCCGGCGTTTCCGACAGGATGGCCGTGCCGCCATGCGCAACCAGCAGGTCGACCGCGGCGCCCAGCACGGGATTGGCCGAGATGCCCGAGTAGCCGTCGGAGCCGCCGCACTGCAGACCGATCACCAGATGGCGCGCGGGGACGGCTTGCCGGCGCACGGCGTTGGCCTGCGGCAGCATTGCCTTGATCCGCTCGATGCCCAGCGCAATGGTGCGCGTGGTGCCGCCGGTGTCTTGGATCGTGAAGCTGTGCAACCGCTTGTTGTGCTGCAAGCCCTGGGTCGCGAGGAGCTGGGAGATCTGGTTAGTCTCGCAGCCCAGGCCGATCACCAGCACGCCGGCGAAGTTGGGGTGGCAGGCGTAGCCGCCCAGCGTGCGCTGCAGGATGGCGAGACCTTCACCCTCCGGGTCGACTGCGCAGCCGGCGCCGTGCGTGAGCGCCACCACGCCATCGATGTTCGGAAAGGGCGCGAGCATCTCCGGATGGATGTCGCGGCGGAAATGGTCGGCGATGGCGCGTGCCACCGTGGCCGAGCAATTCACGGAGGTGAGGATGCCGATGTAGTTGCGCGTGGCGATGCGGCCGTCTTCGCGCACGATGCCCTGGAAACTTGCCGGCTCGGCGGCGGGGGGTGTCGGCCGTGCCTCGGCGCCATGGGCATGGTCGCGCGTGAAGTCGCCCATCGCCAGGTTGTGCGTGTGCACATGCTGCCCCGCACGTATCGGCTGGCTCGCGAAGCCGATGATCTGCCCGTAGCGGCGCACGGCGGCGCCCGGCTCGAGCGAACGCGTGGCCATCTTGTGGCCCGGTGGAATCAGGCCAGCCACGACGATGCCTTCGCTTTCGATGTGCGTGCCCGAGACCAGCTGGTCGAGCGAGATCACGACATCGTCCTGGGCATGCAGGCGTATCACGCGTGCGTTGGGCTGGGGCATCGAGGACAACATGGCTGCCGCCATCATTCGACGATGTTGAAGTCCTTGAGGTACTCGGTCTTGAGCGTCAGGCCGAGGCCCGGCTTGTGATCGTCGAGCTGCAGGAAGCCGTTCTGCGCCACCGGTTCGCCGTCGAAGATGTAGTAGAAGAGCTCGTTGCCCACTTCCACGTCGTGCATCGGGAAGTACTCGCTCATCGGCGAGGCCAGCGTGCTCATGGTCAGCTGGTAGTTGTGCATCTGGCCGGCGTGCGGGATCACCGGAACGCTGTAGGCCTCGCACAGCGCATTGATCTTGTGTGCCGCGGTGATGCCGCCCACCCGGTTGGTGTCGTACTGCACCACCGACACTGCCTTGCGCTCCAGCAATTGCTTGAAGCCATAGAGCGAGAATTCATGCTCGCCGCCCGAGATGGGAATGCTGCCGAAGGCGTTGAGTTCGGCATAGCCGTCGATGTCGTCGGCGATCACCGGCTCTTCCAGCCAGCGCGGCTGGAATTTCTCGAGCTTGGGGAGCATGCGCTTGGCGTACTCGACGTTCCAGCCCATGTAGCACTCGAGCATCAGGTCGTTGTCGTAGCCGATGACTTCGCGGATCGCCTCGACCGACTTCAGGTTCTCGGCCATGCCCTTCTGCAGGTGCGCCGGCCCATAGCCGAAGCGCATCTTGAAAGCGGTGAAGCCCTGGTCCAGGAACGTCTTGGCTTCGTCCTGCATGGCCTTCAAGTCGGTGCGGTAAAGCTTGGAGTAGTAGCAGGGGATCTTTTCCTTGGTGCGGCCGCCCAGCAGCTTGAACACCGGCTTGTTGACCGACTTGCCCAGGATGTCCCAGATGGCGAGGTCCACCGCCGAGATGGCGGCCATGGTCACGCCCTTGCGGCCCCAGGCATGGGTGGCGCGGTACATGCGCTGCCACAGGTACTCGTAGTCCCACGGGTCCTGGCCGATCACCAGCGGCGCCAGGTACTGGTCGATGATGGCCTTCGCGATGTTTGGGGCTAGCGCCACGTTGCCCAGGCCGACGATACCGTCGTCGGTCTCGATCTCGACCACGGTCCACGCGTGAAAGCGGAAGGTGCTCATGGTCTCGGCCGGCGAATAGAGCAGGTCCATCGCGTTCGAGCAGAAGTTGCCCTGTGGCGGAACGGTCTTGCCCTTCCATTGGAAAACGCGGGCGCGAACGGATTTGATCTTCATGTGCGGTCTCAGTGAGGTTTGGCTGGGATGAATCAGGCGCTTGCGACAGTGGCGGTGAGCCGGTGTGCAGTGCCCATGCGGCTGGCGATCTGGAAGGCCTGCCAGGTGGCTTCGACATTGGCCTGGCCCTGCCCCGCGATGTCGTAGGCGGTGCCGTGCGCCGGCGTGGTGATCGGGATCGGCAACCCGCCTTGCACCGTGACGCCGCGGGAAAAGCCCATCAGCTTGATCGCGATCTGGCCCTGGTCGTGGTACATGGTGACGATCGCCTGGTAGTCGCCCGCCTGCGCCTTCAGGAAGATGGTGTCGGCCGGGAAGGGGCCGTGGAAGGGGGCCTCGGTGGGCCAGTCGCGCGCCTGCAGGCGCTGCACGGCCGGGATGATGATGTCGACCTCTTCTCGCCCGCAAACGCCGCCGTCGCCGCCGTGCGGATTGAAGGCGGCGATCGCAACCTTGGGCTGCGCCACGCCATTGGCCAGCAGCGAACGGTAGATCAGTTCGGCCGCCTGCTCGATGCGTTCCACGCTGATATAACGGGCCACGTCCTTGAGCGGCACATGCGAGGAGATGCGCGAGGTCCAGAGATCGCCGAGGGTGTTGAATTCGCAGAAGTACCCGGTCACGCCCAGGTGCTGCGCGAAGTGGTGCAGTTCGTCCTCGTGCCGCAGGCCGCCGTGCTTCATCGCCTGCTTGTTGAGCGGTGCGAAGCAGATCGCGTCGACCTCGCCCGCCAACGTCGCGTCCATGCAGCGATCGAGCACCTCGAGCACAGACCGCCCGCCGGCCGCTTCGGCACGGCCGCGGTGGACTTGCGCCGAGTCGATGCTGTCGACCGCCAGGAAGGCCGGACGCGTGGTGTCGGCGCGACCGCGCACCTCGGCAAGGGATTGCACCGCGTGGGTGTCGACTGCGACGCCCGCAATGCGCTGTCCGTCGGTCCACAGCCAGCGGTCGCCGACCAGGACGACATTGGCGATCGTGGTGGGCTCGGGCCTGGCGAGCAGTCGGGCGATCAACTCGGGGCCGATGCCGGCGGGATCGCCGAGCGTGACGGCGACGACGGGGAGGGAGGTGCTGGTCATCGCGAGTCAGTCCAGGCGGATGTTGCTTTTCTTGATGATGTTGCCGAAGCGCTTGTATTCGGCGGCGTGGAACTGCGCGAACTGCGCCTGCGTCATCGGGGTGATGTCGGCGCCGATGGCTTCCAGGCGCGTCTTAGTTTCGGGCATGGCGAGCACCTGGTTGACCGCGTCGTGCACCCTGTCCTGCACCGCCCTGGATGCACTGGCCGGCAGGTAGATGCCGTACCAGGCGCTCATCTCGACATCCGGCACGCCCGCTTCGGCCAGGGTCGGAACGGTGGGCAGTTGCGCATTGCGCTTGGTCGTCGTGACGGCGAGCGCGCGCACCTTGTTGTTCTTGATCTGGCCGATGACCGAGGGCAGGGTGTCGAAGCTCAGCTGCACCTGTCCCCCGACAAGGTCGACCAGCGCCGGCCCGCTGCCTTTGTAGGGAACGTGCGTGAACTTGACCCCGGTCGCGTCCATGAACATCTCGGCCGCGATGTGCTGCGTGCTTGCGTTGCCGCTGGAGGCGTAGTTGAGCTTGCCCGCGTCCTGCCTGGCCAGTTTCACCAGGGCCTGCACCGAATCGGCCGGTACGTTGTTGTTGACCACCAGCACGTTGGGCACCGCGCCGACGAAGGCGACCGGCACCAGGTCGCGGTTGCTGTCGTAGTTGAGCTTGATCAGGTGCGGCGCAATCGCGTGGGCGGTGACCACCCCCATCACCATGGTGTGGCCGTCGGTCGACTTGGCCGTGGCATCGGCGGCCAGGGTGTTGGAAACGCCGGGCCGGTTTTCCACCACGACTGCTTGCTTGAGCAGCGGGCCGAGCCGGTCGGCGACCGCGCGGGCCATCGCGTCGGTGCCGCCGCCGGGCGCCGAGCCGACCATGATCTTGAGCGGCCGGCTGGGCCATTCCTGCGCCATGGCGGGCGAGGCGCCGAGCGCCATTGCCGCCGCGGCCAGGGCGGGTACGAGTCTCTTCATGCTCTTGTCTCCAACACGCTTATGTGAATTGCGTGCGGTGATGGTAGGAAGGCGATTGATTTCCGTAAACTGAAAGCTCTTCATCAACCAATAACCTGAGGCAATCAAACATGGGATCAATTGACCGCCAGGACAGCACGCCCCAGTTGCTCAACCGGCTGCGCATGCGGCAGATCGCCCTGATCCTGGCGATCGAGGAGCGCCGCACGCTGCGCGCTGCGTCCAGCCAGCTCGGGCTGACCCAGCCGGCGGCCACCAAGATGCTGCATGAACTCGAGAACGCGCTCGGCCAGACCTTGTTCGATCGGGTGGGGCGTGGGCTGCAGCTCAACCAGGCAGGCGAGCGTGTGACGGGCTATTTCCGCAGCATCCGAGGCAGCATGGAAGCGCTGAATCGCGAGCTGGGCGAGCTGCGGCTTGGCGGTGCCGGCAAGTTTTCAGTGGGCAGCATCATGGCGGCCTCGCCGGGGCGGCTGACGGATGCGCTGGTCGGCCTCAAGGACGCCTTCCCCCTGCTGTCCATCGAGATCGCGGTCGACACCAGCGATCGCTTGTTGGCGCAATTGCGCGAGGGCGTCCTCGAGGTGGTCATCGGCCGGCTCGTGGGGCAGCCCGGCATCGCCTGCGAATTCCGCGCAATCGACGATGAGGGGCTGGCGGTGGTTGTCGGCAACGAGCATCCGCTTTCACGCAAGCGCCGTGTCGCCTTCGAGGACCTGCTCGAACACTCCTGGATCCTGCAGCCCGCCGGCAGCCCGATGCGCGATGTCGTCGAGCGCGAGTTCCGCGAACACCACGCACAGCTGCCCCGAGGGTTGATCGAGACCGGCTCGATCCTGACCTCGATCAACCTGATCCGGCGTTCACATCTGATCGCGGTGATTCCCGAGGCGGTGGCACGGCGCGACGCCGAGCATGGTGTGCTGCGCATCCTTCCCTACCGCTTCGGGCAGAAGCTGGAGGCCTATGGGAGCCTGGTCCCGAAGGACCGGCCTTTGAGCCGGCCGGCCGAGCGCTTTCTGGAGTTGCTGCACGCCGGGCGCGCAGCACGCTGAAGCGGCCTCAGCGGCTGCGCTGCCCCAGCGTGAGCGTGTCGAGCTGAAACTGCCCGCTGCGGTCCCACAACCAGGTCTCGATGTAGGTGTGGGCGCCGACATTGCCGGGGCTGGGCAGCGGCGAGGCGCCCTTGATCAGATCGGCAATCATCGGCGGCACCTCGGGCGCGTGCGAGGGCGTGCGACTGAACGTGACCTTCGACACACTGCCATCCGCATCCACATGCGTCTCGACCACCACCACCGCATAGACCAGCGGCGGGATCTTGCCCTTGTAGATTCGCTTCGGGTACTTCTTGTAGATAGCGCCGGCGCCGTTCTTGCGGTAGGCCTTCACGGCCGGCGTCTGGGAGCTGATGGTGTCGGCGACCGGGGCATCGGCCGGCGCTTGGGCGGCGCCTGGAGTCGACGTCGCCTTGTCGCCAGGCGGGAAGGCCGTGCAGGCCGACAGCATCCCTGCGAGTGCAAGGATCGAAGCCGCGATGGGCGGGCGGGCAGTAGTCATGGCGGCCCGCATTGTGCGCCCATGCATATGGCTTGCAAAACCCCGTGCTTTGCCCAGCGGATCAAAGTTCCAAGGTCACCGGCGCATGGTCGCTGGGCTTGTCCCACTTGCGCGGCACGCGGTCGATGGTGCAGCTCTTCACTTGCGGCACCAGCGGCTGGCTCACCAGGATGTGGTCGATGCGCAGGCCGCGGTTCTTCTGGTAGCCCAGCATGCGGTAGTCCCACCAGGAATAGCTCTTCTCGGGCTGCTCGAACAGGCGAAAGCTGTCGACCAGGCCCAGTTGCAGCAGCGCCTTGAAATGCTCGCGTTCCTCGGTCGTGTGGTGGATGGTCTCGCGCAGGCCTTCCGGGTCGAAGCTGTCGCGGTCTTCGGGGGTGATGTTGAAGTCGCCCAGCAGCACCAGGTTCGGATGTGCCGCCAGCTCGCCGCGCAGCCAGTCGCGCAGGGCGTCCATCCAGCGCATCTTGTAGGCGAACTTGTCGGTGCCCGGCGCCTGACCGTTGACGAAGTAGCCATTGACCACGCGCAGCTCGCCGGCCGGCGTGTCCAGGGTGGCGCTGATCACGCGCGAATGCTCGTCGGTGAAGCCGCCGATGTTGCGCATCACGTCGCGCACCGGCGCGCGGCTAAGGATCGCCACGCCGTTGTAGGTCTTCTGGCCGAACACCGCGGCCTCGTAGCCGGCCGAGCGCAGCACGTCGAGCGGGAACTTGTCGTCGGTCAGCTTCAGCTCCTGCAGGCACAGCACCTCGACCGGGTTGGCGATCAGCCAGTCCAGCACATGCTGCAGGCGGGCAGTGAAAGAGTTGACGTTCCAGGTGGTGATCTTCATGGGCGGATTATCGGTCCGGCCCCAACCCTAGAACGTGATGCCGATCGAGCCAACGAAGACCTGCTCGTTTGAGCCGGGGTTGAACCAGTAGCCACCCAGCGTGAGGCTTTTCCAGGTGAATTGCACGAAGGGCCCGCGCTGGATATCGCGATCGCCGCCGTAGGCCCGGGTGCGCTGGGCGGCCAGGCCCAGGCGCAGCCATTCGACCGGCCGTACGCCCAGTTCGCTCCAGGCGTAGAAGTAGCTGTCGTTCTTTTGCGCGTTGTCGCGCACGTACTCGGCTTCGATGTAGAAGTCGAACTTGCCCCAGGCCAGGCTCGCTTCCAGCGCAGGCACGAAGGCCCGGGTTGTGCCCCAGGCGCCGCCGAGCAAAGGTGTGAGTTCCCACGTCAAGGTCTCGCCGCCGGAGAAGGTCCAGCCGACGAAGGCTGAACGCGCGCCGATCGATTCGTAGTTGACGCGGGCTTCCAGGTGCAGGGCGCCGCGTTCGGCGATCATGATCGCGCTGTTGTACTGCTCGCCGCCGCGTATATGCGTGGGGTACAGGGTGGCGCCGAACTCCCATTCGGGCTTGTTGACAGCGGCGGCTTCTTCCTGCGCGCAGGCGCTCGCTGACAGCAGGAGCGAGCCGAGGCCTGCGGCAAGGCGGCGGCGCGTATTCATCATCCGCCCAGCAAATGGATGGCCACGACCAGCACGGAGCCAAGGCCCACCATCAGCAGGCCGGCCTTCCAGCTTCCGTAGCCGGCATAGCGCCCCAGGCCCAGGCCGCCGACGAACAGCATGGTCAGTGCGATGGCGCGCGACACGTTCTTCGCCGTGCCCACATCGTCCAGCAGGGCAAAGGGCAGCACCACCGGAAAGGTGGCGGCCACCACCATCACGAAGACCGCCAGGGCGGCCAGCAGGTCCTGCGAAGTGAGCTTCGGCCGCGCGGGCAATTCGGGCATGGCGATGATGCGCTGGCGCACGGCTTCGATCTCCGGCGCCCCGACCAGGTTGGCGGCCGCCTCCGACAAGGCATGGTCCAGCAGGCTGCGGGCCGACGAGGCGTCCTTTGCGCGACGAACTGCATGGGCCAGCGCCAGCGCCCGGCCGCGGTCGGTGATGGTGCGCACCAGGAACATCACCGCGTCGACCAGGCCCCAGGCCAGATTGCAGCCCAGGGCGGCGACAAACATCTCCCGGATCTGCGCCTCTCCGGATTCCGCCACCGAGATGGCGCCGGTGAAGCTCAGCGCCATCAAGAGGCCGAACAGCATCTCGGAGATGCGGTCCACCGGGTCGAGCACCCGTTCGCGAGGGGCTTGCGCAGGATCGAGGGCGCTTTTTGTCATCGTTCAGCATCCGCAAAGGTGTCGAACAACAACCCGCGCAGCCATTGGTTGCCCGGGTCGCGATGGAAGCGAGCATGCCAGAAAGAGTTGATGGCGACTTGGGAAAGTTGCGCCGGATGCGGCCGCCAGACCAGGCCGAAGGGCTCGGCCAGGCTTTCGGCGAGCTTTTGCGGCACGGTGGCGATCATGGTGCCGGCCCGCAGGATGTGGCCCACGGCCACGAAGTGCGGCACCGTGAGCCGCACCCGGCGCACGATGCCCTGGGCCGCCAGCAGTTCGTCCACCTGGCCGTGGCCGGTGCCGGCGGCCTGGATCAGCACATGCTCGGCCGCGCTGAAATCCTTCAGGCTCAAGCGGGCCTTGGCGGCCAGAGGGTGATCCGCGCCGAACAGGCACACGTAGCGCTGCATGAACAGGCGGCGCTGGAAGAAGCCGGCCTTGAGTTGCGGCAACAGGCCGATGGCGATGTCCACCTGGCCGGCCTCCATGGCGTCGCGCAGGTTGATGGCGGTGTTGCGCACGGTGCTGATGGTGACGCCCGGAGCGGCGTGCGAGAGGGCGTCCATGAGCGGCGGCGTGAAGTAGATCTCGCCGATGTCGGTCATGGCCAGGGTGAAGCCGCGCGTGCTGCTGGCCGGATCGAACACCGTGTGCTGGTTGAGCGCGCCGTGCAGCGCGCTCATGGCCGAGGCTACCGGCTCGGCCAGTTGCAGGGCAAAGGGGGTGGGTTCCATGCCGCGCGCGGTGCGCAGGAAGAGTTCGTCGCCCAGCAGCTTGCGCAGCCTGGCCAGCGCATTGCTGACGGCCGGCTGCGACAGGCCCAGGCCCTCGGCCACGGCTGACACGCGCTTCTCGGCCAGCATCCGGTCGAACACCAGCAGCAGGTTCAAGTCGATCTCGCGCAGCTCCATGCGTATTCACGTTGGTGATTTTGTGAATTCACAAAATTCTATTGGCAAATGTTGGGCGCGTACCGAAGATGCGCCCAGGAGACAAGACCCATGAGCCACACGCCAATCACGGTATTCCCCGACAAGCTGCGCTGGGAGTCGGAGCAGACCAGCCGCATCCCCTTCATGGCCTATCAGGGCGAGGCGCAGCACAAGAAGGAGCTGGAGCGCTTCTTCTACAGCAAGCACTGGTGCTATGTCGGCCTGGAGGCCGAGATTCCGAATCCCGGCGACTTCAAGCGCAGCAGCATCGGCGAGCGCTCCGTGATCATGGTGCGCGACGCCGACGGTGCCATCCATGTGCTGGAGAACGTCTGCGCCCACCGCGGCATGCAGTTCTGCCGCGAGCGCAGCGGCAACCGCAAGGACTTCACCTGCCCCTACCACCAGTGGAACTACTCGCTCAAGGGCGACCTGCAGGGCGTGCCCTTCAGGCGCGGCGTCAAGCAGGACGGGCAGGTGCATGGCGGCATGCCACAGGACTTCAAGCTGGAGGACAACGGCCTCAACAAGCTGAAGGTGGCAAGGCGCGGCGGCGTGGTCTTCGCCTCCTTCGACCATGACGTCGAATCGCTGGAAGACTTCATCGGCCCCGTGGTGCTCAAGTACTTCGACCGCCTGTTCAACGGGCGCCAACTGAAGATCCTGGGCTACAACCGGCAGCGCATTCCGGGCAACTGGAAGCTGATGCAGGAGAACATCAAGGACCCGTATCACCCGGGCCTCTTGCACACCTGGTTCGTCACCTTCGGGCTCTGGCGGGCCGACAACAAGTCGCAGCTGCGCATGGATGCGCACGGCCGCCACGCGTCGATGATCTCCACCCGCAGCGCGGCCGGCAAGTCGGAGCAGGTGACGCAGGTCTCCAGCTTCAAGGAGGGCATGCAGCTGAAGGATCCGCGTTTCCTGGACATCGTGCCCGAGCCCTGGTGGGGCGGGCCGACGGCGGTGATGACCACGCTTTTTCCCAGCGTGATCCTGCAGCAGCAGGTCAACAGCGTCTCGACGCGCCACATCCAGCCAGTGGGGCCGGACGCCTTCGATTTCGTCTGGACGCACTTCGGCTTCGAGGACGACAGCGAGGAGATGACGCAGCGCCGCCTGCGCCAGGCCAACCTGTTCGGCCCGGCCGGCTTCGTCTCGGCCGACGACGGCGAGGTGATCGAGTTCTCCCAGCAGGGCTTTCGGCAGAAGCCCTATCACCGCACCATGGCCGAACTGGGCGGGCGCGAGGTGGAGGACACCGAGCACATGGTGACCGAGACGCTGATTCGCGGCATGTACCGCTACTGGCGCCAGGTGATGGAGGACTGAAATCGTGTTGCAAGACCAAAGCTACCTGGAACTGGCCCGGCTCTATGCCGAGTACGCCCACGCGGTCGACTCCGGCGACTGGGATCGCTGGCCCACCTTCTTCATCGACGACTGCCGCTACCGCCTGCAGCCGCGCGAGAACCACGAGCGCGGCCTGCCGCTGGCCACCCTGTCTTTCGAGAGCCGCGGCATGCTGGAAGACCGGGTCTACGGCATTCGCGAGACGCTGTTCCACGACCCCTACTACCAGCGCCATGTGGTGGGCCTGCCGGTGGTGCACCGGGTCGATGACGACGGCACCATCCACAGCGAAGCCAACTACGCGGTGTTTCGCACCAAGCTGAGCGAGCCCAGCACGGTGTTCAACGTCGGCCGCTACCTCGATGTCGTCGTGCGCACCGACGCCGGCCTCAAGATCGCGTCGCGCCTGGTGGTGTACGACAGCGAGCTGATTCCCAACTCCATCATCTATCCCATCTGATGAGCACACCCATGAGCGAAACCGAATCCTGGGTCGACGCCGCCGCCGTCGACGAACTGCCGGCCAATGACGTGAAGGGCTTCCAGCTCCAGGGGCTGGACATTGCGCTGTACCGCGTGGGCGACGAGGTCTTCGCCACGAGCGATGTCTGCACCCATGCGCAGGCCCGCTTGTGCGAGGGCTTCCTGGAGGGGCACGAGATCGAATGCCCACTGCACCAGGGCCGCTTCGACGTGCGCACCGGCAAGGCCATGTGTGCGCCGCTCACCGAGGATTTGCGGGTTTACCCGGTGAAGATTGAGGGCGGGAGGGTCTACCTCGCATTGGGCTGATTTCGGAAATACCTGCAACAAATGTTAAAAATTCCCATAGTGAGTTGCAAATAGAAACATATGTACTAATACTTGTCCAACGGGTCGTGACAGCTTGGCCCGCATGAGAGCAAGTTGGGAGTACGTATGGACCAGTCGGACAATCTGAACGCGGACCGCGAGTTCGAGACCGGCGTCGTCTCGGACGCGCAAATGGCCGCGCGGATGAGGCTGGTGCTGGCAGTCGCGGCCATGCTGGCGGCCTGCGTGGATGCCGGCTTCGGCCACCCGCTGGGCGAGCCGGCGTGGGTCGCCTTCGGCGGCTACCTGCTGTACGCCACCGCCGTCTGGGCGCTGCTGCAGCATCGCCAATCGGCGCCGGCTGCGCTGCAGGGCCGCCTGGCGCATTGGCTCGATGTGGCCTGGTTCACCGCGATCGTTGCACTGTGCGATGGCGCGCAGAGCCTGTACTTCCTCTTCTATTTCTTCGCCATCCTGTGCGCCGCCTTCCGCTGGGGCTACGAAGAGGGCGCGCGCGTCACCGTGGTCTCGGTGGCTTCCTTTGCCGCATGCACCCTGCTGGCCAGCCAGCACAACGACGTGGGCCGCCTGCTGATGCGAATCACCTTCATGCTGGCACTGGGGCACATGATCGTCTACTGGGGCGGCTCCAAGCTGGCCTTCCAGCGCCGGCTGGCGCTGTTGCGCGAGGTGTGCCGGATGTCGAACCCGCGCTTCGGCGCCGGCGCCGCGCTGGATCGCCTGTTGCGCCGCACGCTGGACTTTTTTCATGCCCACCATGTGCTGCTGCTGATGCGCAACACGGCCAGCGGCGCCTGGATCATGCGCTCGCTAGCGCCCGGTGGCGAAGGCTGCAGCAGCGACGAAGTGCGCGTGGAGCACCTGGACGCGCCCGCCGCCGCGCGCTGGAACTCCTTCGTCCCCGCCCAAGCCACGCTGGTGAACCGGCTGGCGTGGCTGGGATGGCGCCGGCCGGGCATCCGCTACGACGCGGCCCAAGGCCGCTGGACGCGCTGTGATAGCGACGCTGCCCAGCGCTGCAATGCGCTGGCCGACATGCTGGATGCGAGCAGCCTCATCTGCGCGCCGCTGCCGGCGCAATGCGAGCGCGGCCTGATCATCGTGTGCACGCGGGAAGGCCACTTCAGAAAATCGGACGCGCTCTTCCTTGAACACCTGGCCGGCCAGGTGATGCCGATGGTGCAGAACGTCGACGCGCTGGACCGCCTGGCCGGTGAGGCCGCTTCCAACGAGCGGCACAAGCTGGCGCTGGACCTGCACGACACCGCAATACAGCCCTACATCGGCCTGAAGCTGGGCCTGGGCGCGCTGTGCAGCAAGGCCAGCGCCGACAACCCGCTGCGCGGCGACCTCGAAGGCCTGGCGCGAATGTGCGAACAGGTGATCACCGATCTGCGCCGCTTCGCGCGCGCGGTGAAGCGGCCAGCTGCCGAGCCGGCGGCGGCGCGCCGGATCGCCCCGCAATTGCGTGAGCAGGCCAACCAGTTACAGCGCCAATGGGGCGTGGACGTCGACATCGAAGTGGACGACGGGCTACGGGTCGGCGAACGGCTCGGCGCGGCTGTGCTGCAGGTGGTGCGCGAGGGGGTTACCAACATCGGCAAGCATGCCCGTGCGCCCAAGAGCCGGGTGCGCGTGCGGCGTGCCGACGAGCGAATCCAGATCCAGATCGAGAACCCCACCGGCGACGAGCCACCCCAGGTCGCATTCCAGCCGGCGTCAATCACCGAGCGCGCCCGCGTCCTGGGCGGCTCCGCCCAGGTGCAGCAGGACGAGCAGGGAAAGACCGCGGTGCTGGTCCAAATCCCGGTGTGAACAGCGCCGGGCCATCACCAAAGCTTTAATGACTGAACCGCAACTGCCGATTTCCGTGATGGTGGTCGACGACCACCCGACCATGCTCTGGGGCCTCTCGCGCCTGATCGAGGCGCAGGCCGACGCGATGCACCTGGTGGGTAGCGCCAGCAACTGCGAGGAGGCGCTGGCGCTCGCGGCCGAGGCGGCGCCCGACGTGATCGTGCTCGACCTGACGCTGGGCGAACGCAGCGGCATCGAGATCATGGAGCAGTTGCAGCGCAGTCGGCGCAGCCGCGTGCTGGTGCTGACCGCCGAGCGCGATCGGCACAAGCTGGATCAGGCGGTGCTGGCCGGTGCCCAGGGCGTCCTGCGCAAGGACGCGCCGGCGCAGCAGGTGGTGGAGGCCATCGAGCGCGTGCACCGGGGCGAAATGCTGGTGGACGGCGCCACCTTGGGGCGCTTGCTCAACGAATTGCGCTCACCGCCTCCGGCGGACCCGGAGGCGAAGAAGCAGGCGCAGCTGACGCCCAAAGAGCGCAAGATCGTCGATGTGGTGCTGATGAGCGAAGGTGCCAGCAACAAGGCCCTGGCCGACCGGCTTTTCGTGACTGAGCACACGCTGCGTAATCACTTGAGCTCGATCTATCAGAAGCTGGACGTGGCGAATCGGTTGGAGCTGTATATCTACGCGCGCAAGCACCAGATGGGCGGCGGCCTCTAGCCGAGCGAGCGCCGAACGCGGCGCCGATGGATCACTGCCCGTTGAGCATGGGGCCGATCATGCGGACGACCAGGATCGCTGCCGGCGTCAGCACCACCATCGAAATCGCCGGAAAGATGCAGATCACCAGCGGCAGCAGCATCTTGGTTGGAATCTTGGCGGCCAGTTCCTCGGCGCGTATCTGCCGCTTGTGCCGCAGGTCATCAGAGAAGACGCGCAGCGAGTCGCCCACGCTGGTGCCGAATCGGTCGGCCTGCGTGATCATGGTGGCGAATGTGTTGATCTCTTCCACGCCGGTGCGTTGAGCCAGGTGGCGCAGCGAGCTTTCGCGGGTTGCGCCGGCGCGCATCTCCAGGTTG
>DATILH010000191.1:0-48573 GCA_035476655.1 Variovorax sp.
GCCAGCGCTGCCGCCGCGGCCGGCACCGCCGGAATTGGCATTGCCGGTATTGCCGCCGCCGCCGCCGCCTCCGCCGTTGGCGTTGCCGGTGCCGCCACCGGCGCCACCTTCGCCGCCACCGCCGGCGCCGCCGCCGCGACCGCCGCCATCGCCATTGGCGATGGCCCTGGCGCCGGCGCTGCTACCGTTGGAATTGCCGCCGACACCACGCCCGCCATTGCCGGCCGTCGCGCTGCCGTTGGTGGCGCTGCCGTTGCTGGCGTCGCCATTGGAAGCCGAGCCGCCTTCAGCGCCGACCGCACCATTGCCGGTCCCGCCAGCGCCGCCCGTGGCGCTACCTGTCGCGCTGCCGCCCTTGCCGGTGCCGCCGGTGCCGCCATAGCCCTTGCCGCCGTTCGTGGAGCCGGTGTTCCAGGCTGAATTGCCGATGTAGGCCACGTTGTTACCCGTCACCGTGCCGTCGAGCTTGCTCAGGGCCACCACTCTCGTGCTGTTGAAGGCGTTGCTGAAGGTTCCGGTGGAACCGTTGTTGAGCGCTGCCGAGCGCGTGCCACTGGCTTCGGCGGCGCCGGTGTCGGTCCGGGTCCTGGTGCGAGTGCTGCTATCAGTGCGAGTCCTGGTAGAGCTGTCGGTCGCGCTCAACGTGACCGTTGTCGTGTCTGTCGAATTATTCGTGCTTGTGTCGCCTGCTGTCTGTTCGTTGGCTGTGGCATAGGCCAAGCCGCTGAATGCCATGGCGAGCGCAGACGCTAGAAGTGTCTTTTTCATGAAGGCTCCAGGTAAAGGTTGAACAACGCAAGGACAAGCGATCGACTTGCTCCGCGCAAATCGACTGTTGCGCTCTGCAACTTCGGGGCCAGCGAGTAGTACTTGTGTGTGCATTCGCTTCGCCACCGAGGAGACTTGCGGGTTGCGCGCTGATCAGCGGTCTCGCGCCGCGCCCATCCCGGGCAAAACTCGACCGCGTTCCCGGGTGCATGTGTCACGCTGCGTTGACGCGGGTGAAGGCCCACGCACGGCAAGGGCCCTGCGGCGCGCCTGCATCTGAGGGGGTAGCCGGCTTGGTGACGGCGGCATGACTGTCACTTTGCCGTGACAAGCGCGCCGGCCAGAGCGCGCTGTCATTCGGCCTGAATCTTCGCCTTGCACCATAGGCGGAGCGCGAAGCGGATCACGGCAGCCCGCAAAACGCCATGTGCATCATTTCTGAGACAGTCGCCCGAATTGGTTCAAAATTGATTACCTTTGTTAGCAAATTGCTTCTTCCACTGTCTCAGGCTTGCGCTTACCCTGCCGCTCCCTAACCAAGAAGAGGCGGCGAGGGGTCATGCAGCTATCTCACCGGTGCAGATTGCGCACGCTTGCTCTGTGCTCCCTGCTGGCATGCCTTAGCGCTGCTGCACAAGCACAGACAGCGCAGACTCAAAGAGGGCGCAGCGGCGTGCCCACCGCAAACCGGGTCGACGCGCTGCAGCGCCAGGTGGAAGCGCAGGGCCAGCAGATCGAGGCGCTGCGCAGCCAACTGGCCGAGCAGGAAGCGCGCCAGCGCGAACTGCAGGAGAAACTGACCCAGTCGCAGGAACCACGCCAGGAGGCGCGCAAGCCCCCGGCGCGTGCGCCTGGCGCGGCCGAGGCCGCCGCCGCTACCGCGGCCACGGCCGGCGTTGCCGCCGAGGGTGCGGCGCAGACGGCTCCAGAGGGCGGCGAGCGGCCGGTGCAGGTCGGCGTTGCGCCGGCGCCACAGGAGACTTCCCCTCCGCTGGCGCAGATCTTCGACGAGCCCAGCATCCTGACGCCGCGCGGCAAGTACGTGCTCGAGCCTTCCTTCCAGTACAGCTATTCGTCGAACGATCGGGTCGCGCTGGTGGGCTACACGGTGATCCCGGCCATCCTGATAGGCCTGATCGATGTGCGCGAAGTCAAGCGCAACATGTTCGTGGCGGCCCTCACCGGGCGCTGGGGCATCTCCAACAAGGCGGAGCTGGAGCTCAAGCTGCCTTATGTGAGCCGCTCCGATTCGACCGTGAGCCGCGAGATCTTCACCGGCGCCTCGGTGGACAACGTGTTCGAGACCAAGGGCAACGGCATGGGCGATATCGAGATGGCGCTGCGCTACCAGCTCTTCAGTGCCAAGGAGAACTGGCCCTACCTGGTGGGCGGCCTGCGCTTCAAGTCGCGAACCGGCAAGGACCCCTTCGAGGTGGTGACCGACTGCGTCAACCGCTGCCTGGGCAACACCACCGGCACGGGCCTGCCGCTGGACGCGCCCACCGGCTCGGGCTTCTATTCGCTGCAGCCCAGCCTGACCTGGCTCTACCCCACCGATCCGGCGGTGTTCTTCGGCGGCCTGAGCTACACCTACAACTTCGAGCGCGACGACGTCAGCCGGCTGGTGCTCAACAACCAGACCGAGATGCTCGGCAGCATCAAGGCGGGGGATGTCTGGGGCCTGAACTTCGGCATGGGCCTGTCGATCAACGAGCGCTCTTCCTTCAGCATCGGCGTGGAGCTGTATTCGGTCGCGCCGACCGAGCAGAACGGCTCGACGGTGCGCGGCTCCGTGCGAACGCAGCTAGCTTCGCTGCTCCTGGGCTACTCGTTCCGGCTGAGCGACAAGACGAATATCAACGTGTCGGTCGGCGCCGGCCTGACGCGCGACACGCCTGATCTCACCTTGACGCTCCGGGTCCCGATGTCCTTCTGAGCCCCATCAACACGGGGTCTGAACGATGCCACCGCTCGATGTCCTTTGCCTGACGCTGGATGGCGACGCCAGCGGCGCGGCCGCGCAACTCGTGGCGCACGACTGGGCGGTGACGCATGCCCACACCGTGGCGGCGGCGCAGCGCATGCTGGCGCACGGCGACTTCCATGTGGGCCTCCTGATCGTCGGCGCCGCGCTGGGCGTGCCGGTGGGCCTCGTCGAATCGCTGGTCAGCGGCTCGAAAGCCACCGAATGGGTGGTGCTTTGCGAGCCACAGGCGCTGGACTCGCCCGAGCTTCGCGACCTGGTGCTCGACTGCTTCTTCGACCATCAGGTCCTGCCGGTGGACTGGGACGGCCTGTCGGTGATGCTGCGCCATGCCCAGCAGCGTGCCCTGCTGCGCCAGCGAAGGCGCCGCGAGACACACGGCCACGAGGCGTTGGGCATGGTGGGGCAGGGCAGCGTGATCGCGCGCCTGCGCGCCGAGATCCGCAAGGTGGCGGCGACCGATGCGCCGGTGCTGATCGGCGGTGAGAGCGGCAGCGGCAAGGAACTGGCGGCGCGTGCCATTCACCAATGCTCGCAGCGTTCCGCCGGGCCCTTCGTGGTGGTGAACTGCGGCGCCATTGCGCCCACCCTGATTCATTCCGAACTCTTCGGCCATGAGCGCGGTGCGTTCACGGGAGCATCGTCGGAGCGGCGCGGCCTGATCGAGGCGGCCAGCGGCGGCACCATCTTCCTGGACGAGATCGGCGACCTGCCGCTGGACCTGCAGACCAACCTGCTGCGCTTCCTGCAGGAAAAGACCATCAACCGGGTCGGCGCGGTGCGCAACCTGAAGGTGGACGTGCGGGTGGTGGCCGCCTCGCACGTGGACCTGGCCGAGGCGGTGGCGGTGGGGCGCTTCCGGGAAGACCTGTTCTATCGCCTGAACGTGTTGTCGATCGACGTGCTGCCGCTGCGCCGGCGCATGGAAGACGTGCCGGTACTGGCCAACCATTTCTTCCAGCGCTGCGCCGCCACCAGCCGCACCCGCGCGCGCGGCTTCAGCCGCCAGTCGATGGAGGCGATGCAGGCGCACGGCTGGCCGGGCAACGTGCGCGAGCTCTACAACCGGGTGCAGCGCGCCGTGGTGATGACCGAGCGGCGCCTGATCGCACCGGCCGACCTGGGCTTGTCG
Organism: Variovorax sp.; assembly: GCA_035476655.1. Taxonomy (GTDB): domain Bacteria; phylum Pseudomonadota; class Gammaproteobacteria; order Burkholderiales; family Burkholderiaceae_C; genus Variovorax. The sequence goes on from DATILH010000191.1 coordinate 3,885, forward strand.
ATGGCCGACAACGCGGTCGGCGTGGCCCTCAATACCGCGCGCACCATGGCCGAGCGCGACGTCATCTGCCTCACGCTCAACCGGGTGGGCCGCAACATCACGCATGCGGCACGCGAGCTGGGCGTCTCGCGCATGACGCTTTACCGCCTGATGGACAAGCACAGCATCGCGCTGGACGAACCGGCGGCGCGTCAGGCGGTGCCGAGCTGGAATGCGGCGCCGGCGCCGCTGCGGATCGCGCCTTCAAGCGTGGCCGGATACGGCCCTTCCACATAGTCGCCACAGGCTGCGAGGCCGGGCGCGATGTGGGCCGGCGGGCGCTTGAGGCCGGGCGTGCAGGCGAAGGTGGCGCGCTTCTCGACCACCGTCTGCACGATGCGAAGGCCCGGCTCGTTCAATTGCCTGGCGGCCTGGGCCAGCACCTGCGCCTGCAGTTGCTCGCGTTCCGTGCCATTGGCGCTCACCACAAAGGCCAGCAGGCCGCCATGGCTGCCCAACTGGCCGCGATCGAAGACGAACTGGGCCGGGGCCTCGCGGCCACTGCGCAGCGCCAGCATGGGTGCCGCCAGCGGCTGGCGGGCACCCTCGGCATAGACAGTGGCAATGGCTTCGTAGCGCAGCGCCTCGGCGCTGTCCAGCCAATCCTGCGCCGCAATGCCGGCGCCGCGCACCAGCCGGGCCGCATCCCAGGGCGCGCAGGCCAGTGCCACGCGATCGAAGGCTTCGCCGTCCACCCTCCAGCCCTTGTCGGGGCTGCCTTCGATGGCCTGAACGCGACAGCCGGTGCGCAACTGCGCGCCGTGGCCCTGCAGCCAATCGCCCGCGGCGTCCGGCAGCAGGCGGCCCAAGTCGACGCGCGGCAGCAGCAGATCGGCGCCGCCGCGCTCGGTGAACAGGGCGTCGTGCAGCACGCGCAGGAAGACCTGCCCACTTGATTCGCTGACCGGCGTGTTGAGGGCCGACACGCACAGCGGCTCGATCAGCTCCTGCATCACGCGCGGCGTGAGCCCGGCGCAAAGCTGCGCCACCGAGGCCTGCGCGTCGCACCGGAAGCCGGCAAGACGCCAGGCTAGCGCAGTGCGCAGCAGCGACGCCTTGTCGCGCCAGTTCCAGCCGCGCGCGCGCAGGATGCCGACCAGCAGGTCCAGGGGCGCGGGCAGGTGCGGCAGTGCCAGTCCGCCGCCATCGGCAAAGCGCAGTTGAAGGGGCGTGCGCAGCAGCACCTGGCCGGGGTCCACGCCGAGTTCGCGCATCAGCGCCAGGGTGGCGCTGTAGGCGCCGATCAGGATGTGCTGGCCGTTGTCCAGCGCGAGTCCGCCGTCGGCTTCGATGCGGCGCGCCCGGCCGCCGAGGCTGCGGGCGGCTTCGAACAGCGCAACCTGGTGGCCGGCGCGCGCCGCGTGCACGGCGCAGGCCAGGCCGGCCCAGCCGGCACCGATCACCGCGAGCTTCATGCCTTCACAGGCGGCCCAGCGCCTGCACGCGCCAGGCCAGCCACAGCTTGCGCAGGGGCGTCAGGCTGACGCGCTGGTTCAGCACCTGGAACTGGTCGCCCTCGATCTCGCGCAGCAGGGTGCGATAGATGCTGGCCATCATCAGGCCCGGCTTCTGGCTGCGCCGGTCGGCGGTTGGCAGCAGCGCCAGCGCCTCGTCATAACAGCGGTGCGCGCGCTCGGCCTGGTAGCGCATGAGCGCGACGAAGCGATCGGAATGCACGCGGTTGAGGATCTCGTGCGCCTTCACGTCGAACTGCTGCAGCTCGTTCACCGGCAGGTAGATGCGGCCGCGCAGCGCGTCTTCGCCGACGTCGCGGATCACGTTGGTCAGTTGCAGCGCCAGCCCCAGCTTGTGGGCGTACTGCGTGGTGGTGGCGTCCTGCTGGCCGAAGATGCGGGCAGCGACTTCGCCCACCACGCCGGCGACCAGGTGGCAGTAGCGTTGCAGGCCCGGGTAGTCGAGATAGCGCGTCTGCTCCAGGTCCATCTGGCAGCCCTTGATGACTTCCTGCAGCTGGCGCTCCTCGATACCGAAGGCGCCGGTGTGCGGCATCAGCGCCTGCATCGCCGGATGATGCGGCTGGCCGGCAAAGGCCTGCGCCACCTCGCTTTGCCACCAGGCCAGCTTGGTGGCGGCCACGCCGGGGTCGCTCACCTCGTCGACCACGTCGTCGACCTCGCGGCAGAAGGCGTAGAAGGCGGTGATCGCCGCACGGCGCGGCTTGGGCAGGAAGAGGAAGGCGTAATAGAAGCTGCTGCCCGAGGCTGCGGCCTTGTCTTGTACGTATTGTTCTGGCGTCATGAAGGCGTCGATTGTCTTCGCATCCGCAGGGCTTTCCATGCCAGCAGCGGCGCGTCGGCGGCTTTCACCGTGGGGCGCGTGGCGAAGCTGTCGAAGCCCAGCGCCTCGATCTTGTCGAGGATGCAAAGGCCGCCTTGCACCACCAGCCGCAGCTCCCAGCCGGCGCGGCCCGGCAGTCGGTGCACCAGCGGGGCGCCGCGCAGCATCAGCGTTCGTGCCCAGGCGCATTGCTCGGCCACCAGTGCCAGCGCGGCGGGCGGGGCCGGTCCATCGGCCAGCGGCTGGAAGCGGGCGAAGTCTTCGCGCGCCAGGTGGTGGCGGGCGCAGTCGGCCAGCGGCAGGTAGAAGCGCCGGCGCGGCAGGTCCACGCTGAGGTCCTGCCAGAAGTTGATGAGCTGCAGGGCGCTGCAGATGGCGTCGCTTTGGGCCAGAGCGTCGGCCTCGTGTACGCCGTACAGGTGCAGCAGCAGGCGGCCGACCGGGTTGGCCGAGCGTGAGCAGTAGTCCAGCAACTCGCCGCGTTCGGCATAGGCGCTGCCGTCGCGCGTCTTCTCGATGTCCTGTGCGAAGGCCGAGAGCAGGTCGGCCAGCAGCGGCTCGGGCAGGGAGAAGCGCGCGATCTCCCTGGCCAGCGCGCCGAAGACCTCCGGCCAGGCGGTCGAGGTGGGCCGGCCGCGCGCCGTCAGCGCCAGGTCGGCGCGAAAGGCGCCCAGCTGCAGCAGGCGCTCCGAGGGCGTGGCATCGCCTTCGTCGGCGATGTCGTCGGCCGTGCGGGCGAAGGCATAGATGGCCGCGATCGGCGCGCGCAGATGCGGCGGGCACAACCAGGACGCCACCGGGAAGTTCTCGTAGTGCTGTCCGGCCACGGTGGGCGCCGGCGGCGACGAAAGGGGGGAGGAAGCAGAGTCCGACACGCCGCGGATTGTCGGGCAGCGCGAGGGCCGGTCCGGCCGCGCCGCTCTCATTGACACAGATTCGCGTTTACCCTAGATTACTAACCAGCCGGTCATTAATGACCCTTTTCCCTTCCCTGATTCAGGTGACTTCATGACTGTGCCGACCAGCTCCGCCACCGCCATCCTCCGCATCCTGGGCAGCTCGCTCCTCGTGGCCGGGACCCTGGCCGCCTGCACGCAGGCACCGCCGCCGCCGGAGCCGATCCGCGCCGTCAAGGTGATGGAGGTCGGGGCCGGTTCCTACGGCACCGCCCTGGAATTCGCCGGCGAGGTGAAGGCGCGCGTGGAGACTCGGCTGGGATTTCGCGTGGCCGGCAAGATCACGAAGCGCCAGGCCGAGGTTGGCCAGCATGTGCAGCCGGGCGCGGTGCTGGCGCAGCTCGATCCCAAGGATTACCAGCTGGCTGCCGACGCGGCCCGCGCCCAGTCTGCCGCCGCCCTCACCAACCGCGACCTGGCCGCGGCCGACCTGAAGCGCTACCAGGGCCTGCGCGCGCAGAACTTCATCAGCGAAGCCGAATTGCAGCGCCGCGAGAGCACGTACAAGGCGGCGCAGGCGCAGCTGGAGCAGGCCCAGGCCCAAGTCGCCTCGCAAGGCAACCAGGCGCGCTATACCAGCCTGGTGGCCGACGTGGCGGGCGTGATCACCGCCGTCGAGGCCGAGCCGGGCCAGGTGGTGTCGGCCGGCACGCCGGTGGTGCGAATCGCCGTCGACGGCGCGCGCGACGTGGTGTTCGCCGTGCCGGAAGACCGCGCCATGCAGATCAAGGCGGGCTCGGCGGTGGCAATCCGCAGCTGGGCCGAAAACGGTGGCCGCGAACTGGAGGGCACCGTGCGCGAGGTGGCGGCCAGCGCCGATGCGGTCACCCGTACCTACGCCGTCAAGGTGGCGATCGACGCGGCCAAGGCGCCGCCACTGGGTGCTACCGTCTACGCGCGTCCCCAGGCGCTCTCGCATGTGGGCGCCCAGGTGATCAAGCTGCCGACCAGCGCGCTGCGCCGCGAAGGGCAGGGCACCGCCGTTTGGGTGCTCGACAAGACCAGCATGACGGTGCGCTCGCAGCCGGTGCAGGTGGCGACGGCCGACGGCAACGAGGCGGTGATCGCCGACGGCGTCACGCAAGGCATGCTGGTGGTGTCGGCGGGCGTGCATGTGCTGTCGCCGGGGCAGAAGGTGACGATCTACCACGACAAGTACAGCAAGGCCACGCCGGCCGCTGTGCGCTGAAGGACGCCGCGCCATGACGTCCAGCACCGAGACCGGCGCCGCCGCGCCCGCGGATACGCACAAGAAGAAGGGCTTCAACCTCTCCCAGTGGGCACTCGAGCACGTGCCGCTGACGCGCTACCTGATGGTGGTGCTGATGCTGCTGGGCTTCGCTTCCTTCTTCCAGTTGGGTCAGGACGAAGACCCGCCCTTCACCTTCCGCGCCATGGTGATCCGCACGTACTGGCCGGGCGCCACCGCCCAGCAGGTGGCCGAGCAGGTGACCGACAAGATCGAGCGCACCCTGCAGGAGGTGCCCTACGCCGACATCATCCGCAGCTATTCGAAGCCGGGGGAGTCGCAGATCATCTTCCAGATCAAGGACAACTCGCGCCCGGGCGAGGTGGCCGATGTCTGGTACACGGTGCGCAAGAAGGTGGGCGACATCCGCGGGACCTTGCCCGGCGGCATCCAGGGGCCCTTCTTCAACGACGAGTTCGGCGACGTCTACGGCGTGATCTACGCGCTGGAGGCCGACGGTTTCTCGCCGGCCGAGGTCAAGGCGGTGGCCGATGACGTGCGCCAGCAACTGTTGCGCGTGAAGGACGTGGCCAAGGTCGAGCAGTTCGGCGTGCAGGACGAGAAGCTCTACATCGAGGTCTCGCAAAAGCGCCTGGCGCAGCTGGGCCTGGATTTCAACGCGGTGCTCGCACAGCTGGGCGCGCAGAACGCGGTGGAAAGCGCCGGCACCATCCAGTCGCCTCAGGACGTGGTGCAGGTGCGGGTGGCCGGCCAGTTCACCGAGGTCGAGCAGTTGCGTGCGATGCCGATCCGCGGCAGTTCGGGCAGTCAGCTGCGGCTTGGCGACATTGCCGAGGTGCGGCGCGGCTATGTGGAGCCGGCCATGGTCAAGGTGCGGCACCAGGGCCGCGACGTCATCGCGCTGGGCGTGGCGATGACCAAGGGTGGCGACATCATTGCCCTGGGCAAATCGCTGCGCGCCGCCACCGACGAGATCGGCCGGCGGCTGCCGGCCGGCATGAAGCTGGCGCAGGTGCAGGATCAGCCGGTGTCGGTGTCCACCTCGGTCAATGAGTTCGTGCGCGTGCTGATCGAGGCCATCGCCATCGTGCTGGCGGTGAGCTTCATCTCGCTGGGCCTGCACAAGGGCGGGCGCTTTGGCTGGTACGTGGATGTGCGGCCCGGCCTGGTGGTCGCCATCACCATCCCGCTGGTGCTGGCCATGACCTTCCTGGCGATGAACTATTTCGGCATTGGCCTGCACAAGATCTCGCTGGGCTCGCTGATCATCGCGCTCGGCTTGCTGGTGGACGACGCCATCATTGCGGTGGAGATGATGGTTCGCAAGATGGAGGAGGGCTACGACAAGTTCCGCGCCGCCACCTTCGCCTACGACGTCACCGCCAAGCCCATGCTGACGGGCACCCTCATCACGGCGGCCGGCTTCCTGCCGATCGGCCTGGCCCGCTCGACGGTGGGCGAGTACACCTTCGCCATCTTCTTCGTCACGGTGATTGCACTCGTGCTGTCGTGGGTGGTCTCGGTGTACTTCGTGCCCTACCTGGGCAGCCTGCTGCTCAAGGTCAAGCCGCATGACCCGGATGCGCCGCCGCACGAACTGTTCGACACGCCCTTCTACAACGCCTTTCGCGCCACGGTGAACTGGTGCGTGGCGCATCGCTGGCTCACCATCGGCGCCACGGTGCTGATTTTCGCGCTGGGCATCGTCGGCATGGGCAAGGTGCAGCAGCAGTTCTTCCCCGATTCGAGCCGGCCGGAGATCATGGTCGAAGTCTGGTTCCCCGAAGGCACGTCCTTCGCCGCCAACGAGGAAGTGACCAAGCGCGTGGAACAGCGGCTGATGGCACAGGACGGCGTGAAGACGGTGAGCACCTGGGTCGGCTCCGGCGTGCCGCGCTTCTACCTGCCGCTGGACCAGGTGTTCCCGCAGACCAACGTCTCGCAGTTCATCGTGCTGGCCAAGGATCTGAAGGAGCGCGAGCGCCTGCGCGTGGCCTTCCCGGCGCTGCTGGCCGAGGAGTTCCCGGAGGTGCGCGGCCGCGTGAAGCTGTTGCCCAACGGGCCGCCGGTGCCCTATCCGGTGATGTTCCGCGTCGTCGGCACGGACCCGATCCTGCTGCGTGCCTACGCCGACGAGGTGAAGGCGCAGATGCGCGAGAACCCCAACATGCGCGGGGTCAACGACAACTGGAACGAATCGGTCAAGGTGATCCACCTGGAGGTGGACCAGGCGAAGGCGCGTGCCCTGGGCGTGACGAGCCAGGCCATCGCGCAGGCCTCGCGCACCATGTTCACCGGCACCAACGTGGGCCAGTACCGCGAGAACGACAAGCTGATCGATATCGTGCTGCGCCAGTCGCCCGACGAGCGCGAAGCGATCTCCGACATCGGCAACGCCTACCTGCCCACTGCTTCCGGCCGCGCAATTCCGCTCTCGCAGATCGCCAAGCCGGTGTTCAGTTGGGAGCCAGGCGTGATGTGGCGCGAAGGGCGCAACTACGCGATCACGGTGCAGGGCGACATCGTCGAGGGCATGCAAGGCGCCACTGTCACCAACCAGTTGCTGTCTGATCTGCGCAAGCTCGAGGCCAAGTGGCAGGACAACGGCGGCGCCGGCTACCGCATCCAGGTGGCGGGCGCAGTGGAGGAAAGCAGCAAGGGATCTTCCTCGATCGTGGCCGGCGTGCCGATCATGCTGTTCCTTATCTTCACCTTGCTGATGCTCCAGCTGCACAGCTTCAGCCGCGCGCTGCTGGTGTTCATCACCGGGCCGCTGGGCATTGCCGGCGTGGCGGGCGCCTTGCTGATCTCGAACCGGCCATTCGGCTTCGTGGCGCTGCTGGGCGTGATCGCCCTGGGCGGCATGATCCAGCGCAACTCGGTGATCCTGATCGACCAGATCGAGATGGACCGCGAAGCCGGCGTGCCGGCCTGGGACGCCATCGTCGAATCGGCGGTACGCCGGCTGCGGCCGATCGTGCTGACGGCGGCGGCCGCCGTGCTGGCCATGGTGCCGCTGGCGCGCAGCGTGTTCTGGGGGCCGATGGCGGTGGCGATCATGGGCGGCCTGATCGTGGCTACCGTGCTCACCCTGCTGGCGCTGCCCGCCATGTATGCGGCCTGGTTCCGCGTCAAGCGTGAGCCGGTCGCGGCCTGAAAAGCGTCGCCCCCAAAGCCGATTAAAATACCGGGTTGACCAATTTCGCGGGCGGCTTTTTGCAAGAGGGCGGCTCGCACCTGAAATTTCTGTAGCAACGGATTAGCGCGGGTGGCGAAATTGGTAGACGCACCAGGTTTAGGTCCTGACGCTCGCAAGAGCGTGCCGGTTCGAGTCCGGCCCCGCGCACCAGCACACACAGAACACCCTCACAAGGAAACAAGATGACCGTGAACGTTGAAACCCTCGAGAAGCTCGAACGCAAGATCACGCTGACCCTGCCGGTCGGCGTCATCCAGAACGAAGTCCAGTCGCGCCTGAAGAAGCTGGCCCGCACCGTCAAGATGGATGGTTTCCGTCCCGGCAAGGTGCCGATGAACGTCGTGGCCCAGCGCTACGGCTACTCGGTGCACTACGAGGTGATGAACGACAAGGTCGGCGAAGCCTTCTCACAGGCCGCCAACGAGGCCAAGCTGCGCGTGGCCGGCCAGCCGCGCATCACCGAGAAGGAGGAAGCCTCCGAGGGCAACGTCGCCTTCGACGCCGTCTTCGAAGTGTTCCCGGAAGTCAAGATCAACGACCTGGCCAACGCCACGGTCGAGAAGCTCAGCAGCGAAGTGAGCGACGAAGCGATCGACAAGACCGTCGAGATCCTGCGCAAGCAGCGCCGCACCTTCGCCCAGCGCCCGGCCGACGCGCAGGCGCAAGACAACGACCGCGTCACCGTCGACTTCGAAGGCAAGATCGACGGCGAGCCCTTCCAGGGCGGCAAGGCCGACGATTTCCAGTTCGTCGTCGGCGAAGGCCAGATGCTCAAGGAATTCGAAGACGCCGTGCGCGGCCTGAAGGTGGGCGACAGCCGCACCTTCCCGCTCTCGTTTCCGGCCGACTACCACGGCAAGGATGTGGCCGGCAAGCAGGCCGACTTCATGGTCACGGTCAAGAAGCTGGAAGCCTCCAACCTGCCCGAAGTCAACGAGCAGCTCGCCAAGTCGCTCGGCATTGCCGACGCCACGGTGGAAGGCCTGCGCGCCGACATCAAGAAGAACCTGGAGCGCGAAGTCAAGTTCCGCCTCTTGGCGCGCAACAAGAACGCCGTGATGGACGCGCTGATGGCCAACGCCGAGCTGGACCTGCCCAAGGCCAGCGTGCAGTCCGAGATCGAGCGCATGGTCGAAGGCGCCCGCGCCGAACTCAAGCAGCGCGGCATCAAGGACGCCGACAAGGCCCCGATCCCCGAGGACGTGTTCCGTCCCCAGGCCGAGCGCCGCGTGCGCCTGGGCCTGGTGGTGGCCGAGCTGGTGCGTGCCAACGAACTGCAGGCCAAGCCCGAGCAGATCAAGGCCCATGTGGACGAGCTGGCCGCCAGCTACGAGAAGCCGGCCGACGTCGTGCGCTGGTACTTCAGCGACGCCCGCCGCCTGGCCGAGGTCGAGGCGGTGGTCATCGAGAACAACGTGACGGACTTCGTGCTGTCCAAGGCCAAGGTCGAAGAGAAGGCCGTCTCCTTCGACGAACTGATGGCGCAAGCCCAGGGCTAAGCCCGGGGACTGTCCCTGTCCTGAATGGGGCTTGTGCTTTCGCGCACGAGCCCCATTTCGTTTGAGTACAGTAGGAACCTCATTCTCGGAGAGCAATTCAAATGAGCGCACAGGAAATCAAGGGCCTCGGCATGATCCCGATGGTCATCGAGCAGTCGGGCCGCGGCGAGCGGTCCTACGACATCTATTCGCGCCTCCTCAAGGAGCGCGTGATCTTCCTGGTCGGCGAGGTCAACGACCAGACCGCCAACCTGGTGGTGGCGCAATTGCTCTTCCTGGAGAGCGAGAACCCCGACAAGGACGTTTCCTTCTACATCAACTCGCCCGGTGGTAGCGTGAGCGCCGGCATGGCGATCTACGACACCATGCAGTTCATCAAGCCGGACGTGTCGACCCTGTGCATCGGCTTTGCCGCCAGCATGGGTGCCTTCCTGCTGGCTGCGGGGGAGAAGGGCAAGCGCTTCTCGCTACCCAACTCCAAGATCATGATCCACCAGGTGCTGGGCGGCGCACGCGGCCAGGCCACCGACATCGAGATCCATGCCCGCGACATCCTGAAGACGCGCGAGCAGATGAACCGCATCCTGGCCGAACGCACCGGCCAGCCGCTGGAAAAGATCGCCCGCGACACCGAGCGCGACTACTTCCTGAACGCCGACGAAGCCAAGGATTACGGCCTGGTCGACCAGGTCATTTCCAAGCGCAGCTGATTTTTTCGGCGGCGCTACGACAAGGGCGGCGTTTTCCACACGGAGAACGCCGTTTTTGTTTCGCTATCATTGATATACCCCTGTTACGAGGCATCCGTCCATGGCCGACAAAAAAGGCTCCTCCAGCGAGAAAACGCTCTACTGCTCCTTCTGCGGCAAAAGCCAGCATGAGGTGAAGAAGCTCATCGCCGGGCCTTCGGTTTTCATCTGCGATGAATGCATCGACCTGTGCAACGAAATCATCCGTGATGAGTTGCCGGCCGGCGAGGAGGCCCGCGAGGCCAAGGGCGACCTGCCCACGCCGTCCGAGATCAAGACCAACCTCGACAACTACGTGATCGGCCAGGAAGCGGCCAAACGCATGCTGTCCGTGGCTGTCTACAACCACTACAAGCGCCTGAAGCACAAGGACAAGGCCAAAGGCGACGATGTGGAGCTCTCCAAGAGCAACATCCTGCTGATCGGCCCCACCGGCTCCGGCAAGACCCTCTTGGCCCAGACCCTGGCGCGCCAGCTCGACGTGCCCTTCGTGATGGCCGACGCCACCACCCTGACCGAGGCCGGCTACGTGGGCGAGGACGTCGAGAACATCATCCAGAAGCTGCTGCAAAGCTGCAACTACGAGGTGGAGCGCGCCCAGCGCGGCATCGTCTACATCGACGAGATCGACAAGATCTCGCGCAAGTCCGACAACCCCTCGATCACCCGCGACGTCTCGGGCGAGGGCGTGCAGCAGGCCTTGCTGAAGCTGATCGAAGGCACCATGGCCAGCGTGCCGCCCCAAGGCGGGCGCAAGCACCCGAACCAGGACTTCCTGCAGATCGACACGACCAACATCCTGTTCATCTGCGGCGGCGCCTTCGCCGGCCTGGAGAAGGTGATCGAAAACCGCACCGAGGCCTCGGGCATCGGCTTCGGCGCTGCGGTGCGCAGCAAGAAGCAGCGCAGCCTGACCGACGTGTTCCGCGAGGTGGAGCCGGAAGACCTGATCAAGTTCGGCCTGATCCCCGAACTGGTCGGCCGCATGCCGGTGGTGGCCTCGTTGGCCGAACTGTCTGAAGACGCCCTGGTGCAGATCCTGACCGAGCCGAAGAACGCTGTCGTGAAGCAGTTCGTGAAGCTCTTGCAGATGGAAGGCGTGGACCTGGAAATCCGCCCGGCGGCCTTGAAGGCCATCGCCCGCAAGGCGCTGGCGCGCAAGACCGGCGCCCGTGGCCTGCGCTCCATCCTGGAACAGTCCCTGATCGACACCATGTTCGAATTGCCCAACACGAACAACGTCGACAAGGTGGTGGTCGACGAATCCACGATCGACGAGAGCAAGCCGCCGCTGCTCGTCTACCGCGAGGCGGCCAAGAAGGCCTAGTGCCCGCCGCTTTCGACCACCCCGGCCGTCACGCGCAAGACGTGCGCGTTTTCCCATTGGCTTGCCGCGCGCCCTTGAAAAGCGCGCGGATTCGACCATCTTTGTCTGAATCACTCTCCTGAAGGATTCCCATGTCCGGCCATACCCCCATGCCCTCCGACCCGGTCGATCTGCCGCTTTTGCCGCTGCGCGACGTGGTCGTGTTCCCCCACATGGTCATCCCGTTGTTCGTGGGCCGGCCCAAGAGCATCAAGGCGCTGGAACTCGCCATGGAGGCCGAGCGCCGCATCATGCTGGTGGCCCAGAAGGCCGCCGCCAAGGACGAGCCTTCGGTCGACGACATGTTCGAAGTGGGCTGCGTCTCGACCATTTTGCAGATGCTGAAATTGCCTGACGGCACTGTGAAGGTGCTCGTCGAAGGCCAGCAGCGCGCCCGAGTCAACCGCATCGAGGATCACGAGAGCCACTTCACCGCCAACGTCACGCCGGCCGAGGCCGCCGAGGGTGCTGCGCAGAAGGGCACCGAGGTCGAGGCGCTGCGCCGTGCGGTGATGCAGCAGTTCGACCAGTACGTCAAGCTCAACAAGAAGATCCCGCCCGAGATCCTGACCTCGATCTCCAGCATCGACGATGCCGGCCGCCTGGCCGACACCATCGCCGCGCACCTGCCGCTCAAGCTCGACAACAAGCAGGCGGTGCTGGACCTCGACGAGGTCAAGTTGCGCCTGGAGAACCTCTTTGCGCAGCTCGAGCGCGAAGTCGACATCCTCAACGTCGACAAGAAGATCCGCGGCCGCGTGAAGCGGCAGATGGAAAAGAACCAGCGCGACTTCTACCTGAACGAGCAGGTCAAGGCGATCCAGAAAGAACTGGGCGAGGGCGAAGACGGCGCCGACATCGAGGAGATCGAGAAGAAGATCAAGCTCGCCAAGATGCCCAAGGAAGCGCTCAAGAAGGCCGAGGGCGAGCTCAAGATGCTCAAGGTGATGTCGCCCATGTCGGCCGAGGCCACCGTGGTGCGCAACTACATCGACGTGCTGATCGGCCTGCCCTGGAGCAAGAAGACCAAGATCAAGCACGACTTGGCGCACGCCGAGGACGTGCTCAATGAAGACCACTACGGCCTGGACAAGGTCAAGGACCGCATCCTCGAGTACCTCGCGGTGCAGCAGCGCGTGGACAAGGTCAAGGCGCCGATCCTGTGCCTGGTCGGCCCTCCGGGCGTGGGCAAGACCTCACTGGGCCAGTCGGTCGCCAAGGCCACCGGCCGCAAGTACGTGCGCATGGCCCTGGGCGGCATGCGCGACGAGGCCGAAATCCGCGGCCATCGCCGCACCTACATCGGCGCGCTGCCGGGCAAGGTGCTGCAGAGCCTGAACAAGGTGGGCACGCGCAATCCGCTGTTCCTGCTCGACGAGATCGACAAGCTTGGCACCGATTTCCGCGGCGACCCGTCGAGCGCCCTGCTGGAGGTGCTGGACCCCGAGCAGAACCACAAGTTCGGTGACCACTACGTCGAGGTCGACTTCGACCTGTCGGACGTGATGTTCGTCGCCACCTCGAACTCGATGAACATCCCGCCGGCCCTGCTGGACCGGATGGAAGTCATTCGCCTCTCGGGCTACACCGAGGACGAGAAGACCCACATCGCGCTGAAGTACCTCTTGCCCAAGCAGCTGAAGAACAACGGCGTGAAGGAAGGCGAGCTGCTGGTCACCGAGGAAGCGGTGCGCGACATCGTGCGCTACTACACCCGCGAAGCCGGCGTGCGCTCGCTCGAGCGCGAGCTCTCCAAGATCTGCCGCAAGGTGGTCAAGGGCGTCCAGCTCAAGAAGATGACGCCGCTGGTGACCGTCAACGGCGAGAACCTCAACGACTTCCTGGGCGTGCGCAAGTACACCTTCGGCCGCGCCGAGCAGCAGAACCAGGTCGGCCAGGTGGTCGGCCTGGCCTGGACCGAGGTGGGCGGCGACCTGCTCACCATCGAGGCCGTGACCATGCCCGGCAAGGGCGTGATCGCGCGCACCGGCTCGCTGGGCGACGTGATGAAGGAATCGGTGGAAGCCGCGCGCACCGTGGTGCGCAGCCGCTCGCGCCGCCTGGGCATCAAGGACGAGGTGTTCGAGAAGCGCGACATCCACATCCACGTGCCCGACGGCGCCACGCCCAAGGACGGCCCCAGCGCCGGCGCGGCCATGACGACGGCCTTCGTCTCGGCCCTGACCGGCATCCCGGTGCGCAGCGATGTGGCCATGACCGGCGAGATCACCCTGCGCGGCGAAGTCACCGCCATCGGCGGCCTGAAGGAAAAGCTGCTGGCGGCCCTGCGCGGCGGCATCAAGACGGTGCTGATCCCCGAAGAGAACGCCAAGGACCTGCAGGAGATCCCCGAGAACGTGAAGAACGGCCTGGAGATCATCCCGGTGAAGTGGATCGACAAGGTGCTTGAGATCGCCCTGGAGAAGCAACCGGTGCCGCTGTCCGACGAGGAAGTGGCGGCCTCGCAGGCGGCCCTGGCGGAACTGGCCAAGCAGCGTGCTGCGCCGGCGAGCGAAGGCTCGGTCAAGCACTGAGCGCGGATTTTCGGCAGTGCTTGCGAAGGGCCAAAAAACTACGCTATAATTTGAGGCTCGAAACGCGGGAATAGCTCAGTTGGTAGAGCGCAACCTTGCCAAGGTTGAGGTCGAGAGTTCGAGACTCTTTTCCCGCTCCAATTTTGAAAAAGGGAAAGCAATGCTTTCCCTTTTTTCTTGAAGTGCAGCAAGCGGCGCGTTAGCAAAGCGGTTATGCAACGGATTGCAAATCCGTCCAGTCCAGTTCGACTCTGGAACGCGCCTCCAAACTTCATGCCAGACAGCCCCGCAACTGAATGTCGCGGGGCTGTTTTGTTTTGGGGTATCTTCGAGAGCAATCCGACCCGGCGCCCGGATGGTGAAATTGGTAGACACATGGGACTTAAAATCCCCCGCATCCTGAAAAGGGGCGTGCCGGTTCGACCCCGGCTCCGGGCACCACAACACACACAAGGGAGCAAGACATGTCCCGCTACAACGCTCCATTCGAAATCCATGTGCACGGCGATGTGCCCCTGCGCCCCGACGTGACCTTTGCGCAGATCCAGGAAGCGCTCAAGCCCCTGTGGGCGTACGCAGGCGCCAAGTCGCTCGCCGACGGCGCCGGCAGCACCTACGAGGAAGAGCCCGGCATCCGCTTCGAGCAGAAAGACCACGTGCTGCAGATCTGCTGGACCGTGGCCGGCGACGAGGACTTCCGCCATGCGCTTGACGAGATGTGCATGGGCGTGAACGAGTTGGCCGATCAGGGCGCTGCCATCGAAGTCACCTTCTACGACACCGACTACGACGAGGAAGAGGGCGACCCCAACGAGGAGTCGCGCGACGACTTCCTGATGCTCTTCGTCGGTCCCAACCCGGCCGCCATCATGCAGGTGCAACGCGACTTGCTGGTGGAAGACGTGGTGAACCTGATGGAGCGCCACTTCGAGGGCGCAGAACTGGGCGGCGTGGTGGCCGAGATCGACAAGCTCTTCGGCGACCGCTTCGACGCGCTGGTCAATTCGCTCGAAATCGGCAAGCGCCCGCGCGGCGGCACCGGCGGCCCCGGCCCGGGCAGCCACGGCGGCGGACGCCGCCCGCGTCACCTGCACTGAGTTCGCGACAGGGCAGCGGACGGCCGCGACAAGCGCCGTCACGCCGCTCCGCTATGCTCGCGGCGATTTCTCTTCATTGGAGGCGCCGTTGGCCCTGTTCTCACTGTCTGCCCTGCGACCCGGCGTTCGAAAGCGCGAGGTCTTCGGCTGGGCCATGTACGACTTCGCCAACTCCGGCTACACCACGGTGGTGATCACGGCGGTGTTCGCCGCGTACTTCGTCGGTGGGCTGGCCAAGGGCGCGTCCTGGGGGGCATTGGCCTGGACCACGGCGCTCAGCATCTCCTACGCGATCGTCATGTTCACCATGCCGGCGATCGGCGCCTGGGCCGATCTGCATGCGGCCAAGAAGCGCCTGCTGATGGCGACCACCGCTGGCTGCGTGCTCGCCACCGCTGCGCTGGCGTGGACGCCAAGCCTTGCCGGCACGACGGGCGGCATCGCGCTGGCGATGCTGATCATCGTCATCTCCAATACCTTCTACTCCTACGGCGAATCGCTCAACGGCGCCTTCCTGCCGGAGCTGGCGACCGCCGAAGGCATGGGCAAGGTCAGCGGCTGGGGCTGGGGCTTCGGTTACGTGGGCGGCATGCTGACGCTGGGCATCTGCCTGGCCTATGTGCTGTGGGCACAGGCAAAGGGCCTGCCGGCGGCGCAATTCGTGCCGGTCACCATGCTGATCACCGCCGTCATGTACGGGGCGGCGGCCTGCGTCACCTTCGCCCTGCTGCGCGAGCGCGCGCAGCCGCAGGTGGCGAGCGGGCAGGGCAGCGCCTGGCGCCAGTTGCGCAAGACCTTCGGCGAGGCGCGAGCCCATCGCGACTTCATGTGGCTCTTGGCCTGCACCGTCTGCTACCAGGGCGGCGTGGCGGTGGCCATCACCCTGGCGGCCATCTATGCCGAGCAGGTGATCGGCTTCGTCGCCAGCGAGACCATGGTGCTGATCTTCGTGCTCAACATCGCGGCGGCGCTCGGCGCCTTCGCCTTCGGCTATGTGCAGGATCGCGTGGGCCATCGGCTCGCGCTGACCGTGACCCTGGTGGGCTGGATCGTGGTGTGCCTGGTGGCGGGCTCGGCCACCAGCAAGGGCCAGTTCTGGGTGGCGGCCACCATTGCCGGCCTGGCGATGGGCTCCAGCCAGTCGGCCGGACGCGCCATGACCGGCGTGCTCGCGCCGCCGCGCCAGCTCGCCGAGTTCTTCGGACTGTGGAGCTTCGCGACGCGGCTGGCCGGCATCGTCGGGCCGCTCGGCTACGGCCTCATCACCTGGGCGACCGGCGGGAACCAGCGCATTGCCATCCTGGCCACTGCAGGACTTTTTGCCGCCGGCATCGTGCTGCTGCTGCCGATCGACATGAAGCGCGGGCGCAGCGCTGCGCTGGCTGCCTAATCCCGCGGCGGCGCGTAGCGCGAGCCGTCGTAGCGCAGGACGAACTCGCGGTAGCGCGCCGGCTCGCTCAGTTCCACGCACTCGTCCCCTTGCATCTCGTTGGAGGCGCGCCAGTCACTGCGCCGGACGATCAGGTCGGCCAAGCCCTTGCTCGCAGCGCTTCGGGACACCGAGAGCTGGCTTTGCTGCTTTTCGAACTGGCCGCTGCAGCTCATGTCCCACTGGCCCCGCTCCAGCTTCGTCTGGAGTCCGTCCAGCAGCAACTGCAGCTTGTTGCCCTGCAGGCCGTAGAGCCACAGCGTCTCGCTCGATGCGGGCTTGTGCAAGGTGATGCTGCGGCGCGCGATGCGCAGGCCGAAGCTGCGCAGCTCCGGCGCCAGGCGATAGCGGGTGCTGTCGAGCTCGATGTCCGATAGCTGCAGGGCGTCGGCGCCCGGGGGAATGGCCTGGCTCAGCGATGCGAGCACGGTGGCGCGCTCGCTGTTGCCGTTGTCCGGTTGCTGCACGACCAGCACCTGCAGTTCGATGCCCGCAGTGTCGCCGGCCATGGGCAGCACGACGATGCTGCGCCCCAGGTGCCCGCGCCAGGCTTCGCAGACCGCCAGTTCATGCATCAGTGCTCGCTTGGGATGCAGCTTGGCATGCAGGCGCTCGGCGAGGCCTGTCTGGCAAGCGGCCTGCGCCGTCAGGTGAAAGGCGGCCAGGCAGGGGAGCAGGGCCAGGCGCCACATCGCATTAGTTGGTTGGGCGCAGGGCGGGCGCGAGCCAACGTGCGGCCGCAGCGGCCAGGGTGGTCTCGTCGCCGGTGGTCAGCAGTTCCAGCGAGCCCTCTCCCGCCGCGGCAAGACGGCCTTGCGCCGCCAGCAGTCGGCGGGTGTGCTGGGCCACGGGCTGTCCCGTCTCGATCAGGCGCACTTCGCGGCCGGCCAGGCGCTGCAGTTCCGGCGCGATGAAAGGGTAGTGCGTGCAGCCCAGCACCAGCGTGTCGATCTCGCCGGGCTGACCGCCAAAGTGCCCCAGCGCCCGCACGTACTGGCCGGCCAGTGTCCGGATCGCTTCACTGTCAAGTCGCTCGATGGCGCCGGCCAGGCCATCGCAAGGCATCAGGCTGAAGCGGGCATGGCCTTGCAGCGTGTCGTGCAAGGTCCTGAACTTGAGACTCTCCAGCGTGCCGCGCGTGGCCAGAACGCCGACATGGCCGGTGCGGGTGGCGGCGGCGGATGGCTTGAGGGCCGGCTCCACGCCCACGATGATCAATTCCGGGTGCGCCTCTCGCAGCAGGGCGATGGCGGCAGCGGTGGCGGTGTTGCAGGCCACCACCAGCGCCTTGATGCCGTGCTCGGCCACCAGCCGTGTGGCGACCTCGCGGGTTCGCTCGATCACGAAGGCATCGCCACGCTCGCCATAGGGCGCGTGGCGCGCATCCGAGAAGTAGATGAAGTCCTCGCCCGGCAACTCGGCGCGCAGCGCGTTGAGGACGCTCAGGCCCCCCACGCCGCTGTCGAACACGCCGACGGCCGAACGGGTCAAGCCGGTTCCAGGCTGATGGTCTTGAATTCGCCCGAGGCGATGCGCTTTTGCCACTCGGCCGGGCCGGTGATGTGCGCGCTGGTGCCGCCGGCGTCCACCGCCACCGTCACCGGCATGTCGACCACGTCGAACTCGTAGATGGCTTCCATGCCCAGGTCCTCGAAGCCGACCACCTTGGCCTGCTTGATCGCCTTGCTCACCAGGTAGGCGGCACCACCCACGGCCATCAGGTAGGCGCTCTTGTGCTTCTTGATCGCCTCGATGGCGACCGGGCCGCGCTCGGCCTTGCCGATCATGGCGATCAGGCCGGTCTGGGCCAGCGTCATCTCGGTGAATCCGTCCATGCGGGTGGCGGTGGTCGGGCCGGCCGGGCCCACCGCCTCGCCGGCGATCGGGTCGACCGGGCCGACGTAGTAGATGACGCGGTTGGTGAAGTCCACCGGCAGCTTCTCGCCCTTGGCCAGCATGTCGGCGATGCGCTTGTGCGCGGCGTCGCGGCCGGTGAGCATCTTGCCGTTGAGCAGCAGGGTCTGGCCCGGCTTCCAGCTGGCCACCACCTCGGGCGTGAGCGTGTTCAGGTCGACGCGGGTGCTCTTCTGGGTATCGGGCATCCAGTCCACCTTGGGCCACAGGTCCAGCGAAGGCGCCTCCAGGTAGACCGGGCCGGAGCCGTCGAGCACGAAGTGCGCGTGGCGGGTGGCGGCGCAGTTGGGGATCATCGCCACCGGCTTGCTGGCCGCGTGGGTCGGGTACATCTTGATCTTGATGTCCAGCACGGTGGCCAGGCCGCCCAGGCCCTGCGCGCCGATACCCAGGGCATTGACCTTCTCGTAGAGCTCCAGGCGCAGTTCCTCGACCTGGGTGAGTTCTTCCTTGCGCGCGGCCTTGGCCTGCAGCTCGTGCATGTCCAGGTCGTCCATCAGGCTTTCCTTGGCCATCAGGGCGGCCTTCTCGGCCGTGCCGCCGATGCCGATGCCCAGCATGCCGGGCGGGCACCAGCCCGCGCCCATGGTGGGGACAGTCTTGAGTACCCAGTCGACCACGCTGTCGCCCGGGTTGAGCATGACCAGCTTGCTCTTGTTCTCGCTGCCGCCGCCCTTGGCGGCCACGGTCACTTCGACCGTGTTGCCCGGCACGATCTCGGTGAAGATCACCGCGGGCGTGTTGTCCTTGGTGTTCTTGCGGGCGAACTGCGGATCGGCCACGACCGAGGCGCGCAGGGTGTTGTCGGGGTGGTTGTAGGCGCGGCGCACGCCTTCGTTCACCGCGTCGTCCAGGCTGCCGGTGAAGCCGCCCCAGCGCACGTCCATGCCCACCTTCAGGAACACGTTGACGATGCCGGTGTCCTGGCAGATCGGCCGGTGGCCGGTGGCGCTCATCTTGCTATTGGTGAGGATCTGCGCCATCGCGTCCTTGGCCGCCGGGCTCTGCTCGCGCTCGTAGGCACGGGCCAGGTGGGCGATGTAGTCGGCGGGGTGGTAGTAGCTGATGAACTGGAGCGCGCCGGCGACCGATTCGATCAGGTCGGCTTGTTGAATCGTGGTGGTCATGGGGTTTTCTTCGGGGGGCGATACTGGCAGACCCTCTATTTTGACAGGCCGGCCACCATGACGACCCGTACCGAGAAAGATACCTTCGGTCCCATTCAAGTACCCGCCGAACGCCTCTGGGGCGCCCAGACCCAGCGTTCCCTGCTCAATTTCGACATCTCGGGCGAAAAGCAGCCGCGCGAGATCATCCGCGCCCTGGCCCAGGTCAAGCGGGCCTCGGCCGTGGTCAACCAGAGCCTGGGCCTGCAGGACAAGAAAAAGACTCAGGCCATCGTGGCCGCGGCGGACGAGGTGATCGCCGGCAAGCATTGGGACGAATTCCCGCTGGTGGTCTGGCAGACCGGCTCCGGCACCCAGACCAACATGAACGTGAACGAGGTGCTGGCCAACCGCGCCAGCGAACTGCTGGGCGGCGAGCGCGGGGAAGGGCGGCTGGTGCATCCCAACGACGACGTGAACCGCAGCCAGTCGAGCAACGACGTGTTTCCGACGGCGATGCATGTGGCGGCCGTGGATGCCATCACGCACAAGCTGCTGCCGGCCATCGCCAAGCTGCGCGCCACCCTGGCGCAGAAGTCGCACGAGTTCGACGACATCGTGAAGATCGGCCGCACCCACTTGCAGGACGCGACGCCGCTCACGCTGGGGCAGGAGTTCTCAGGCTACGCCGCCCAGTTGACGCATGGCGAGGCGCATGTGCGGGCGACGCTGCCGCACCTGCGTGAACTGGCCTTGGGCGGCACCGCGGTGGGGACGGGCCTGAATGCGCCCAAGGGCTACGCCGAGGCGGTGGCGGGGGAAATCTCGCGCGTGACCGGCCTGGAGTTCGTCACGGCGCCCAACAAGTTCGAGGCCATGGCCAGCGTCGATGCGCTGGTGCATGCCCACGGCGCCCTCAAGACCTTGGCAGCCAGCATCAACAAGATCGCCAACGACGTGCGCTGGCTGGCCAGCGGCCCGCGCAGCGGCATCGGCGAATTGAGCATCCCGGAGAACGAGCCGGGCTCCTCGATCATGCCAGGCAAGGTGAACCCGACGCAGAGCGAGGCTGTCACCATGCTGGCGGCGCAGGTCTTCGGCAACGACGTGGCCATCAATATCGGCGGCGCCTCGGGCAACTTCGAGCTCAATGTGTTCCGCCCGATGGTGGCGCACAACTTCCTGCAGAGCGTGCGCCTGCTGGCCGACGGCATGGTGAGCTTCAACGACCACTGCGCGGTGGGCATCGAGCCCAACCGCGAGCGCATCACCGAGCTGGTTCAGCGCTCGCTGATGCTGGTGACGGCGCTCAACACCCACATCGGCTACGACAAGGCGGCCTTCATCGCCAAGAAGGCGCACAAGGAAGGCAGCAGCCTGCGCGAGGCGGCGATCGCCTCGGGCCACCTCACGGCCGAGCAGTTCGACGCGTGGGTGGTGCCGGAGAGCATGACCGGGCGCTAGTGGCTGGGGGCATCCAGCGGGCTGCGAAGTCACATCGTCACCGCTTGACATTCGTATCCATATAGATACAGTCAAGCATGTTCACCGTACGCCAAACGCAAGCGTTCCAAGACTGGCTTGGTGGCCTCGCAGACATCAAAGCCCAGCTACGCATCGTCGCCAGGCTGCGTCTGGCCGAAGCAGGGAATCTTGGCGACTGGAAGCCAGTCGGAAACGAGGTATCGGAGATGCGTATAGCGTTTGGACCAGGCTATCGCCGGTACTTCACGAAGCGCCAGAACATCCTCATCGTCATGCTCGCTGGCGGTGACAAATCAACCCAGGCAAGAGATATCAAGCGCGCGCAGAAGATCTTGCAACAGTTGGAGCTTGAATGATGAGTACGTCCAAGGCCAAAGCAAAGCTTCTCCCGTTCGATGCGGCTCGTTACCTCACCGATGAAGAAGCCATTGCCGAGTACATGACAGCGGTTCTAGACACGGAAGACACTGATCTTCTTCTGCTTGCGCTCAGTGACGTTGCGCGCGCCAAAGGCATGGCGCAAGTCGCCAAAGATGCTGGTCTCGGTCGAGAGAGTCTTTACAAAGCGCTTGCTCCGGGCGCAAAACCACGCCTCGACACCATTCTCAAGGTCGCTCGTGCCCTTGGTGTCAGGTTCTCGGCGCATCCCGCGTGACGTTGGAAGGCAGGGTCACGCAGCGCTGCACCGATTCAGCTCGCTAGTGCTTTCCGTTGATGTTGGCAGTTGCCATCACCAGGCGGTCGGTGTAGGCGATGGCCATGGCCGACAGCAGGAAGGTGATGTGGATCGCGGTCTGGGCGATCAGCGCCTTGTCGCTGTAGTTCTCGGCGTTGATGAAGGTCTTGAGCAGGTGGATCGAGCTGATGCCGATGATGGACATCGCCAGCTTCACCTTCAGCACCGTGGCATTCACATGGCTGAGCCATTCGGGCTGGTCGGGGTGGCCCCGCAGGTCCATGCGGCTGACGAAAGTCTCGTAGCCGCCGACGATCACCATGATCAGCAGGTTGGAGATCATCACCACGTCGATCAATGCCAGCACCACCAGCATGATCACCGTCTCGTTGAGCGAGGTGATGGGCACATCGGTCTTGTAGCCGATGCTCTTGACCAGGGCTTCCAGGGCGTCCTGGCTGCCGAAGGCGGCCTCGACGAGGTGCAGCAGTTCCACCAGGAAGTGAACCACGTAGACGCACTGTGCCGCGATCAGGCCCAGGTACAGCGGCAGTTGCAGCCAGCGGCTGGCAAAGATCAGCTTGGGCAACGGGCGCATCGGCGACACGGGGCCGCTGGCAGGTGCAAAGGGTTCGGGTCTGGGCATTCGGGAGGCTTCTTGAGAGGGCGGACGCCGTGGCGGCCACAAAACTTGACATTTTATGCGGCGAAGATGTCGGGGCCGTGCAAGCCGCTAACATGGCAGCGTCAGTAGGCCGTAAGACCGGGCCACCATAGTCCGGCCGCATCCCCGACGAGAACCTGGAGGCAAGAGCAATGTCGACGACGATCGAATCCACGCTGGTTGAGAACCGGGTCTTCCCGCCCGACGAGCGCGCCCGCAACGGCGCCCGCATTGCCGGCATGGCCGCCTACGAGGCGCTGTGCAAGGAGGCCGAGACCGACCTGGAAGGCTTCTGGGCCAGCCGCGCGCGCGACAACCTGGTGTGGACCAAGCCCTTCACCCGCGTGCTGGACGAATCGAACGCGCCCTTCTACAAGTGGTTCGACGACGGCGAGCTCAACGCCTCTGCCAACTGCCTGGACAAGCACATGGGCACGCCGGTCGAGCACAAGACCGCCATCATCTTCGAGGCGGACGACGGCGCCGTCACCACCATCAGCTACAGGGACCTGCTCACCCGCGTCTCGCAGTTCGCCAATGCGCTCAAGCAGCAGGGCATCGGCAAGGGCGACCGGGTCATCGTCTACATGCCCATGACCATCGAGGGCGTGATCGCCATGCAGGCGTGCGCGCGCATCGGCGCCACCCACAGCGTGGTGTTCGGCGGTTTCTCGGCCAAGGCGCTGCAGGAGCGCATCATCGACGCCGGCGCGGTGGCCGTCATCACCGCCAACTACCAGCTGCGCGGCGGCAAGGAACTGCCGCTCAAGTCCATAGTCGACGAGGGCATCGCGCTGGGCGGCTGCGACAGCGTAAAGACCGTGCTGGTCTACGAGCGCACCCTCACCGACTGGAAGCGGGTCGAAGGCCGCGACAAGACCTTCACCGAGGCGCTGGAAGGCCAGAACATCCATTGCCCGCCGACGCCGGTGGGCGCCGAGCATCCGCTCTTCATCCTCTACACCTCGGGCTCCACCGGCAAGCCCAAGGGCGTGCAGCACTCCACCGGCGGCTACCTGCTGTGGGCCAAGATGACGATGGACTGGACCTTCGACATCCGCCCCGAGGACGTGTTCTGGTGCACCGCCGACATCGGCTGGATCACCGGCCACACCTACGTGGCCTACGGCCCGCTGGCGGCCGGCGCGACCCAGGTGGTGTTCGAGGGCGTGCCCACCTTCCCGCATGCCGGGCGCTTCTGGCAGACCATCGAGAAGCACCAGGTCTCGGTGTTCTACACCGCGCCCACTGCCATCCGCTCGCTCATCAAGGCGGCCGACAGCGACGAGAAGGTGCATCCGAAGAACTGGAAGCTGGACAGCCTGCGCATCATCGGCACGGTGGGCGAGCCCATCAACCCGGAAGCCTGGATGTGGTACCACCGGAACGTGGGGCGCGAGCGCTGCCCCATCGTCGATACCTTCTGGCAGACCGAGACCGGCGGCCACGTGATCACGCCGCTGCCGGGCGCCACGCCGCTGGTGCCGGGCTCGTGCACGCTGCCGCTGCCCGGCATCATGGCCGCGGTGGTGGACGAGACGGGCAAGGACATCGCGCATGGTGGCGGCGGCATGCTGGTCATCAAGCGGCCCTGGCCCGCGATGATCCGCACCATCTGGGGCGACCCGGAGCGCTTCAAGAAGAGCTACTTCCCCGAGGAGATGGGCGGCACGATCTACCTGTGCGGCGACGGCGCGGTGCGCAGCCCCGACCGTGGCTACTTCCGCATCACCGGCCGCATCGACGACGTGCTCAACGTCTCGGGGCACCGCCTGGGCACCATGGAGATCGAATCGGCCCTGGTGGCCAAGACCGACCTGGTGGCCGAGGCGGCGGTGGTGGGGCGGCCGGACGATGTGACCGGCGAGGCGGTGTGCGCCTTCGTCGTGCTCAAGCGCCCGCGCCCGACCGGCGAGGAGGCCAGGCAGATCGCCGCCGAACTGCGCAACTGGGTGGCCAAGGAAATCGGGCCGATCGCCAAGCCCAAGGACATCCGCTTTGGCGACAACCTGCCCAAGACGCGCAGCGGCAAGATCATGCGGCGCCTGCTGCGCAGCATCGCCAAGGGCGAGGCGATCACGCAGGACACGTCGACGCTGGAGAACCCGGCCATCCTGGAGCAGTTGGCGCAGGCCAACTGATCCCGGGCGCAGTGGCGGCGGGTTTCAACGGAAGAACTCCGCCGCTGCCAGCAGCGTCCGGTAGACGCCCCATACCAGGGGAATGCCCACGGCCAGCCAGGCCAGCCAGACCTTGAGCACGGGCGTCGCGTCGTTGCGGACGGCTGCCACCGCCAGCCGCGCGTCAGCCGCTGCGGACCTCTCGTGGGCGATCTTCTTCTCCTCTGCCAACTCGGAGTCCGTCATGAACCACTTTTCGTTGAGCGGGCGCACCAGCAGGTTGCAGATCAGCCCGACGACGAGCATGCCGACCAGGATGTGCATCGTCTGGTTGTAGACCTGTTCCCGCGGCAGGCCCAGGCCCAGCTGGTATTCGCGCATGTAGTTCACGACCACCGGCCCCAGGATGCCCGCCGTCGCCCATGCGGTCAGCAGCCGGCCGTGGATGGCGCCCACCATCTGCGTCCCGAAGATGTCCGCGAGGTACGCAGGGACGGTCGAGAAGCCGCCGCCGTACATCGACACGATGATGCACAGGGCGCCCACGAACAGCAGCTTGTTGCCCGCCGCCGCGAAGAACGGAACGCTGAAGTACAGCAGGCCGCCCAGAACGAAGAAGACGGCGTAGGTCATCTTGCGCCCCAGCTTGTCTGACAAACTGGCCCAGAAGAAACGGCCACCGATGTTGAACAGGGAGAGCAGTGCCGCGAAGCCGCCGGCTACCGTCGCGATCGCCCCGAGCTGCGTCTTGTCGAGCTCCGCGAACTTCTTCGGTATGCCGATCAGGATGCCGCCGAACACCTCCTGCAGCATCGGCGAGGCCATGCCGATCACGCCGATGCCGGCCGAGACATTCATGCACAGCGCCATCCAGATCAGCCAGAACTGGGGAATGCCCCAGACGCGCTGGACGTGCACATGGCGCGACGTGATCATGGTGTTGCCCGCCTTGGGCGTGGGCGTCCATCCGGCCGGCTTCCATCCGGTCGGCGGCATCCGGTAGCCGAATGCGCCGCCGAGCATGAAGACGAAATAGACCAGCGCCATGACGATGAAGGTCTGGAGTACGCCCGGGCTCGTCGGCGTCGCGAAGAACTTCATCAGATCCACCGCCAGCGGCGAACCGATCATCGCGCCGCCGCCAAATCCCATGATGGCCAGTCCCGTGGCCATGCCGCGCCGATCGGGAAACCACTTGATGAGGGTCGAGACCGGAGAGATGTAGCCCAGCCCGAGGCCGATGCCGCCGATGACCCCGGAACCGAGGATCATCAGCCAGAACTGGTGAAGGTAGATGCCCAGGGCCGAGACCAGCATGCCGCCGCACCAGCACAGCGCCGACACCACGCCCGCCTTGCGAGGTCCGGCATGCTCCAGCCAGCCGCCCCAGACGGCCGCCGCACAGCCGAGGAACACGAAGAAGAGGGCGTACATCCAGCCCAGCGTGGCGATCCGCCAGTCGCAGCCGCTGGCAAACAATTCGGCCAGGAAGTTCAAGTCGCCGGGACAGGCGGCCCCGGTCCCGGCCGTCGCCAGCGACTTCGACAGGGGAAGCCAGAACACCGAGAAGCCATAGGCCATCCCGATGCACAGGTGGACCGCCAGGCCCGCGGGTGGTACGAGCCATCGGTTGAAGCCGGGGCCGGCAATGATCCGTTCCTTGTCCAGAATGCCGGGCTGCACGACGCCGGGGCGGCCGAGGCGGCCACCCTCAAGTACTGAGGACATGCGTTGTCTCCTGAGTTGAATTGCGCGGGCCGGTGCCCCTGTCAGCGGTAGCGAGCTACCATCGCGCCAAGCGGCAGCGGCTTGATGCCTGCCGCCTGGCCGGCGCAACCGAAGGCTTCGAAGCGCGCCTCGCAGATGCCGCGCGCGGCGCGGCGCGCGGCCGCCAGCGCCTTGCGCGGATCGAACTCGGAGGGCTTCTGCGCGAACAGCTGGCGCATCGCGCCGGTCATCGCCAGGCGGATGTCGGTGTCGATATTGATCTTGCGCACGCCATTGGCGATGCCGCGCCGGATCTGTTCCACCGGCACGCCGTAGGTCTCGGGGATCTCGCCGCCAAAGCGCCGCACGATCTCCAGCCACTCCTGCGGCACGCTCGACGAGCCGTGCATCACCAGGTGCGTGTCGGGCACCGCGGCGTGGATCCGGGCGATGCGGTCGATCGCCAGGATGTCGCCGGTGGGCTGGCGGCTGAACTTGTAGGCGCCGTGGCTGGTGCCGATGGCGATTGCCAGGGCGTCGACCCCCGTGCGCTCGACGAAGTCCCGCGCCTCTTGCGGGTCGGTCAGCATCTGGTCGTGGCTGAGCGTGCCTTCGGCGCCCACGCCGTCCTCTTCGCCGGCCTGACCGCTTTCCAGGGAGCCCAGGCAGCCGAGTTCGCCCTCGACGCTGACACCGACCGTATGCGCGAGCCGGCAGACGTCGGCGGTGACGGCGACGTTGTAGTCGTAGCTCGCCGGCGTCTTCGCGTCCTCGCGCAGCGACCCGTCCATCATCACGCTGGTGAAGCCGCTCTGGATCGCCTGCAGGCACACCGCCGGCGAGGCACCGTGGTCCTGGTGCAGCACGAGCGGGATCTGCGGATGGCTTTCCACCGCGGCCAGCACCATGTGGCGCAGGTAGGCCTCGCCGGCGTACTGCCGCGCGCCGGCGCTGGCCTGCAGGATCACCGGGCTTTGCGTGGCCTCGGCCGCTTCCATGATCGCCTGGATCTGCTCCAGGTTGTTGACGTTGAAGGCCGGCACGCCGTAGCCGTGTTCGGCAGCGTGGTCCAGCAATTGGCGCAGGGAGATGAAGGCCATGGGGCGGTTTCCTTTTCCTGAAGAAGAGAAGTGGGCTAGCGCAGGGCGGACACGAACTCCATGCGCTCGTGCCAGTCGATGAGGTCGTCCAGAGTGATGTGCTCGGCCGGGCGAGCCGCCGGCACGGGCTGCCAGCCTTCGCGCACGTGCAGCCCCGGACCGATGGCGACCGCCGCGTCGATGGGGTCGTCGGCGAAGTAGGCGCTGCGCGTCACTAGCACCGGCACGTCGGCCGCCCGGGCCGCGGTGGCGCCGGCGCAGGAATCCTCGATGGCCAGCGTGTTCAGCGCGGGCAGGCGCAATTCGGCCAGGGCGCGCCGGTGCGCTTCGGGGTCGGGCTTCTTGGCCCTGACGTCCTCGCCGCACACCACGGCGTCGAAGCGCTCGGCCCACGCGTTGCCGAGATGGCGCTCGAGCAGCGCTTTCACGTTGGTGCGGCTGGTGGTGGTGACGATGGCGTGGCGCACGCCGCGCTCGGCCGCCTCGTCGATCAGGGCAGCCACGCCGGGGCGCAGCTTGATCGTTCCGTCGTGCACGGTCGTGGCGTAGCAGCGGTTCTTCACCCGATGCAGTTCGCGCGCCAGCGCTTCGCGCTCGCCGGCCAGCGCCGGCGCATCGCCTTCGCCGGCCATCGCGGCGAGCAGGCGCTCGTGGCCCCCGGTCACCCGCAGCAGCCGGCCATAGCGCTCGGTGTCCCAGTACCAGTGCAGGCCCAGCTCGGCGAAGGCCTGGTTGAAGGCGACGCGGTGGCCATCGCGCTCGGTTTCGGCCAGCGTACCGTCCACGTCCCACAGCAGTGCGGCAAGCATGGTGATGACTCCGGTGAACGCTAGCGATCGGCGCGGCGCGCCAGGATCTCGAAAGCGGGCAGGGTCTTGCCTTGGAGCAATTCGAGGAAGGCGCCACCGCCGGTGGAGATGTAGCCCATCTCCTGTTCGATGCCGTACTTCGCGATGGCGGCCAGCGTGTCGCCGCCGCCGGCGATGCTGAATGCATCCGAATCGGCGATGGCGCGCGCGATGGCCTCGGTGCCGTTCGAGAAAGCATCGAACTCGAACACGCCGACCGGGCCGTTCCAGACGATGGTGCCGGCGGCCTTCAACTGCGCCGCGAGCTTCGCCGCGGTCTGCGGACCGATGTCCAGGATCATGTCGTCGGCCGCGACCTCGGTGGCTGCCTTCACGGTTGCGGGCGCATCGGCCTTGAACGCCTTGGCGACCACCACGTCGCTCGGGATCGGCACTTGCGCGCCGCGCGCCTTCATCGCGGCGATCACCGCCTTCGCGTCATCGACGAGGCCGGGTTCGGCAAGGCTCTTGCCGATCGGCAGCCCGGCCGCGAGCATGAAGGTGTTCGCAATTCCGCCGCCCACGATGAGCTGGTCGACCTTCTTGGCCAGGCTCTGCAGGATCGACAGCTTGGTCGACACCTTGCTGCCTGCGACGATCGCCACCAGCGGCCGCTTCGGGTTCGCCAGCGCCTTCGTGATCGCATCGATCTCGGCCGCGAGCAGCGGGCCGGCGCAGGCCGTCTGCGCGAACTGCGCGATGCCGTAGGTCGAGGCCTCGGCACGATGCGCCGTGCCGAAGGCGTCGTGCACGAAGATGTCGCACAGCGCGGCGAGCTTCTTCGCCAGCGCCTCGTCGTTCTTCTTCTCGCCCTTGTTGAGCCGGCAGTTCTCGAGCAGCACGAGTTCACCGGGCTTCACCTTGACGCCGTCGACCCAGTGCGAGACCAGGGGCACCTCGCGGCCGAGCAGTTCGCCCAGGCGCCTGGCGACGGGCGCCAGCGAGTCCCCGGGCTTGAATTCGCCTTCTGTCGGGCGGCCGAGGTGCGAGGCCACCATCACCGCGGCGCCGGCCGCGAGCGCCATCTCGATGCAGGGCACCGACGCGCGGATACGCGTGTCCTCCGTGATGTGGCCCGCATCGTCTTGCGGCACGTTGAGGTCGGCGCGGATGAACACGCGTTGGCCGGCCAGCCGGCCGTCAGCCACGAGTTCCATAAGTCGAAGGACTTTCATCACCGTGCTCCGACCACGCGGACCATCTCCAGGCACTTGCTGGAGTAGCCCCATTCGTTGTCATACCAGCTCACCAGCTTGACGAAGCTGCCGTCCAGCGCGATGCCGGCCTCGGCGTCCAAGATGGAGGTGCGCGGGTCGCCGCGAAAGTCGGTGGCGACCACCTTGTCTTCTGTGTAGCCCAGCACGCCCTTCATGGCGCCTTCGCTCTTCGCCTTCATCTCGGCGCAGATGTCCCGGTAGCTGGCCTCCTTCACCAGCTCGACCGTGAGGTCGACTACCGACACGTCGGAGGTCGGCACGCGCAACGCCATGCCGGTGAGCTTGCCCTTGAGCTCGGGCAGCACCACGCCCACCGCCCTGGCCGCGCCGGTGCTCGACGGGATGATGTTTTCCAGGATGCCGCGGCCGCCGCGCCAGTCCTTGTTGCTCGGGCCGTCCACGGTCTTTTGCGTCGCGGTGGCGGTGTGCACGGTGGTCATCAGGCCGCGCTTGATGCCCCACTTGTCGTTGAGCACCTTGGCCAGCGGCGCCAGGCAGTTGGTGGTGCAGGACGCATTGGAGATGATGGCCTGGCCCGTGTAGCTGCTGCTGTTCACGCCGAAGACGAACATGGGCGTGTCGTCCTTGCTGGCCCCGGCACTCAGGTGCTTCTCGCAGCTCTCCTTGGTCAGGAACAGGCCGGTGGATTCCAGCACGATGTCGGCGCCCACCTCGCTCCACTTGAGATGGGCCGGGTCGCGCTCGGCGGTGAGGCGGATCTTCCTGCCGTTGACGATCAGCGTGTTGCCTTCGACGCTCACTTCGCCCTTGAAGCGGCCATGCACCGAGTCGTACTGGAGCATGTAGGCCAGGTAGTCCGGCTCGAGCAGGTCGTTGATGCCGACCACTTCGATGTCGGGAAAGCTTCGCACCGCCGCGCGCAGCACGTTGCGGCCGATGCGGCCGAAGCCGTTGATGCCGAGTTTGATGGTCATGTCTCTGGTTCAGGTGATGTGGTGGTTGCGATGTCAGGCCGGAACGCGCTTGTGCAGCACGTGCTCCGCCACGGCGTTCAGGTCGGCAAACAGGCGATCGGGCCGCGATGCCGCGATCGGCTGGCCGGCGTTGTAGCCATAGGGCACCGCCCAGGCCTCGACGCCGGCATTGCGCGCAGCCATCACGTCGGTGTGCGAGTCGCCCAGGTGCGCCGACCGGCGCAGCTCGCCGCCGAGCTCGCTGACGACATGGCGCAGCACGCGGGCATCGGGCTTCTTGATCGGCAGCGAGTCGCCGCCGATCACGAGGTCGAAGCAGACGCTCAAGCCCTGCATGTCCAGCAACCGTTGCGCATGCCGCAGTTCCTTGTTGGTCGTGCAGGCGATGCGCACCCCCGCGGCCTTCAGCCGTCCAAGCACCTCATGGGCACCTGCGTACGGCACGCAGGTGCTCCCGGTCGTTGCTTCGTAGTGCTTGTCCAGGCTCTTGAGCACGTCCTCCGCACGGACCCTGTCGGCCAGGGCAGGCTGCTCCTGGAAGGCGCGTGCGAGCACCTTGATCATCAACTCGCTCGTGCCGGCGCCGATGAACCGCGTGATCTCGTCCACCGGCCGCCGGGCGATGCCATGCGACTCCAGAGCGCGATTGGCCGCCTCGGCGATTTCGCCCGCGGTGTCGACCAGGGTGCCGTCCAGATCGAAGCTGACGATGTCGAAGTTCATGCGTGATCCCCAGTCTCGACGTCGGTGACTGCGTCCTGCGCTTCGATCGTGGCCACAATCAGTTCGGCCAGGCGCTGTGCCGTCAGGCCGAAGTGCTCGTAGACCTGAGGGCCGGGCGCGGACTCGCCGAAGCTGTCCACACCCAGCGCGGCCACGCAGCCGTACTGGCCCCACCAGCGCGTCACGCCGGCCTCGATGCCGATGCGCGGCACGGCGCGGCCGAGCACGTCCTCGCGCCATGCGCGTGGCTGGCGGTCGAACACGGTGCTGCTGGGCAGCGAGACCACGCGCACTGGGACGCCTTGCGCGTCGAGGAGTTGCTGCGCGGCCATCGCCATGGCCACTTCCGAGCCGGTGGCCAGCAGCACCGCCCGGGCACCGGCGCGGTCGCTCAGCACGTAGCCGCCTCGCCGGATGTCGATCACCTGTTCCGGCGTGCGGGCCTGCGCCGGCAGGTTTTGCCGCGAGAGCAGCAGGGCGCTCGGCCGCTGCGACTGCTCGAGCGCATGGACCCAGGCCGCCGCCGTCTCCGGCGCATCGCCTGGTCGCCAGACATCCAGGTTCGGAACCAAGCGCAGGCTGGCGGCATGCTCGACCGCCTGGTGCGTGGGACCGTCCTCGCCCAGGCCGATCGAGTCGTGCGTGAAGACATGGATCACGCGCAGCTTCATCAGCGCAGCCATGCGGATGGCGTTGCGGCTGTAGTCGCTGAAGGTCAGGAAGGTGCCGCCATAGGGGATGTGGCCGCCATGCAGCGCCATGCCGTTCATGATGGCCGCCATGCCGAACTCGCGCACGCCATAGTTGATGTGCCGCCCGCCCGCTTGCCCGCCACGCACGGCGCCGCATCCAGGGAAGTCGGTCAGGTTCGAGCCGGTCAGGTCCGCACTGCCGCCGATCAGTTCGGGAATCGCCGGCGCCAGCACCGCCAGCGCCTGCTGCGAGGCCTTGCGCGTGGCCACCGCGTCGATCGACTGGCCCATGCACGCCATCAGCGCCATCTCCGTCTCGTGGAAATCGGCCGGCAGCACGCCGGTGATGCGGCGCTCGAACTCGGCGGCCAAGGCGGGATACTCGCTGCGGTAGGCCTCGAACGAACGGCGCCACGCGGCTTCCTGCGCAGCGCCCCGTTCGGCGGCGCTCCATCGCGCGCGCAGATCCTGGGGGATCTCGAATGCGCCCGCTTCCCAGCCGATCGCCGAGCGCGTCGCTGCGATCTCATCGGCGCCCAAGGGTTCGCCATGCGCCTTGGCGGTACCGGCGCGCGCGGGCGAACCGCGGCCGATCGTGGTGCGGCAGATGATCAGCGTCGGCCGGTCGGCGCTGCGCTTCGCCTGCTCGATCGCCTGGCTCACGGCCGCGGTGTCGTGGCCGTCGATCGGGCCGATCACGTTCCAGCCATAGGCGCCGAAGCGTTGCGCGCTGTCGTCGCGGAACCAGCCGTCGACCGCACCGTCGATCGAGATGCCGTTGTCGTCATACAGCGCGATCAGCTTATGGAGGTGCCACACGCCGGCCAGCGAACAGGCCTCGTGGCTGATGCCTTCCATCAGGCAGCCGTCGCCAAGGAAGACGTAGGTGTGGTGGTCGACCACCGCGTGGCCCGGCCGGTTGAACTCGTCGGCCAGCAGCTTTTCCGCGAGCGCCATGCCCACCGCGTTGGTGAGGCCCTGCGCCAGCGGACCGGTCGTCGTCTCCACGCCGGGCGTCAGGCCGACCTCGGGGTGGCCCGGCGTCTTGCTGTGCAGCTGGCGGAAGCGCTTCAGCTCGTCCAGAGGCAGTGCGTAGCCCGTGAGGTGCAGCAGCGCATACAGCAGCATCGACGCGTGGCCGTTGGACAGGACGAAGCGGTCGCGATCGGGCCAGTGCGGATTGGCGGGGTTGTGGCGCAGGTGGCCGCCCCACAGCGCCACCGCCATCTCGGCCATGCCCATCGGTGCGCCGGGGTGGCCGGAGTTGGCCTTCTGCACGGCGTCCATGGCCAGCGCACGCAGCGCGTTGGCCATCGTGTCGAAGCGGCCGCTGTCGGGACGCAGCACGCGGTCGGTGGAGTGGCCGGCCATCACAGCGCTCCCAGGGCGCGCTTGCGCCGTTCCATCATGCGCCAGATGAAGGGCGTGAAGATCAGCTGCATCGCCAGCTCCATCTTGCCGCCGGGCACCACGATGGTGTTGGCCCGGCTCATCCACGCGTTGTTGATCATGTTGAGCAGGTAGGGGAAGTCGATGCCCTTCGGGTTGGCAAAGCGGATCACGCACAGGCTCTCGTCGGCGGTGGGGATCTCGCGCGAATGGAAGGGGTTGCTGGTGTCCACCACCGGCACGCGCTGGAAGTTGACGTGCGTGTGGGCGAACTGCGGCACGATGTAGTTCACGTAGTCCGGCATGCGGCGCAAGATGGTGTCGGTGACCGCCTCTGTGCTGTAGCCGCGCACGTTCTTGTCGCGGTAGAGCTTCTGGATCCACTCCAGGTTGATCACGGGCACCACGCCGATCAGCAGGTCCGGATACCTGGCGACGTTGACCTTGGGCGTGACGACGGCGCCGTGCAGGCCCTCGTAGAACAGCATGTCGGTGTTAGCCGGCAGGTCTTCCCAGGGCGTGAACGTGCCCGGCTCCTGCTCGTACGGCGCCGCCTCGGCCGGATCGTGCAGGTACTTGCGGCGGCTTCCGTTGCCGCACTCGCTGTAGCTGCGGAACAGGTCCTCGAGTTCGGCGAACAGGTTGTTGTCGCAGCCGAAGTGGCTGAAGTTCTTGTTACCCTGCTGCTCCGCCTGCGCTTGCCGCTGCTTCATCTCGTTGCGGTCGAAGCGGTGAAAGCTGTCGCCTTCGATGACGGCGGCCGTGACCTTCTCGCGGCGAAAGATGTTCTCGAACGTGCGCGTCACCGAGCTGGTGCCCGCGCCGGACGAGCCGGTGATGGCGATGATGGGGTGTCTCTCTGACATGTCGTGGACCTCTCGCTTCAATCTCGAAACAGGCTGCGCGTGGCAAACAAGGGCGCCGGCGCCACACTGGGCGGTGGCTCGCGGTGGT
Source organism: Variovorax sp. (assembly GCA_035476655.1). GTDB lineage: Bacteria > Pseudomonadota > Gammaproteobacteria > Burkholderiales > Burkholderiaceae_C > Variovorax. The sequence goes on from DATILH010000191.1 coordinate 37,791, forward strand.
AGCGCTCGATGCGCTCGACTTCGTTCTTCGAGCCGAACACCAGGCCGATGCGTTGGTGCAGTTCGCCCGGCTGGACCCTGAGCATGGGCTGGCGGCCGGTGCTGGCACGCCCGCCCGCCTGCTCCATCACGAAGCCGACGGGGTTGGCCTCGTACAGCAGGCGCAGCCGCCCAGGCTTGTCCGGGTCCTTGCTGTCGCGCGGGTACAGGAACACCCCGCCGCGCATCAGGATGCGATGCGCCTCGGCCACCATGCTGGCGATCCAGCGCATGTTGAAGTCCTTGCCGCGCGGACCGGGCCTGCCGGCCAGGCATTCGTCGACATAGCGCTTGACCGGCGGCTCCCAGAAGCGCGCGTTGGAGCTGTTGATCGCGAACTCCTGCGTGTCGGCCGGCACCTGGACATTCGACTGCGTCAGCACGAATTCGCCGAAGTCCGGATCCAGGGTGAAAACGGCGACCCCGTCGCCGACGGTCAGCACGAACTGTGCGGCCGGGCCGTAGATGGCATAGCCGGCCGCGACTTGCGCGGCCCCGGGCTGCAGGAAGTCCGACTCCACCACGTCGCGGCCGCTTTCCACCACATCGGGCGGCGCGCGCAGGATCGAGAAGATGCTGCCCACGGCCACATTGACGTCGATGTTCGAAGAGCCGTCGAGCGGGTCGAACAGCAGCAGGTACTTGCCGCGCGGGAAGGTGGCCGGGATCTGGAAGGGCTGCTCCATCTCCTCGGAAGCCATGCCGCCGAGGTGGCCGTTCCACTCGTTCATGCGCACGAACACTTCGTTGGACAGCAGGTCCAGGGGCTTTTGCACTTCGCCCTGCACGTTGAGCTCGCCGCCGACAGGCATGGCGGCGCCCAGCGGGCCGCGCGAGACGATGCGTGCCAGCGCCTTGCAGGCGAGCGAGACGTCGAGGATCAGCGCGTTGAGCTCGCCGCTGGCCTGCGGATGGCGGCGGCGCTGCTCGATCAGGTAGCGGGTCAGGGTCCAGCGACCGGTCAATGGCATGGTGATCTCCCGTCGGCTTCAATTCGCGAACACTCGGCTGGCCCGGATGTCCTGTGGCAGCAGCGTCGTCAGGTCGTCCTGTGTCAGCGCGCGCTCGCGATCGGCGAACAGCCGGCTGGCCTGGCGCAGCCGCGCACGGTCGAGCGCGTTGCGAACGCTGCGAGCGTTGGCGAAGTGCGGCTGCGCGACGCGGCGCGTCAGGTAGTCGCCGAAGGCCTCGCGCCCACCATCGGCGAAGTGGTAGCTCATGCCCTCGAGCATCCGGTCGGCGATCTGCGCGAGCTCGCCCAGGCTGTAGTCCGGGAAATCCAGGTGATGCGCGACGCGGCTGCTCATGCCTGGGTTCGAGCGGAAGAAGGTGTCCATGCGGTCCTTGTAGCCAGCGAGGATCACCACCAGGTCGTCGCGCTGGTTCTCCATCACTTGCAGCAGGATCTCGATCGCCTCTTGCCCGTAGTCGCGCTCGTTCTCGGGCTTGTAGAGGTAGTAGGCCTCGTCGATGAAGAGCACGCCGCCCATCGCCTTCTTGAGCACTTCCCGGGTCTTGGGCGCGGTGTGGCCGATGTACTGGCCGACCAGGTCGTCGCGCGTGACCGCGACCAGGTGCCCTTTGCGCACATAGCCCAGGCGGTGCAGGATCTGCGCCATGCGCATCGCCACCGTGGTCTTGCCGGTGCCGGGGTTGCCGGTGAAGCTCATGTGCAGCGAGGGCGCGTGGGCCTGCAGCCCCAGCCCCAGGCGCAGCTTGTCGATCACCAGCAGGGCGGCGATGTCGCGGATGCGTTGCTTGACCGGCGTGAGGCCGACCAGGTCGCGCTCGAGTTCCTCGAACACTGCTTCGACCTGGCTGTCGCGCAGCACCTCGCCGACACTGCGCGGCGCGGCTGCCGCCGACGCGGCGTCCGCTGCCGGCGGTGCATCGGGGGCCGGTGCGCCGGAGCCCGGAATGGCGTAGAGCGGCTGGTTCATGCGGCCCTCCGTGTGTCATGTGCGTCGCCGAGTTCGCGCCGCATCGCGTCGATGACGCTTCGGTAGTTCGGTTGCCCGAAGATCGCGCTGCCCGCCACGAAGGTGTCGGCACCGGCATCGGCGGCGCGGCGGATGTTGTCCACCTTGATGCCGCCGTCCACCTCGAGTCGGATGTCGCGGCCGGTGGCCTCGATGAGGCGCCGGGCGCACTCGATCTTGCGCAAGGCCGAGTCGATGAAAGCCTGGCCGCCGAAGCCCGGGTTCACGCTCATCACGAGCACCAGGTCGACCTTGTCGATCGCCCACTCCAGCACATCCAGCGGCGTCGCCGGGTTGAACACCAGGCCGGCCTGGCAGCCCTTGCCGCGGATCAACTGCAGCGTGCGGTCGACATGGGCCGAGGCCTCCGGGTGGAAGCTGACCAGGTCGGCGCCGGCTTCCGCAAAAGCCTGCGCCAGCGCGTCGACCGGCCGCGCCATGAGATGCACGTCCAGCGGCACCTTCGCGCCGCCGGCATGCACGCAGTGCGGCTTGATGGCCTGCGCGACCGCCGGGCCGATGCTCAGGTTCGGCACGTAGTGGTTGTCCATCACGTCGAGGTGGATCCAGTCCGCGCCGGCGTCGATCACATCGCGCACCTCCTCGCCCAGGCGCGCAAAGTCGGCTGACAGGATTGAAGGTGCGATGCGGTACATGGCCTCAATACCTCTGCGCTTCGGGCTTGTCGGTGGCGTAGCTGTGCAGCGTGTAGCGCATCGTCCGGCCCTCCGCCTCCTGCCGCACCAGGCCGAAGCCGGGCTCGTCCTTCGGCCGGTTGACGAGGAAGCTCATCGCGATCGACTCGGTGCCGCGCGTGGAGTCGAAGGCCATCAGCCGGATGTAATGGCTCGGAAAGGTCTTGCGGCACGCGTTCACCTCCTGGAGCACGCCGGCGGCGTCCTTCAGGTCGAACATCGGCATGCCGTACATCTCCCAGTAGGTGTTGCGCGGGTGCGGGTCGTCGGTGTACTCCACGCTCCAGGCGTAGCCGCGCCCGAGGCCGTACTCGACCTGAAGCGAGATCTCGGCATCGCTGAGATCGGGCAGGAAGCTGAACTGGCCTTGCGTCACGCGGCCGGTGGGGTTGGTCATCATGGTGAAGGGCTCCGTTTTGTCAGGCGACGGCCGGGGTCACGGCGTAGTCGCTAGAATCGGTGGACGTGTAGTTGAAGCTGATCTCGCCCCAGGTATCGAGCGCCTGCTTCAGCGGGGTACAGAACTGGGCCGCCTTGCGCAGGATTTCCGGGCCTTCGTTCCGGATGTCCTTGCCCTCGTTGCGGGCCTTGACCATCGCCTCGAGCGCCACGCGGTTGGCCACGGCGCCCGCCTGGATGCCGCTCGGATGGCCGATCGTTCCGCCGCCGAACTGCAGGATCACGTCGTCGCCGAACAGGTCGATCAACTGGTGCATCTGGCCCGCGTGGATGCCGCCCGAGGCCACCGGCATCACCTTCTTCATGTCGCACCAGTCCATGTCGAAGAACAGGCCGCGCGGCAGGTCGGCCTTCGTGTAGGCGTCGCGGCAGACGTTGTAGTAGCCCTGCACGGTGAGCGGATCACCTTCGAGCTTGCCCACGGCCGTGCCGGCATGCATGTGGTCCACGCCCGCCAGGCGCAGCCACTTGGCGATGACGCGGAAGGACACGCCGTGGTTCTTCTGCCGCGTGTAGGTGCCGTGCCCCGCGCGGTGCAGGTGCAGCACCATGTCATTGCGCCGGCACCATTCGCCCAGGCTCTGGATGCAGGGCCAGCCGACGATCAGGTCGATCATGATCACGACGCTGCCCAGGTTCTTGGCGAACTCGGCGCGCTCGTAGATCGCCTCCATCGTGCCGGCGGTGACGTTGAGGTAGGAGCCCTTGACTTCACCGGTGGCGGCGCTGGCCTTGTTCACGCCGTCCATCACGTAGAGGAAACGGTCGCGCCAGTGCATGAAGGGCTGCGAGTTGATGTTCTCGTCGTCCTTCATGAAGTCCAGGCCGCCCTTCAGGCCTTCGTAGATCACGCGGCCGTAGTTGCGCCCGGAGAGGCCCAGCTTGGGCTTGGTGGTGGCGCCCAGCAGCGGCCGGCCGAACTTGTCCAGCCGCTCGCGCTCGACGACCAGTCCGGTGGGCGGGCCCTTGAAGGTCTTGACGTAGGCCACCGGGATGCGGATGTCTTCCAGGCGCGCGGCCTTCAGCGGCTTGAAGGAGAAGACATTGCCGATCAGGCTCGCCGTCATGTTGGCGATCGAGCCTTCCTCGAACAGGATGATGTCGTAGGCCACCCAGGCGAAGTACTCGCCCGGCCGGCCCGGTACCGGCTCGACCTTGTAGCACTTGGCGCGGTAGTTCTCGCAGGCCGTGAGGCGGTCGGTCCAGACCACCGTCCAGGTGGCCGTGCTCGACTCGCCGGCCACGGCGGCACCGGCCTCGATCGGATCCACGCCGTCCTGCGGCGTGATGCGGAACAGGCAGATCGTGTCGGTTTCCCGAGGCACGTAGTCGGGTTCCCAGTAGCCCATCTGGCGGTACTTCAGAACGCCGGCGCTGTAGCGCTGCTTCTGATCGGTGATCCGGGTGGCGTCGGCCTTCAGGTTGATGTCGGTGCGGGCATTCATGCAGTGGTCTCCGGTGGGCGATGGGTGGCGATGGGTGAATGTTCGATGGCCTGATCGATAAACACCAGTTAGACTTTCTTGGTCTTAAGTTAAGGTTTTGCTTAACAATGAACCTGAGCTTTCGCCAACTGCGCGTTTTTCTCGAAGTGGCTCAGCAGGGCAGCGTCACCCGCGCGGCCGAGGTGCTGCACCTGACGCCGCCGGCGGTGTCGATGCAGATCAAGGAGATCGAGAACCAGGTCGGCCTTCCGCTGTTCGACCGCGTCGGGCGCACGCTCTCGCTGTCCACGGCCGGCGAGTACTTCGTCGTCCACGCCAAGCGCATGCTGGCGGCGCTGCGCGATACCGAGAACGCGATGAGCCGCTTCAAGCGCCTGGAGCACGGCTTGCTGACGGTGGGCATGGTGAGCACCGCCAAGTACTTCGTGCCGCGCCTGCTGGCGCTGTTCCGCCAGGAGCATCCGGGCATCGACGTGCGCCTGGTCGTCAGCGCCAACCGCAAGGCCCTGGTCGAACTGCTGCAATCGAGCGAGTGCGACCTGGCGGTGATGGGGCGGCCGCCGCGCGAACTGGCAGTGCGCTCGGAAGCCTTCGCGGCGCACCCGCTGGTGTTCGTCTGTCAACCGGGACACCCATTGCTCCCGCTGGGACACTTGCCGGTGGGGGCACTGGCCGCCTTTCCCTTCATCGTGCGCGAGCATGGCTCGGGCACGCGCAACGCGATGGAGCACTTCTTCGCCGAGCATCGCTTCGAGCCGAGCATCACGATGGAGATGGGCAGCAACGAAACCATCAAGCAGGCGGTGATGGCCGGCATGGGCGTGAGCTTCCTGTCGCTGCACACGCTCTGGCTCGAACTTGGCGCCGGGCTCATGAAGCTGCTCGACGTGGATGGCACGCCGGTAATGCGCACCTGGCAGGTGGTGCACCTGCAAAGCAGGGTGCTGTCGCCGGCGGCCGAGGCCTTTCGCTACTTCCTCATCGAACGCGGCGAGTCGATGCTGCACGCGAGCGACGCGCCCTTGTTGGCACGATAGCCCAAGGCCGAACTCGTCCGACACGGGCGCTTGCCGAAGTGGGTTACAAACGGCCTTTCAGAAAACACTCAGGAGGTCCCGAATGCGTTTGCGCACTGGAATTTTGCTCGTCGTCGTGCTGTTGATCGCGGCGCTCGCCGCCTTGAACTGGGGCACCTTGTCGACCCCCACGCAGATGTCGCTCGGCGTCACGCAGATCACGGCGCCGCTGGGCCTGGTCATGCTGGCCCTGACGGCGGTGCTGGTAGTGGTCTGCCTGGCCTACGTGTTCTACCTGCAGAGCACGGTGATGCTGGAAACGCGCCGCCACAGCAAGGAACTGCAGGTCCAGCGCGACCTGGCCGACAAGGCGGAGGCCTCGCGCTTCACCGAACTGCGCAGCTACCTCGATGCGCAGGAGCAGATCCGTGCAGCCCGCAATGCCGAACTGCAGGCCCGCCTGGTGGCGCGCATCGAGCAGTTGGAGGCCGCCTTCAAGTCGCGCGTCGACCAGTCGGACAACAGCACGGCGGCCCACATCGGGCAGCTGGAGGATCGGATCGAGCGCCGCAACGCGCCGGCGGACATCAATCCGCAGCTCTGAGGCCTACTTCGTCTGCATCACCCAGGCGGACAGCTTCTTGGCGTCCGCCTCGCTGACCTGGGTGTTGGCCGGCATCGGCACCGGGCCCCACACGCCGGCGCCGCCCTTGATGATCTTGCCGGCCAAGAGGTCCACCGCGCCCTTGTTGTCCTTGTACTTGGCGGCCACGTCCTTGAACGAGGGGCCGATCAGCTTCTTGTCGACTGCATGGCAGGACATGCAGTTCTTCGACTGGGCCAGCGCCAGGTCGGCCAGGGCAGGAGCCGCGAGGCCGGCGGACAGGGACAAAAACAACAGTGCTTTTTTCATCATGGGGCTCATCACGGTGGGCTGCGCTACAGTCGGCGCGGACTGCACGGATTGTAGGTAGAGCCGCGCAGCCACGAAGATCGAACAACACCGGAGGGTATGCAAATGTGGTTCCTGGGCCTGGGCCTGCTGGGCGTGGCGCTGAAGTTTTTCGAGATCGGGCCGGTGGCGCAGTGGTCCTGGTTCGTGGTGCTCATCCCCTTCGGCCTGGCGATGGCCTGGTGGGCTTGGGCCGATTGGTCGGGCTACACCAAGCGCAAGGTGGTCGAGAAGGAAGATCAGCGCCGGCAGGACCGCATCGACCGCCAGCGCAGCCAGATGGGCATGCTCAACAGCCGTTCCCGCCGCAAGGGACGGCGCTGAGCAGGCGAGCGCGCTGCGCTCAATCCTTCTGGCGCACGAGCGCAAAGGCGCGCAAGGCGGAGCCCGTCCCGCCGCGCACCTTCAGCGGTGGCGTCACCACCGTGAATTCATAGGCCCGAGCCGCTGAGAGTTCTTCGAGATCGAGGTTTTCGATAATGAAGATGCCGGCATCCGCGATCAGCCGCATGTGGACCGGAAAGACCTGAAGCTTTCCATTCGGAAATGCGACGGGCGGCCGCTGCTCGAACGTGAGGGTGTCGTTGCCGACCACCCGGGCACCATTCCTGATGAGGAACTCGGCCGCATCGAGGCCGGGCCCGGGCGAAGAGTCACCCGCATAGAGTGACGTCTGAGCGGAAAAGTAGGCACCCCAGCCCGTTCGGATGAACACCGTGTCGCCTGCACGCAGCTTGACCCGTTGCTTGCGCGCTGCGTCCGCGAGGTGCTGGGCGGTGATCTCGAAGGCCGGCGGCAATGGGGTCGAATCGCCGGTCACCATTCGTGCGACGTCGAGCAATACGCCTCGATTGACCATCAGGTCATTGGGGAACTTGTCGATCGCCAGGTGCGCGCCAACGCCGCTCGCGCCCAGGCCTTCCAGGTTGGAGGTGGCTGCAGCTGCGTCCACGCCCCCGAAGAGCTTGCCGTCGCGCCCGATATGGCCGATTGCATCGATGCTTGGCGCTCCGTGCTGGCCGCTCCATTGCATGGTCTCGGAGGTGAAGGACAACTGGCCGTCGTCACCGAAGGTGCCCCGCGTGTTCGCGTGCGTGGCTGCCAGCGAGAAGGAGAAGGGAGGGTTCACCGAGGCGATCGGCGAGTTCTTGTCCCAGGTGTGGGAGAGGTCGATGACTTTGGCCTTGCGCGCGATGTTCCAAAGCTCCGCCTTGCCGCGATCGTCGTCGTCATCGTCGCGGGCGCCTGCCTGCGTGCCGAGCGCTGCGGCCACGGCGCAAAGGACGATCAAGGCGGCAGCGCGCACGCCCCATCCGCCGCGCCGGGCTGCAAGGTCGAGTCGATTCATTGGAAGCTCCTCGGATCGTTGGGAGGGCGCAAAGCATGCGCCTTGGGGCAGGGTTTGGCAACGGAGCAACTAAGGGTTGGACCGGTTGGTCAGCGGACGGGCGTAGCGGGTACAAACCATCCGTTCGCATGGAACTTGCATCTACCCCACCCGAGGATTCGCCATGATGAGAGCATTGATCAGGACCATCGCCACGGCGCTGGCCGCCGGCAGCTGCGTTGCCGCTTCCGCCCAGGAAGTCACCCTGCGCCTGGTCAGCGCCTTTGCCGAGAACGGCATCTACGTGCAGCGCCTGCAGCCCTGGATCCAGAAGGTCAACGCCGAGGGCAAGGGCGTTCTTCAGATCAACTTCATCGGCGGGCCCAAGGCCATTCCCACCTTCGAAGCGGGCAACGCGGTGAAGACCGGCGTGGTCGACATGGCGCTTTCCACCGGCGCCTTCTACACCAACGTGATGCCGGAAGCGGACTTCCTCAAGCTCACCCAGATCCCGGTGGCCGAGCAGCGCAAGAACGGCGCCTTCGAGGCCATCAACAAGGTCTGGAACGAGAAGGGCAACATGCAGTACCTGGCGCGCATGGTGGAAGACCAGCCCTTTCACATCTACACCAACAAGAAGGTCGACAAGCCCGACCTCACGGGGCAGAAGATCCGCATCACGCCCGTGTACCGCGACTTCTTCCAGGCGCTGAACGCCAACGTGATCACCACGCCGCCGGGCGAGGTCTACACCGCGCTGGAGCGTGGCGTGGTCGACGGCTACGGCTGGCCGATCGGCGGCATCTTCGACCTCAACTGGCAGGAGAAGACCAAGTTCCGCATCGACCCGGGCTTCTACGACGCCGAGGTCTCGCTCATCATGAACCTGCCGGCCTACAGGAAGCTCAGCGACGCGCAGCGTGCCTATCTGCACAAGCAGGTGCTGGCGCTGGAGGCCGAGAACGGCTTCTGGAGCCGCTACGCCAAGGAAGAGACGGCGCGCCAGGAGAAGGCCGGCATCCAGACCATCAGCTTCGATGCCGCCACCGCCAAGGCCTTTCGCGACAAGGCCTATGAGGTGGGCTGGGACAGCGCCGTCAAGCAGAGCCCGGCGATCGCCGCGCAGTTCAAGCCGCTGTTTGCTGCCAGCAAGTGATTGCGCGCCTGTCGGCCGCATACGGCCGCTTTCTGGCCGGGCTGGCGCTCGTGGGCTGCGCGATCCTGTTTGCCATGATGTTCGTCATCGTGGGCGACGTGCTGCTGCGCAACGTGCCGCTGCCGAGCCTGCCGCGCGGGCTGGCGTGGAGCAACGAGGTGTCGGAGCTGATGCTCTATCTCATCACCATGTGCGTGGCGCCCTGGCTCCTGCGCCGGGGGCAGCACATCCGGGTCGACATCGTGTTGCAGGCGCTGCCGCGGCAACTGGCCTGGACGCTGGAGTGGCTGGGCGACCTGATCGGCTTCGCCTGCTGCTGCGTCATCGCCTGCTACGGCGCGCAGGCCGCCTGGTCCAGCTACGTCGCGGGGGCGGTCAACATCAAGACGCTGGTCACGCCTGAGTGGTGGGGGTTGGCGCCGTTGCCGGTGGTGTTCGTGCTGCTCGCCATCGAGATGCTGTTTCGCATGCATCGCTTGGCGCACGCGGGGCGCGGGCCGAGAAGTGACGCGGTGAGTGCGGCATGAGCGCGTGGGTCATTGCCGCGTGGCTGATGCTGGGCGGCTCGACGCTGCTGCTCTTCATAGGCATGCCGGTGGCGCTGACCTTCATCACCGTCAACATCATCGGCGCCTGGTTCTACATGGGCGGGGAAGCCGGGCTGATGCAACTGGCGCGCAGCAGCGTGAGCTCGGTCACCGCCTTCTCGCTGACGCCGATTCCGCTGTTCGTGCTGATGGGCGAGATCCTCTTTCACACCGGGCTCGCGCTGAAGGTGATCGAGGGCGTGGAGCGGCTGATCCGCCGCGTGCCGGGACGCCTCGCGGTCGTGGCGGTAGTGGCCGGCACAGTGTTCTCGGCCATCTCGGGCTCCACCATCGCCACCACCGCCATGCTGGGTTCGCTGATGCTGCCGGTGATGCTCGCGCGCGGCTATCACCCGACCATCGCCACCGGGCCCATCATGGCCATCGGCGCGGTGGACATGCTGATCCCGCCTTCTGCGCTGACGGTGCTCTTGGGCTCGCTCTCGGGCATCTCGATTTCGAAGCTGCTGATCGGCGGCGTTCTGCCCGGGGTGATCCTGTCGGTCGCCTTCGTGCTGTGGATCGTGCTGCGGGTGCGCATCACGCCGGCGCTGGCGCCCCTTGATGAAGGCGAGGCGCGCCACAGCGGCTGGGCGCGCTGGCGTCCCTTCTTCGCTTATGTGCTGCCGACACTGTCGATCTTCGGCGTGGTGGTGGGCGCGCTGGCCGGGGGTTGGGCTACGCCGACCGAATGCGCGGCGCTGGGCGCATTTGCCACCATGGTGCTGGCGCTGGCCTACCGGGCGCTGTCGGTCGACGCGATGCTGCAGGCGCTCAAGGGCACGGCCGGCATCTCGGGGATGATCCTTTTCATCATCCTGGGCGCCACCACGTTCGCGCAGATCCTGTCCTTCTCGGGCGCGAGCAACGGGCTGGTGCAGCTCATCACCGGCCAGGGCTTTTCCACCGGCGCCATCATCGCCGGGATGATGGCGATGCTGATCTTCCTGGGCATCTTCGTGGACCAGATCAGCATGATGATGATCACCTTGCCGATCTTCATGCCAATCGTGCAGATGCTGGGCATCGACCCGGTGTGGTTCGGCGTGATGTTCCTGATCTGCATGCAGCTGGGCCTGCTGCTGCCGCCGCATGGTCACTTGCTGATGACCATGCGCGGGGTGGCTCC
>DATILH010000192.1:0-21379 GCA_035476655.1 Variovorax sp.
ACCACCTTCGACTTCGGCTTTGCCCTGGGCCCGCGCGTCAACGCCGCCGGCCGCCTGGCCGACATGACCCTGGGCATCGAATGCCTGCTCACCGACGACGCCGGCCGCGCCGAGGAACTGGCGGGCATGCTGGACGACATCAACCGCGAACGGCGCGGCATCGAGGGCGGCATGCGCGATCAGGCCCTGGTCGTGGCCGAGAAGCTGTTCGCGGGCGAGCAGACGCCGCCGGCCGCGGTGACCGTGTTCGACGCCGACTTCCACGAGGGCGTGGTCGGCATCGTCGCCTCGCGCCTCAAGGACCGCTTCCACCGGCCCACCTTTGTCTTCGCGGCCAGCGGCGCCGAGGGCAAGTCGCACGAACTCAAGGGCTCGGGCCGCTCCATTGCCGGCTTTCACCTGCGCGATGCGCTGGACCTGGTGGCCAAGCGCCATCCCGGTGTGCTGCTGCGCTTCGGCGGCCACGCGATGGCGGCCGGCTGCACGGTGGCGCGCGACCGGCTGCAGGACTTCGAAGCGGCCTTTGCCGCGGTGGCGGCCGAATGGCTGGACGCCGCAACGCTGACGCGGCGCCTGGACACCGACGGCCCGCTGGCCGCCGAATATTTGCGCATCGACCTGGTCGACACCTTGCAGCGCGAGGTGTGGGGCCAGGGTTTCGCGCCGCCCACCTTCAGCGAGGAGGTGGAGGTGCTGTCGCAGCGCCTGGTCGGCGAAAAGCACCTGGCGCTCAAGCTCAAGCACCAGGGCCGCCCCATCGACGGCATCTGGTTCGGCCACACCGAGCCGCTGCCGCCGCGTGTCAAGCTGGCCTTCAGGCTCGATGCCGACGAGTGGCAGGGCGTGCGGCGGTTGCGCCTGATGGTCGAAGGCGCGGAGTTCTGAAAGGATTCGAAGATGGCAGTCGGTTGGATTTCGGTGCTGAAGCTGGTCCCGTGGGACGAGGTGATCAGCAATGCGCCCAAGATCGCAATGAAGGCGAAGGAGCTGTGGGACAAGACGTCGAAGAAGACGCCTGCGGACCAGGACCAGCTCAAGGCCGCAGCCAAGCCGCCCTCGCCCGCCGAACTGCAGGCCCGGCTGGAGACGGCCGAGGTGCATTTGGCCGAGCTGCGCCAGCAGATGAGCGACTCGAGCGAACTGATCAAGGCGCTGGCCAACCAGAACGCGCAGCTCGTCCAGCGCATCGCGCGCATCCGCTGGGCCACGGCCGCCGCGGGTGCGCTCGGCCTGCTGGCCTTGCTCGCCGCCTGGTTCCTCAGGGGCGGCTGAAGGCCTGGTTCAGCCCGACAGTAAAGAGGCGCACGCCCTCGCCGTGAACGCGTGCCACGCTGGCGTCCAGGCTGATCGTGGGCGTGATGCTCCAGCGCAGGCCCACCCGCGTCGTCGAGCGATCGAAGCCCCGGCTGTGCTCGGCCAGCAGCGCAAGCTGGGGCAGCAGCGTCCAGTCCAGCCCCACGCCGCTGCGCGGAAAGCGGCTGCCATCCACCGGCGCCCAGTCGACGCCCAGGTTGACATTCACCGCCAGCGACTCCAGCGCCTGCCAGGTGAAGGGCAGCACCAGTTGCCCGCCCCAGCGCCCGTTGTTGCGCACGTCGTAGGCGGCACCCAGCACCACCGCCACCGCCAGCGGCGCGCCTTCCTCCTGGCCGTAGAAGTTCCACTTGAGCTGCGGCCCGAGCAAGTCGGAACGCTCCGGCGGGATCTTCAGCACCTCCAGATTGAGCCCCAACTCCACCGCACCGACGCGGCAGGCCGGCCCCAGGTGAAAGAAGTCGATGCTGCCCGGCGTTCCATGCCCGCCCCAGACTTCGTACTGGCATTCGCCGGGGCCCAGCGTGCCGGCATCGTCCACGTCGAAGTGGCCGCCGGCCTGCGCCGTGGCGGCCCAGGCCAGGCCGGTCACGAGCATCCATCCGATTCTTTTTCTCATGCCCCACGCCCCTTGAAGTGCGCGGATTCTAGGGAACTCAGATGTCAAAACCGGGCTGCAATTCGCGGATGCGCTTCATCGCCACGCCGGCCGCCGCAGTGCGCGTCTCCACGCCCAGCTTCACGTAGACCCGTTCCAGATGCTTCTTGGCAGTGGCCGGGCTGCTGCCGATGATCTCGCCGATGTCGCGGTTGGTCTTGCCCTTGACCACCCAGTACAGCACCTCGGCCTCGCGCCGTGTCAGCCCGAGGGCCTGGCTCATGGCCTCGATCACCGCGCCGCCGCCGGCCTCGCGCATGATGATCAGCCACTCGTCGCCATCATCATCGTGCCCGGTCTGCTGATGCAGGCGCAGGCTCAGGCTGCGCGCCCCCTGCTCGATCACCAATGGCGGCGGCTCGACCTGGCGCTCCTGCGCATCCGGCAGGTGGCGCCGCAGCCAGGCCAGCAGCGCGGGCGGCGTCTCCGGCGCCTGGGTGCCGCAGTAGCGATCGAGCAGCTCGCGTGCCAATGCGGTCTGCCAGATGAGGCGACCCTCCGGCCAGCGCACCGTGATGCTGGCATAGCCGAAGGCATCGAGCGCATTGCGTGCCTGTCCGGCCTGCCGCGCCTGCTGGCGCGCCAGCCGCGCACCCTGCAGATGCACGTTCATGCGGGCCAGCACTTCCTTGGGCTTGATCGGCTTGGTGACGTAGTCCACCCCGCCGGCTTCCAGCGCCGCGACCAGGTGCTCGGTATCGGTGAGGCCGGTCATGAAGATGATCGGGATATGGGCGGTGGCGGCATCGGCCTTCAGGCGGCGCGCCACCTCGAAGCCATCCAGGCCGGGCATCACGGCGTCGAGCAGCACGATGTCGGGCTTGGCCTGGGCGGCGCGCGCCAGCGCCTGTTCGCCATTGGTGGCAACCAGCACGGTGTAGCCGGCCTCGTCCAGCGCGTCGTGCAGTACCGCCAGGTTGTCGGGCACGTCGTCGACGATCAGCACCAGGTCGCTGTTGCCGGCCGCATCGCGCAGGCTGTGGGCGAGGGAATTGGTTTCGGCGTTCATTTCGTTTGCGCCAGCGAGCGGCCCAGGGCCTCGAGCTGGAATTCGCGCGCCATCGTGCGCTGCCTGTCGGTCCAGGTGCGGCATTCAGGCTGCTCGCGTTCGATTTCGTCGAGCTGGTTCATGATGCCGCGCAGGTAGCCCAGGCTCACCGCTTCCTCCAGCAGGCGAACGCGTTCCGGCGAGGGCCGCACCAGCGCTGCGCCCGCGGCGTCGACCGCTTGGGGCAGCACGCCGGCCTGGCTGCTCCAGCGCAACTCGAGTCGCTGTTCCAGCCAGTCCAGCAGTTCGCTGTGGCGCACCGGCTTGACCATGAAGTCCTCCGGCGTAATGCCCACGTCGTTCTCCAGCCGCTTGTCGAAGGCATTGGCCGAGACGATGGCGACCGCGGTCGAAGCCAGTCCCAGGCCGCGCGCGCGGCGGAGGGTTTCCCAACCGTCGATGCCGGGCATCGCCAGGTCGACGAACATGACGTCGGGCCGCAGGCCGGCGGCGATCAGGTCGAGCGCGTCGTGGCCGCTGGCCGCGGTGCGCAACTCGAAGCCCAGCGGCGCGAGCAAGTCCACCAGCAACTGGCGGTCGGCCTCCTCGTTGTCGACCACCAGGATGCGCCGCCGCGGGCCTTCGTAGCTGCGCCGCGATGCGGCCGGCCGGCGGGGCAGGACGGCATCCGCCGAGGCCTCGTGCATGCGTGGCAGGAACAGGCGAAGCCGGAACACCGTGCCCTGGCCCAGGGTGCTCTGCACCGACATCTCGCCCCCCATCAGGTCGGTGAGCATCTTGGCGATGGTCAGGCCCAGGCCGGCGCCGCCGGCCGCGTGGCCGGCCGTCTCGCCTCGGGCGAAGGGCTCGAACACGCGCTCGATCTCTTCGGTCGACATGCCGGGGCCGGTGTCCTCGATTTCCAGTGCGGCGAACTCGCGCGCATAGCGCAGGCGTAGCGTGACCTGGCCGCGTGCGGTGAACTTGATGGCGTTTCCGAGCAGGTTGATGAGGATCTGGCGCACCCGCTTCTCGTCGGCGCGCACCACCTCGGGCAGGCGGTCGGCCGGCTCGAAACGGAAGGCCAGGTCCTTGTCCTGCGCCTGCAGCTCGAACATGTCGGCCAGCTCCTGCATCACCTCGGCAAAGCGCATGGGCTTGGCAAGCAGGGTGAGCTTGCCGGCCTCGATGTGGGCGATGTCCAGCGTCCCTTCGATCAAGGACAGCAGATGCTCGCCACCGCGCTTGATCACCGCCACCGCCTGGCGCCGGTGCGGCGGCACCGAGTTGTCTTCGCCCATCAGCTGCGCATAGCCCAGGATGCTGTTCAGGGGCGTGCGCAGTTCGTGGCTGATGGCGCTGATGTAGCGGCTCTTGGCCTGGTTGGCGGCGTCGGCGCTCTGCTTGGCGGCCTGCAGGGCGCGGTCGGTCTCGCGGTGCAGCTCGATCTCGCGCATCAGCAAGTGCGTCTGCCGGTTCGATTCTTCCTGCGCCACCTTGCGGCTCTGGTGCGCCAGCACCAGCCACCAGGCGACGATGCCGGCCAGCACCAGCAAGGACATGTAGGCCTTGAGAAAACCCGACTTCAACGCGGCCTGTGCCCCCTCCAGCAGTCCGGCGTCGGCCAGCGCACGCAGCTCCTGCTGGTAGAGCACGCCGAACACCGCCGCCAGCAGCGGCACGATGATCAGCGTCAACAGGAGGAAGTGGCCGAGCCCAGTGTCCAGGTAGCGCCAGCTGCGCCGCGGCAGCACCCAGCGCAGCACCGCCGACCACTGGGCCGACAGGCTCGCCTGCGGCTTGCACAGGTCGCCGCAGCGCGCATCCAGGGTGCAGCACAGCGAGCAGATCGGGCCCTGGTAGGCCGGGCAGTGGGCCATGTCGGGGCCTTCGTATTCGCGCTCGCAGATGACGCAGCGGCGCACTTCGAGGCGCTTGTAGCCTGCATCGCTGCGCGCCAGGTAGTACTTGCCCTTGGTGGCCCAGGCGATGACGGGCGCGGCGACGAAGGCGGTGCCCAGGGCGATCAGCGCCGAGAAGGCCTGCGCCAGCGGCCCGAACGTGCCCAGGTGCGCGGTGATCGACAGGATGGAAGCCAGCGCCATCGCACCCACGCCCACCGGGTTGATGTCCCACAGGTGCGCGCGCTTGAACTCGATGCCCGCGGGCGACAGGCCCAGCGGCTTGTTGATGACCAGGTCGGCCACCACCGCCATCATCCAGGCGATGGCGATGTTGGCGTACAGGCCCAGCACGTCGCCCAGCGCCTCGAACACGTTCATCTCCATCAGCATGAAGGCGATCAGCGTGTTGAACACCACCCACACCACGCGCCCCGGATGGCTGTGCGTCACGCGCGAGAAGAAGTTGCTCCAGGCCAGCGAGCCGGCATAGGCGTTGGTGACGTTGATCTTGAGCTGCGAGATCACCACGAACAGCGCCGTCGCCCACACCGCCCAGGTGAAGTTGGAGAAGACGTACTCGTAGGCTGCCAGGTACATCTGGTTCGGATCGACCGCGCGCTCGGGCGGCACCATGTGCGAGATGGCCAGGTAGGCCAGCAGCGCCCCGCCCAGCATCTTGGCCACGCCCAGGATCACCCAGCCCGGCCCGCCGGCCAGGACACCCAGCCACCAGCGGCCACGGTTGGCGGCGGTGCGCGCCGGCATGAAGCGCAGGTAGTCGGCCTGCTCGCCCATCTGCGTGATCAGCGCGATGCCGACGGTGAGCGCCGCACCAAACAGGGGCAGCTGAAACTCGGGCGATGCACTCCTGGCGCCGTTGTAGTGCGTGACGCCAGTGAACGCACCAGGATCGCGCAGCAGCACATAGGCAAAGGGCACCACCAGCATCAGGAGCCAGATCGGCTGCGTCCACAACTGCAGCCGGCTGATGGCCGAGACGCCGTGCGTCACCAGCGGAATCACCACCAGCGCGCAGACGAGGTAGCCCCAGGCCGGCGGAATGCCCAGCGCCAGCTCCAGCGCATAGGCCATCACCGCCGCCTCCAGCGCAAAGAAGATGAAGGTGAAGGAGGCGTAGATGAGCGAGGTGATGGTCGAGCCGATGTAGCCGAAGCCGGCGCCGCGGCTGAGCAGGTCCATGTCGACCCCGTAGCGCGCTGCGTAGACGCTGATCGGCAGGCCGGCCAGGAAGATGATCAGCCCGGTCACGAGGATGGCCCAGAAGGCATTGTTGAAGCCGTACTGCACCAGCAGGGTGGCGCCCACCGCTTCCAGGATCAGGAAGGAGGCAGCGCCGAAGGCGGTATTGGCAACCCGCCATTCGGACCACCTGCGAAAGCGCTGGGGCGTGTAGCGCAGGGCATAGTCTTCCAGCGTCTCGCTGGCCACCCAGCTGTTGTAGTCGCGCCGGATCTTGACGATGCGCTGCGGCGCCTCGGCGTCGGGGATGCTGGTTGAAACGACTGGCGGGATGGGCGAGCTCACACCTCCCCGGTGCAACAGTCATGCCGGCCGCAAGCCGGAGGCACGACTGTTGCAAGGACGCATCGCTCTCCGCTAAGGTCCGCCCCCATGGAACTCACACCCCGAGAAAAAGACAAGCTGCTGATCTTCACAGCCGCCCTGCTGGCTGAACGCCGCCGGGCCCGCGGCCTCAAGCTCAACTACCCCGAAGCGGTCGCCCTGATTTCCGCCGCCGTGATGGAAGGCGCGCGCGACGGCAAGAGCGTGGCCGCGCTCATGAGCGAGGGCCGCAGCGTGCTGGCCCGTGCCGACGTGATGGACGGGGTGCCCGAGATGATCCCGGACATCCAGGTCGAAGCCACCTTTCCGGACGGCACCAAGCTGGTGACTGTGCACCAGCCGATTCCATGAGCGTTCGCCCGCCGCTCGACAACGACAACACCCACATCGGAGATCCCTCGATGCGCATTGCCCGCCTTGCCCTCACCCTGACCACAGCGGCGGTCGCCGCCTTGCCGATCGCGGCCTTCGCGCATGTGGGCGCCGATGGCGCGGCCCATCACGCCGCCGGCTCTGCGCAGGGCTTCCTGCATCCTTTCAGCGGCGTGGACCACCTGCTGGCGATGCTCGGCGTCGGCCTGTGGAGCGCCTTGATGGCGCGCAACGCACGTGAACTGGCGTGGGCACCGCTGGGGTTCGCCGCCATGCTGCTGGCCGGCGCGCTGCTGGGTCTTGCTGGCGTCGGCCTCCCCGCGGTGGAACCGATGATCGCGGCCTCGCTGCTCGTGGTCGGCCTGCTGGTGCTGACCCGCCTGCGCCTGCCCGGCCCGCTGGCGGCCGCGCTGGTGGGCGGCTTCGCGCTGTTCCACGGCGTGGCGCACGGCCAGGAACTAGCGGGCGACGACGGCGCTGCCGCGGCGCTGGCCGGCATGGTGCTCGCCACGGCGCTGCTGCACCTGGCCGGCATCGCGGCCGGCTGGCAATTGCGGCAACGCGGCAGCCTGCTGCCGCGGCTGGCCGGAGGCGCGGTCGCCCTGTTCGGCATCGCGCTGCTGGCGCAGGCGGCCTGACGATGATCCCCGGCGAACTCATCACCGACACGGGCGAGCACCCACTCAACCCTGGCCGCCGCACCGTGACGCTGGTTGTGCAGAACACCGCCGACCGGCCGATCCAGGTCGGCTCGCACTATCACTTCGCCGAGACCAACGGCGCGCTCGGCTTCGACCGCGAAGCGGCGCGCGGCATGCGGCTGAACATCGCCTCGGGCACGGCGGTGCGCTTCGAGCCGGGGCAGCAGCGCACGGTGGAGTTGTGCGACTTCGGCGGCGAGCGCGTCGTGTATGGCTTTCGTGGCCTGGTTCAAGGAAAGCTCTAGATGGCAACGATCGGACGGCGCGCCTACGCCGAAATCTTCGGCCCCACCGTGGGCGACCGCATTCGGCTGGCTGACACCGACCTGGTGATCGAGGTCGAGGAGGACTACACCTTGCGCGCCGGCGGCTATGGCGAAGAGGTGAAGTTCGGCGGCGGCAAGACCATTCGCGACGGCATGGCGCAATCGCAGCGCACGCGCGCCGAGGGCACCGTCGACACGGTGATGACCAATGCGCTGATCCTGGAGCACTGGGGCATCGTCAAGGCCGACATCGGCCTCAAGGGCGGGCGCATCGTGGCCATCGGAAAGGCCGGCAACCCCGACGTGCAGCCGGGCGTGGACATCGTGATCGGCCCGGGCACCGAGGTGATCAGCTGCGAAGGCAATATCGTCACCGCCGGCGGCATCGACAGCCACATCCATTTCATCTGCCCGCAGCAGATCGAGGAAGCGCTGGCCTCGGGCGTCACCACCATGCTGGGCGGCGGCACCGGCCCGGCCACCGGAACCTTCGCCACCACCTGCACGCCCGGCCCCTGGCACATCGAGCGCATGCTGCAGGCGGCCGATGCCTTCCCGATGAACCTGGGCTTCCTGGGCAAGGGCAACGCCAGCCTGCCGGCCGCGCTGCACGAGCAGGTGAACGCCGGCGTGATCGGCCTGAAGCTGCACGAGGACTGGGGCACCACGCCCGCGGCCATCAGCAACTGCCTGGACGTGGCGGACGAGACCGACACGCAGGTGGCGCTCCATAGCGACACGCTCAACGAATCGGGCTTTGTCGAGAACACGATTGCCGCCGTGAAAGGCCGCGCCATCTGTGCCTTCCATACCGAAGGCGCCGGCGGCGGCCATGCTCCGGACATCCTGCGCGTGGTGGGCGAGGGCAACTTCCTGCCCTCTTCCACCAACCCCACCATGCCCTACACGGTGAACACGCTGGACGAGCATGTGGACATGCTGATGGTGTGCCACCACCTGGACGCCGGCATCGCCGAGGACCTGGCCTTTGCCGAATCGCGCATCCGCAAGGAGACCATCGCGGCCGAGGACATCCTGCATGACCTGGGCGCGATCAGCATGTTCAGCAGCGATTCGCAGGCCATGGGCCGGGTCGGCGAAGTCATCATCCGCACCTGGCAGACCGCGCACAAGATGAAGGGCCAGCGCGGCAAGCTGCCCGAGGACAACGAGCGCAACGACAACTTCCGCGCCAAGCGCTACGTGGCCAAGTACACCATCAACCCGGCCATCTCGCACGGCATCAGCCACGAGGTGGGCAGCATCGAAGTCGGCAAGTGGGCCGACCTGGTGGTGTGGAAGCCGGCCTTCTTCGGCGTGAAGCCCTTTGCGGTGATCAAGGGCGGCTCGATCGCGCTGGCCGCGATGGGCGACCCCAATGCTTCGATCCCGACGCCGCAGCCGGTGCACTACCGGCCGATGTTCGGCGCCTTCGGCGGTTCATTGGCCAAGGGCTCGCTCACCTTCGTCTCGCAGGCAGGTCTGGCAGCGGGCATCGGCGAGCGCTATGGCTTGCACAAGACCTTGAGCGCGGTGAAGAACATCCGCGGGGTGCGCAAGGCGAACATGGTGCACAACGGCTACACGCCGAAGATGGAGATCGATGCGCAGACCTATGCGGTGCGGGCGGATGGGCAGTTGTTGACTTGCGAACCGGCGACACTGCTGCCGATGGCGCAGCGATATTTTCTGTTTTGACGCGCTCAGCGCGGCTGGATGTGCGAACGGATCCAAGCGGCAAACGCGGACTCGTCAATGACGCTGGCGGCGACATCGAGCATCGTCAACGTTGCGTCGGCTTGTGTGGTGATGAGGCGTTGGCCATTGAGGGCAAGAAAAAGGCCGACTGCCAGGAAGGCAGCCCGCTTGTTGCCGTCGACGAAGGGATGGTTCTTCGCCAAGCCGAGGCCATAGGCGGCGGCCAAGTCTGCCAGGTCCGGGTC
The DNA here is from genome assembly GCA_035476655.1 of Variovorax sp. Taxonomy (GTDB): domain Bacteria; phylum Pseudomonadota; class Gammaproteobacteria; order Burkholderiales; family Burkholderiaceae_C; genus Variovorax. The sequence goes on from DATILH010000192.1 coordinate 9,731, forward strand.
GCCATAGCTCAGCAGATTCAGCGGACGGGCCAGGGCCGACTTGAGCAGGCCCTCGTCACGAAGGCCGGGCGCCCCGCCATGCTCTGCAAGGCTTTCTTCATGCAGCAGCATGAGCGCGCCCTGGTCCAGCCAGCGCCAAGCACTCATTTGGCCAGTTGATGAAAGGTGTCGCGGTATTCACGCATGAACTCACGCCCCAGCTTCAACTGTTCGTCCAAGGCGGGGTCGTAGGGGGTCAGGGTGTAGCCGCCGTTGACTGCCTCGGAAACGAACAAGGTGTCGCCCTTTTCCACCTTCAGGCGCGCCAGCATCTCCTTGGGCAGGATGACACCGTACGAGTTTCCGATTTGCGTGACTTTGAGTGCCGTCATCGCCGACCCCTGAAAGTTATAACGAACGTTATTATCCCGCTTGCCTCCCTCTCGATCAAGCCCATTGCCATGCTCACCGCCAACAAACTCATGCCCCAGGGCCGGGGCCTTGCCCCCGTGCTGACCAAGCGCGCCGCCACCGTCGAACTCGATTGGGACGTGCGTCAGAAGAGCCGCTTCGATGCCACCGACTCGCAGGGCCGGCAGATCGGCGTTTTCCTGCCGCGCGGCACCGCGGTGCGCGGCGGTGATGTGCTGGTGGCGGAAGACGGCTCGCTGATCCGCGTGATCGCCGCGCCCCAGCCGGTGCTGGTCATCACCCACTGCAGCCAGCATGGCACGCCCTTCGACCTGACCCGCGCCGCCTACCACCTGGGCAACCGCCATGTGCCGATCGAGCTCAAGCCGGACCACCTGAAGATCGAGCCTGACCATGTGCTGGCCGGCATGCTGCGCGCCATGCACCTGATCGTGCGTGAGGCCAGCGAGGCCTTCGAACCGGAGGGCGGTGCCTATGGCGCGCATGGCCACAGTCACGCTGCCGCTCCGGTCGGGCCGGTGCTGCATCCGGATGCCTATGGTGGAACGCACGACCACGACCACGACCACCACGGCCATTCGCACTGATGTCTGAACCGCTGCCGGCAACCAGCCTTCTGCAACTGATCTGGCTCGCCTCGCCGGCATTGCCGGTGGGCGGCTTTTCCTATTCCGAAGGCTTGGAATCGGCGATCGAATTGGCCGGCATCGACAACGAAGCCGCGGCGGCCGATTGGCTGGCGGATCAGTTGCATCTCAGCTTGGCGCGCGGCGACGTCGCCGTCGTGGCCCAGGCCATCTCTGCGTGGAACGCCAGCGACCGTGATCGCATCGCCCAGCTCAACGCCTGGGTGCTGCAAACCCGCGAGTCCGCCGAGTTCCTGTTGCAGACCGAACAGATGGGCCGCTCATTTGTCGAGTGGCTCAAGATTCATCACGCGGACGCGGCGGCCCTGTTCGGCGACAGCGCCATCAGCTACCCGGTGGCCTTCGCCTTTGCCGCCGCGCGCGCCGGCGCCTCGGTGCGCGACGGCTGTCTGGCCTTCGCCTTCGGCTGGGCCGAGAACATGGTGAGCGCCGCCGTCAAGGCGGTGCCGCTCGGCCAGAGCGCCGGCCAGCGCATGCTGGGCCGCCTGGCCAACGAGATTCCCCCCGCGGCCCTGCGGGCGATGGCCTTGTCCGATGATGAGCGCCAGGCCTTCTCGCCCATGCTTGCCATTCTTTCGGCTCGGCACGAAAACCAGTATTCCCGTCTCTTCAGAAGCTAAAGACATGAACCCCCACGCTCGTCACTTCGTGTACTCGCTGCCCCCCGAGGGGGCGCATGCCTCGCGAGAGGCGGCTCGTCGCGAGGCATGATCATGAGTTCCGCTGCCCTGCACCACATCCCCAACCGCACCAAGAAGCTGCCGCCCTTGCGCGTGGGCATCGGCGGACCGGTCGGCTCCGGCAAGACGACCTTGCTGGAAATGCTCTGCAAGGCGATGCGCGAGAAGTACGACCTCATCGCCATCACCAACGACATCTACACCAAGGAAGACCAGCGCCTGCTGACGGTGGCGGGCGCGCTGCCGGCCGAGCGCATCATGGGCGTCGAAACCGGCGGCTGCCCGCACACCGCGATTCGTGAAGACGCCTCCATCAACCTGGAAGCCATCGACCGCATGCTGAGCCAGTTCCCGGATGCCGACGTGGTGTTCGTGGAGAGCGGCGGCGACAACCTGGCCGCCACCTTCAGCCCCGAACTGTCCGATCTCACCATCTACGTGATCGACGTGGCCGCCGGCGAGAAGATCCCGCGCAAGGGCGGCCCGGGCATCACCAAGAGCGATTTGTTCGTCATCAACAAGACCGACCTTGCGCCCTACGTGGGTGCCGACCTGTCGGTGATGGAAAGCGACACGCAACGCATGCGCAAGAGCAAGCCCTATGTGATGACCAACCTGAAGACGCAGGACGGCCTGGAGGAGGTGATCGCCTTCATCGAGAAGCGAGGCATGCTCAAGAACTGAAGCTCAGGGCTTCAGCGTCCTTGTGCACTTTGTTACACGTCAGTATGCTGGCGAAGTTTCTGTGTCATTGGTCTTGAGACTTCTCAATCATTCTGGAGGAAATTCATGGGCATGCTAATGGGCGACGACGACGCCTACGTCGGAGGTCTTCTTGAAACGCTGAACCTTGCGTTCGGTCGCTACCCGGATGCGCTGCCCGGCCCCAGCGACGAACGCTTGGTCGCCAACGAATCGAAGATGGGACTGGGTACAAGCGGCATTCGCGAGATCCGGGCCATCCAGGCGGAATTCAGCATCTTCGACGTCAATCGCCCCTTGGTGGAAAGCCTGCGCGCACTGGGCGTAGGCGGCCTGTGGAACCCTCATGTAAAAAGGAAGTGGTACATGGCCCTCCGGCGCCTGGATCACTACCCTTCCAATTTCCAAGGCCTGGGCGGCGGCAAAGCCATTGCCCAGGCGCTGGCGGACCATCTGCAGGATGCCGACCCCAACCCGGTGCACTTCACGGCCCACGATGCGGGCGGCGCGGGGGGCGCGCAGGTTCTGATCACACTGAAAGACCGCCCGGTCTTCTACCTCGACCAGGACTTCCTCACAGTTTCCATTCCGCTCACGCCTCGACAGGCCGCGGCGGCCGCAGCGCCAGCCACCCCCTGAGCCAGGCCGCGCCAGAACCATGGCCAACGGCAGCCCGCAGGAGAACGGGCCTTTGGGGTCCATCCTGCGGGACGTCGAGCGCTACTACACCTCCAAAGTGCGGCGCCACGGGCCCACCCCCTTGGGAGTGGACTGGAATTCGCCCATGAGTCAGCGATTGCGCTTCGTGCAACTGCTCAAGGTAGTGGACTGGACCGCCGTGCCGCTGAGCCTGCACGACCTTGGCTGCGGCTACGGCGCGCTGCTGGAACATCTGCAGGATCGGCATCAAGACGCCGGCGTCCAGTATCTGGGTTCAGACTTGTCTGTTGAAATGATCAAGCATGCAGGCCGACTTTGGGCTTCGCACGTCGATGCACGCTTCGACCTCACGGCCACGCCACTGCCAGTGGTCGACTACACGGTGGCCAGCGGCATTTTCAACGTGTGCCTCGGATATTCCGTGACCGACTGGGAAGACCACGTCGCGGCGACCCTCGCACAGATGCATGCCTCCAGCTGCCGTGGCTTCTCAGTTAACTTCATGACGCAGCGCACGCTGTTCGAGCGACCGGCAACAGCCGGCCAGCTTTACGCGACTGAGCCAGACCGCTGGATGACCTACTGCGCCAAGCAGCTGAACTGCAAGATTTGCTGTGTGCAGGACTATGGCTTGAACGAGTTCACGTTGTTGGCCACGCACGCCGCTTCATGAACACGGGCACTTGGTGTGCGCGCCAAGGTCTCGCAGGACTGGAAGGTGGATCAAGGCGCCAGTGCGCGCAGCCAGATCCTCGGCCCGGGACAGCCAGGCCGCCGCCTCGGAGGCATCCCCGGTCGCGGCAGCCAATACGAGACAGGCGCGGCACTCGGGCAGGCGCGTCGCACGATCCCGGGAAACCTCCACGGCCTCCTGAGCAGCCAGGGCAGCCGCCTTGCGCTGTCCGACGGCGAGATGGCACTCTGCCACGCTCGCCAGCAGTTCAGATTCGTATTCCATCGCGACGCGCGATACCCGCAACAACTCCAGACTGGAGCCGTAGAGCTTCAATGCGGTCTCGAATTCACCGGCGACACTGTGAAACAGGCCCTGCGCAGCTAGCGCGAACACGCGCAAATAGGAGTTTGGCTGCTGCCTGGCAATCAACTCGACTTGCAGCGCGTGCTCATCGGTGCGGCTGGTGTCAGCCTGCGCCAATGCAATTTCCAGCGAGCCCATGTGGGCAATGAATCGAACCGTCGGGTCGAGTTCGGATGCCGGTATCGAGAGCATTTTCTGGAAGCATTCCCGCGCCTCGTCGAAGCGGCCCAGGCGCACCAGGACACGCCCGCGCAAGTTCAAGGCCCAGTTCTCGGTGCGATAGCCAAGGAACTGTTCGCCGGCGTCCGCTCCGCCGATCTCGGCCAGGGCGGCGTCGCTTGCTGCCAGCGCTTCGTGAAGCAGCCCGGCCCAGCCATAGGCCTGCGACAACGCGGTGTTCAGGATGGCGCGCCGGCCGGTGTTGTCGTCGCCCAAGAGCTGAAGCGCCTGTCTCAGGCAATCCACGTAGTAATCCGACGACCCGCCGCTGGCAATGTGGTTGCGACCTTCCAGGAAAAGCAACATCGGCACCATGCGTGGATCGTGGCGACGGGCCAACGCCAGTGCCTCGTCGAGCACGGGCTTGATCTGCTCGACCGTGATGCCCTCGCGCCAGCCCAGCAGGGCGATCTGGATGCTGGCACGGCTGCGCACCACGTTGATTTTCGGCTCGTCCGGCTGATCCAGCAGGAGCTCGCGCACCTTCTGCCAATGCCTCAGTGCCTGGGCGCTGTCCTTCGCGCCGATCCAGGCCGCCGCACGCCCCAGGTAGTCGGCTGCGTCGAGGGCCTTCCCCGCCGCTTCGTAGTGGTGCGCGATCAGGCCGGCAAACTCGTCGCCCATGCTTCCGTAGAAGGCCACCATGGCACCGGCCACCTCGGCATGCAAGGGCGCACGCTTCCTCTTGAGCTGCGTCTGGTAGGCCACCTCCTGGATCAGGGGATGGCGGAAGGCATACAGGTCGAGGTTGAGGCTCGTGGGAGTTGTCAGGAACTCGGCCGCGCACAGCGCGTCGAGCCGACGGCGCAATTCCACCGGGGCGACCCGCATCACTTGCTGCAACACACCCAGAGGGAAGTCCTTGCCTGCGATCGAGCAAAGCTGCAGCAAGGACTTGCTGGCGTCGTCCAGCTGATCGATGCGCCCGCCGATCACGGCCTGCACGGTGGCAGGCAGCGGCGCTTCACGCGCCTTCGCCCCCAGCAGGAGCTGCGACGGCCGGCCGACCAAAGTGCCGTCGGCCATCAAGGCACGCACCATCTCCTCGGCGAAGAAGGGATTGCCGCCGCTGCGTCGCGCGATGCGAACGGCGAAGTCATGGATTTCCGAGCGCTCGCCGATAAGTTCCTCGACCAGGCGGACCACATCATCTTCCCCGAGTTCGCCCAGCGCGATTTCGCCGAAGGCGCCGCTGCTCATCCAACTAGCCTGGCAGCCCGGGCGGTAGTTCACCAGCAGCAAGGTGGGGGTATCGGCCACGGCATCGATCAGAGCGGCGAAGAACTCGGCGCTGGCCGCGTCCATCCAATGCAGGTCCTCGATCAGGATGACCAATGGCCCCTTGGCGAGATGGCGGACCATGCGTCCCACCAACCCAAGCAGGCGCGCCCGTCTCGCCTTTGCGCCCAGGCCAAGGGTGGCGGCCGGCTCCTCGGCCACCCCCAGGAACTCATCGAGCAGCGCCTCATCCTGCGGGGAAGCACCATCCATCGTCTCGATCAATGCCGCGACGTGGCGGCGGATAGCGGAGGCGTCGTCCCCAGGGCCCACGTGAAGCACCGCGGAGCGCAGGAACTCCAGCACCGGCTGCAACGGGGTGGCATGCCCGTAGAGCTGCGCGCGTGCCTCGAGCACAGGCACCTGCCGCTCGCGGCACCAGGCCGCAAACTCCGCGCACAGCCGGCTCTTGCCGCTGCCCGGCGCGCCGACGATGCCCACGATGCGGCTTGCGCCACCCTCGGCCTCGGCCAGGGCTGCGCGCAGGCGTGCCAGTTCGGCGGAACGGCCGCGCAGCGCGGTCTGCATGGCGCGCGGCGTGCGGTCGGACGGCTCGACCGTCCTTGGCCCGAGCAGGCGATGCAATTGCACCGGGACGTCGAAGCCCTGCGCCTGCCGTGCGCCGACCAGGGCCGCGTCATAGCGGGATGCCGCCAGTTCCAGGCTCTCCTGGGTCAGGAAGGTGGTCCCGGGCTCGGCCATCGAGACGACGCGGCTGGCCAGGTGAATGGCCTTGCCATGGAGCAACAGGTCCCGCTCGATACCGTCGGCGCGGGTATGGATGGCAACCTCCCCGGAGTGGATGCCGACCCTCAGGCGGATGCCGTCGAACTCGGCCCCGGCCGCGTGCAAGGCGATGGCCGTCTGGCAGGCCAGCACTGCATGGCCCTCGTGCGCTTGCGGCGCACCGAACAGCGCCATGAGGCCGTCGCCCAGCGTGCGGCCGATGGTTCCCCCGTGACGCACGACGGTCTGGGCCATGGACGCGACCACCGGCGAGAGGAACTGCAGGCTTTGCTCAGCATCCATGGCGGCGATCAGCCGGGTCGAGCTGACGATGTCGGCGAACAGCACCGTCGCGTGCTTGAGCTCGGCCTCGGCCGACGAGGGGCCAAGCGGCCGCTGGCGCTCTGCCGGCGTGCCGCACGCGCCGCAGAAGCGGGCGTCGAAGGGCATGCGTTCGCCGCAACTTGCACACGCATGCTGCAGCGCTTGTCCGCAGCCGAAGCAGTAGCGGTTGCCAGGCGGGTTGAGCGTCGTGCAGTGGGGACAGGCCGTCATGGGCTGCAAAGTGGGGTCGTCACTGCATCGGCCTTCATCGGCCCAAGCATCGCACGAAGTGTGCCTTTTCGTTACGTCGCAGGATTCCTGCGTCTTACAAGGGCAACGCCGTCGTGTGCTTGACCCGGTCCAGCACGAAGCTGCTCTTGCAGTCCTGCACGCTGGGGTGCTTTAGCAGCGTGTCCATCACGAAGCGCGAGTAGTGCGCCATGTCGGCCACCATCACCGTGAGCAGGTAATCCATCTCGCCGGTGAGCGAGCTGCACTCCACCACCTCCGGCCAACCCTGCACCGATGCGCGGAAGGCATCCATCGGGCTGCGCTTGTGGGTCTCTGCGTGCTTTTCCAGGCGCACGTTGATATAGGCAGTCAGCGTCAGCCCGACCTGCGCCGGATCGAGCAAGGCCACGTAGCGGGTGATCACCCCTGCCTCTTCCAGCCGCTTGACCCGGCGCAAGGTGGCCGAAGCCGACAGGCCCACCTGCTCCGCCACTTGGTCATAGGTGGCCCGGCCGTCGGCCTGCAGCACCGCTAAAACGCGTAAATCGATCTTGTCGAGTTGAACTTGTGCGCTCATTCCATCGATTTTGCAGGAATCCTGTAAGCCACAGTGAGAAACAGACGAAAAACGCAGTAAATCTGCGAGCTGAATTCGTAGCATCTAGACCATCTAATCACTCAACCCATTGATGGAGACTGGCATGGCTGATCTGTTCGACAACCCCATGGGGCTGCAAGGCTTCGAGTTCGTGGAATTCGCCGCCCCCGTGGCCAACACCCTGGAGCCGGTCTTCGAGATGCTGGGCTTCAAGCTGGTGGCCAAGCACCGCTCCAAGGACGTGGTGCTGTACCGCCAGGGCGACATCAATTTCATCGTGAACCGCGAGCCGGGCAGCCCGGCCGCCTATTTCGCCGCCGAGCACGGCCCCTCGGCCTGCGGGCTGGCCTTCCGCGTGAAGGATGCGCACCAGGCCTATGCGCGCGCCCTCGAGCTGGGCGCCCAGCCGATCGAGATCGCCACCGGGCCGATGGAGCTGCGCCTGCCGGCCATCAAGGGCATCGGCGGCGCCCCGCTGTACCTGATCGACCGCTTTGAAGACGGCAAGTCGATCTACGACATCGACTTCGAATTCATCGAAGGCGTGGAGCGCCATCCGGTGGGCCACGGCCTGAAGGTGGTGGACCACCTGACGCACAACGTCTATCGCGGCCGCATGAGCTTCTGGGCCAACTTCTACGAGAAGCTCTTTAACTTCCGCGAGATCCGCTACTTCGACATCCAGGGCGAATACACCGCCCTGACCTCCAAGGCGCTGACGGCGCCGGACGGCAAGATCCGCATTCCGCTCGACGAAGAGTCGAGCAAGGGCTCGGGCCAGATCGAAGAGTTCCTGATGAAGTTCAACGGCGAGGGCATCCAGCACATCGCCCTGCTCACCGACGACATCTTCGCCACCATCGACCAGATCGGCCTGGCCGGCGTGCCGCTGATGACCGCGCCCAACGACATCTACTACGAGATGCTGGAAACGCGCCTGCCCGGCAACGGCCAGAACGTGCCGGAGTTGCAGGCCCGCGGCATCCTGATGGACGGCAGCACCGAAGGCGGCAAGCCGCGCCTGTTGCTGCAGATCTTCTCCGACACCCTGCTCGGCCCGGTCTTCTTCGAATTCATCCAGCGCAAGGGCGATGACGGCTTTGGCGAAGGCAATTTCAAGGCGCTGTTCGAATCGATCGAACGCGACCAGGTGCGCCGCGGCGTGCTGCAGACGGCCTGAGGCGCGAAAGACCATGGGCCTGGAGAAGGACATGCTGCAGCAACTCATGGAACTGGGCGAGGCCGGCTCCGACGCCAAGCACGGCCTGGCCGCCGATGCGGTGCCCGATCGCCCCGACTGGACCATCGACCAGGGCTGGGAGCGCTACACCCCGGCCGAGCACGCGGTGTGGAAGACGCTGTTCGAGCGCCAGACCCGGCTGCTGCCCGGCCGCGCCTGCGACGAGTTCGTCGAGGGCATGAAAAAGCTGCCCATCGGCCCCGACCAGATTCCCGACTTCCGGCGCCTCTCGGATGTGCTGATGCCGATCACCGGCTGGCAGGTGGTGGCGGTGCCAGGCCTGGTGCCCGACGAGGTCTTCTTCGACCATCTGGCGAACCGGCGCTTTCCGGCCGGCCAGTTCATCCGCAAGCCCCACGAGCTGGACTACCTGGAAGAGCCCGACGTCTTCCACGACGTGTTCGGCCATGTGCCGATGCTGATGAACCCGGTGATCGCCGACTATATCCAGGCCTACGGCCGTGGCGGCCTGCGCGCGCAGCAGCTGGGCGTGCTCGACAAGCTGGCGCGCGTCTACTGGTACACGGTGGAGTTCGGGCTGGTCAAGCAGCACGACGGCATGCGCATCTACGGCGCGGGCATCGCCTCTTCGTACACCGAGTCGGTTTTCGCGCTGGACGACCCATCGCCCAATCGCATCGGTTTCGACCTGGAGCGCGTCATGCGTACCCGCTACCGCATCGACGACTTCCAGGAAAGCTACTTCGTCATCGACGACCTGCAGTCGCTGCTCGAACTCGCCACCATCGACTTCGCACCGCTGTACGAGCGCATCGCCGGCAAGGATGACTACGAGCCCGGCACCGTACTGCCCACCGACAAGCAGGTCTCTCGCGGCACCGGCAGCTACCATCGCGCCAAACGCAAGGCGAACAAGGACGCAGCATGAAAGACAAGGTGGTCGTGATCACCGGCGCCGCCGGCAACCTGGGACGCGCGGTGGCGAAGGCTTTTGCCGAACGCGGCGCGCGCCTGGCACTGATCGATCTGCAACCGGAAGCACTCGCGGCCGCCTTCGGCGCCGACAACGAGCGGCAGATGCTGGTTGCCGCCAACCTGACGAAGGCCGACGTCGCCGACGCGGCGGCCCTGGCCGTCCTCGCGCGCTTCGGCCGCATCGACGCGCTGTGCAATCTCGCCGGTGGCTTTCGCATGGGCACGCCGGTGCATGACACCGATGCCAAGACCTGGGAGTTCCTCTTCGGCCTGAACTTCCACACTGTGCAGCACATGGCGCACGCCGTGGTGCCGCAGATGCTCAAGCAGGGCAGCGGCAAGATCGTGAACATCGGCGCCTTCTCGGCCCAGCGCGGGCTGGCGCAGATGGGGGCCTACATCGCCTCCAAGAGCGCGGTGATCCGCATCACCGAATCGATGGCGGCCGAGCTGCGCGACAAGGGCATCAACGTCAACTGCGTGTTGCCCACCATCATCGACACGCCGGAAAATCGCGCCGACATGCCGGACGCCGACCCGGAAAAGTGGGTGGCGCCCGGCGACCTGGCCGAGGTGATCGCCTTCCTGGCTTCCGACGCGGCGCGCGCCGTGCATGGCGCGGCGCTCCCGGTCACCGGGCTCAGCTGAGCCCGGCAGGCGCCCCTCACCGCTAGGCGGCGCCAGCGCGAACGCTGTTGAGGTACGCCACGGCCTGTTGGTCCACGGCGCCGAAGGCCTGCGGACCGAAGGTGTCATTGCCGACGGCAAAGCCGATGTGCGCCGCGTCCCGGACCAATGAGAGAGCAGGCCTGGAGGGAATCTGGCCCTGCCCGGAGTTGTAGTATCGGTTCACGCCAGCTCCGTTGGTGTAGAGGTACAGGCCGCCTTCGAACTCGATCACGGTTCGTCGGATGGTGCCCGGATAGACCGTGTGGTTGATGGTGGTGACGTTCAACACACCGTCAGGCACCTTCACCTGCTCGATCACCCCGACCACGTAGTCGTACCGCTCGGGGTTGGCCAGGTTGCCCGGAATGGTCAGCTAGTTCGCCTTTTCCGGCTTCGGCGTCTTCTGATCCGCCAGATCGACCCAGCCGCCTCCCAGCGACTTGTAGAGCGCCGTGGCCTGCAGCAGCACGTTGGCCTGCGACTGCGCCAGGTCCAGTTGCGCGTTGAACAGGCTGCGCTCGGCGTCCAGCACTTCCAGGTAGCTGGTGTAGCCGCCCTCGTACTTGCGGCGCGCGAGCCGGGCGTAGGTGGACAGGGAATCGACCTGCAGCTGCGCTGCATCACGGGCCTGCGCCGACTTGGCGACGCCGACCAGCGCGTCCTCCGTTTCCTGGAAGCCGGTCTGCACTGCCTTGCGGTATTGCGCCAGCGACTGGCGCTGCACGGCCTCGGCGCTGGTCACCTGGCCGGCAATGGCGCCGGCGGTGAAGATGGGCATGCTGATGTCGGCGCCGTAGCTCCAGATGCGCGCGGCGCCACCCGACAGGTCGGACAGCGAGCGGCTGGCCGCGCCGAAGGCCCCCGTCAATGAGATGGTCGGGAAGTAGGCGGCCTTGGCCGCGCCGATGCGGGCATTGGCGGCCACCAGCGACTGCTCGGCCGCCAGCAGGTCGGGCCGGCGCTCAATCAGCTCTGACGGCAATCCGGCGGGCACCGGCGGCAGGGTCAGGTCCTGGATGGTCCGACCGCGCGCGATCGGGCCGGGGTTGCGCCCCACCAGCACCGACAGCGCGTTCTCCTGCTGTGCCGCAGACTGCTCCAGCTGCGGCACGGCGCGCAAGGCAGTGGCGTACTCGGAGCGCGCCTGGCTCAGCTCCACTTGCGACACCACGCCGCCCTTGAAGCGGCGCTCGAAGAGGGTCAGCGAATCCTTGCGCAGGCCCAATGTATCGCGCGCAACCTCCACCTCACGGTCCAGGTCGCGCAGGCGCACATAGCCGGCCGTCACC
>DATILH010000193.1:0-31356 GCA_035476655.1 Variovorax sp.
GCGCAGCCGCTTCGATGCACGACCATCCCACACCTTTCCATCGCGAAGCCGGCGCCGGGCCCGGCGTGGTGTGCCTGCATTCGAACGCCAGCAGTTCCAGCCAGTGGCGCGCGCTGATGGAGCGACTGTCGCCCGACTTCCACGTGCTGGCCGCCGATGGTTATGGCGCCGGCAAGAGTCCCGCCTGGCCAGGCGATCGCCATATCGGGCTGCGCGAGGAGGTCGAATTGCTCGAACCCGTCCTGGCGCGCGCCGGCGACCCGATGGTGCTGGTGGGCCATTCCTACGGCGCCTCGGTGGCCCTCGTGGCGGCCGTCCTGCATCCGGGGCGCGTGCGCGCCCTGGCCGTGTACGAGCCCACCCTCTTCGCCCTGCTGGACGCGCAAGCGCCGCCGCCGAACGAGGCCGACGGCATCCGCGCGGCGGTGGCCGGCGCGCAGCGCGCGCTCGATGCCGGCAACCCGGATGAAGCGGCGCGTTGCTTCATCGACTACTGGATGGGCGACGGCGCTTGGGCGAATACGCCGGAGCAGCGCAAGGACCCGATCCGAGAATCGATGGCCAATGTCTCGCACTGGGCGCGTGCCCTGCTCGGCGAAACGACACCACTGGCTTCCTTTGCCGCGCTGCAGATGCCGGTGCTCTACATGACGGGCAAGCGCTCGCCGGCCTCGTCGCTGGGCGTGGCGCGCCTCTTGACCAAGGCGCTGCCGCAGGTGCGGGTGGTGGACTTCGACAAGCTCGGCCACATGGGGCCGGTGATGCATCCGGACATCGTCAACGAGGCGATCGCCGCCTTTCTGAAGGGCTGATTCTCAAGGCGCCGCCGCGCGCTTTTGCGCAGCGGCAAAGATCCCGTTTCGAATCAGCCGCGTGGCCTGGCCGCGAAGATGGCTCTGGAGACTCGGGGTCGAATGCACCGCCACCACGAGTTCCAGCGGCGGGTAGACCCAGATGTACTGGCCGCCGAATCCCGCCGCCATGAAGACCTGGCCTGCAGGCGTGACCCACCACATGTAGCCATAGGGCATCGACACGGGCGGACCGCCGGCGCTCTGCGCCTGCGTCGCCGCCGTCACATAGGCTTCCGGCACGATCTGCTGGCCCTCCCAGCGGCCCTTCTGCAGATACAGCTGGCCGAGCCGGGCCATGTCGATCGTGCGCATGCGCAGGCCGTCCCGCAGGTCGAAGGCGCCCATGCCCAGCGGCGTGGCCAGCTCGCGCCGGGCGAAGTCGACGATGGTGCTGCCGCTCGCCTTCTCGACGATGGCGGCCAGCATCGGGACCAGAGAGTTGTCGTAGGCGAAGACCTGGCCCGGCGCGGCGCGCAAGGGGCGCGCCCAGGCGTCGCGGGGCTTGAGCGCGCGCGCAGTTCCAGTCAGGTCGTCACCGATGTCGAAGCCGGCCGTCATGGTCAGCAGGTGGCGCACCGTGAGGCTTGCACTGCGCGGATCGCTGTTTGATTCCTTCCATTCCGGCATCAGCTCGAGCACGGGCTGATCCAGACTGGCGATGCGGCCCTGCCCCAGCGCGATACCCACCAGCGTGGACAGCGCGCTCTTGGTGACGGATGCCACGACGCGCGGCGTCTCGGCGCTGCCATCACGATGGAACTGGTAGGCCAGGCGGCCGCGCTGCAGCACCACCAAGCTTTGCACATCGGGCAGCCCTTCGGCCAGGGCGCGCTCCACGTCGGCAAAGGCAGCCCTGTCCTCTGCCGTCTGCGCCTTGGCGGCGCAGGCAAGCGTCAGGCCCAGGCACAACAACAGGAGGAGGCGGCGCATGAGGAGGCTCCTTGGAGTGGCGGCGCGGCCAGTGTAGCGGCGCCGGACTCGCTCGCGCGCGCCGACCCGAGGGCGTCACGGAATCGTCACTACCCACGCAGATAGTCGCTCGGCCAGGAGGATCCTTCCCATGACGACGATTCGCTCCCTAGTGCTTGGCTGCCTGCTGGCCGCCATTGCCACCGGTGCCGCCGCCAACGATCGCGACGATGACCGCGACCGCGACGACGGGCGCCACGGCCATTCGCGCGAGCCGATCAAGATCAAGATCATCGGCTTCAACGACTACCACGGGAACCTGCAGTCGCCCGGCACCTTCGGCGTCAACACCGTCGTGCCGCCGGCGCAGCGCCCTGCGGTGGGCGGCGCCGAACACCTGGCCGCCTACGTGCAGCGAATGAAGGCGCAAAACCCGCAGAACGTGGTGGTGGGCGCGGGCGACTTCATCGGCGCCTCGCCGCTGATCTCGGCCCTCTTCTTCGACGAGCCGGCGGTCGAGACGCTCAACAAGATCGGCCTGGAATTCAACGCGGTGGGCAACCACGAGTTCGACAAGGGCGCGGCCGAACTCAAGCGCCTGCAATCGGGCGGCTGCAAGCTGACGAACGGCGCGCCTGATCCCAACAGCTGCAAGGGCGTGGGCTCCAACGCGCCGGGCAGCTTCGACGGCGCCAGGTTCCAGTGGCTGTCGGCCAACGTGATCGAGACCGCCACCGGCCGGCCGCTGCTGCCACCCTTCGGCATCAAGAACTTCCGCGGCGTCAAGGTGGGCTTCATCGGCATGACGCTCAAGGGCACGCCGGCGATCGTCACGCCCACCGGCGTGGCGGGCCTCGAGTTCCGCGACGAGGCCGACACCGTCAACGCGCTGATCCCGCGGCTGCGCGACAAGGGCGTGGATGTGATCGTGGTGCTGGTGCACCAGGGCGGCTTTCAGACCAGCCCCAACGTGGGCGACATCAACGGCTGCGACGGCAACCTGAAGAACCCCGACGGCAGCGACTCGGAGATCGGCAAGATCGTCGGCCGGCTGCGCAATGGCGTCGACCTGGTGATCAGCGGCCACACGCACGCCGCCTACAACTGCTCGGCCAACACGGTGGACGTGAAGAACGTGAATGGCGCGGCCGTCAGCACGCCGCGCCCCACCGGCCTGCCCAACCGCGACGGGCGCCTGGTGCCGGTGACCAGCGCCAGCGCCTTCGGCCGGGTGCTGACCGACATCGATCTCACCGTGGACAAGCGCACGCGCAAGCTGCTGGCGGTCTCGCCCACCAACCGGCTGGTGGATCGCACCGACGCCCAGATCAACACCATGATCGCCGCCGACCCGAGCGTGCGCAACGTGGTGGAAGGCTACAACGCCTTGGTCTCGCCTCTGGCCAATGCGGTGATCGGCACCATCGCAGCGCCGCTGCCCAATGCGGCCAACGCCGCCGGCGAGATGCCGGCCGGCAGCCTGATCGCCGACGCCCAGTTGCAGGCCACCCAGCCGGCGGCCCTCGGCGGCGCGGTGATGGCCTTCACGAACGCCGGCGGGGTGCGCAACCCCGGCTTTGCCTTCGGCGGCGCCACCTACCCCTACAACGTGACCTACGGCAATGCCTTCACGGTGCAGCCCTTCGGCAACAGCCTGGTCACCATGACGCTGACGGCACAGCAGATCAAGGACCTGCTGGAGCAGCAGTTCGTCGGCTGCAACGGCCAGATCCAGCAGCGCATCATGCAGGTGTCGAACGGCATGAAGTATTCGTGGAGCGCTTCGGCCGCGCCCTGCTCGAAGATCGTCAACGTGGTGCTGACGCCGACCGACGTGACCCAGGTGCCGCCGGTGGTGGCCGGCGCGCCCGACACCATCGTCGCCAATGGCGTAGTGCAGAACCCGGCCAAGAGCTACCGCGTCACCGTCAACAACTTCATGGCCACCGGCGGCGACGGCTTCACCGTGCTGCTGGGCGGCAGCAGCGTGCTGGGCGGCGCGCAGGACATCGACGCGCTCACCGCCTACTTGAACGCCGGCTACAAGGCACCCCTGCCGCCCTACGACCCGAGCCAGCCGGCGCTGGCGATTCCGCGCATCACGCAGCTGCCTTGAGGGCCGTCAGGACGCACGGAGACAAGCGCGCCGCGCTCGCGGTCGCAGTCGGTGCCTGCCTGCTGGCGCTCGCCTGGACGCGCGCGGACGCGCACGATGCCGCGACCATCATCGACAGCCGCGTGCACGATGCAACGCAGAAGGACGCCCGCACCGCCCTGCTGCACCGCGCCGAGGCCGAGTTGGCGCGCGGCGAAGCCACGGCGGCTGGCGAGAGCTTCGAGCGCGCCGCCATGCTGCTGCACGCCCCCGACACCGAGATGGGCCAGGTGCGCAGCTACATGCAGGCCGGCCACTACCGGCGCGCGCTTGCCTTTTGCGCCCACACCGCCGGCGTGCACCGCGAGGCGCCGGCCGCAGGTGCGCTGTACGCCTGGCTGCTGCGCGCCGGCGGCCAGACCGCCTTTGCCGAGCGCACCTTGAACGACACGCTGGCACGCGCACCGCAGGACGCGGTCGTGCTGGCCACGCGCCGTGCCTTCGCCGCAGCGCTGCCCCTTGCCGCGGGCCCCTTGCTGGAGACACCTCAGCGCATGGCGCCGCAGGCCGTGATGCTGGGCGGCCAGAGCGCACCGCCGGAAGCGGCACGCGTCGTTTCCAGCGGCGTGCTGATCGGCGACGGCCGGCTCGCCCTGGTGCCGCTGGCCGCGACGCGTGCCGCGCCAGGTGCGCAACTGTGGGTGCGCAACGGCCTGGGGCAGACCACGCGCGCCCGGCTCGACAGCGCCGCGGCGCCGGCGCTCGATCCACTCGGCGTCGCCCTGTTGCGGCTCGACGCGACGATGGATGTCGCCGGGCTGCCGCCCGCGGCGCCACGCGAGCCCTTTGCCGGCAGCCCCGGCTTTGCCCTGCAATTCGCCATCTCGGCCACGGCGGCGCCGGCCTGGCCCTGGCTGCGCCAGGGCTTCTTCGGTGCCGCTCCTGCTGGCCGCGATGCCGTTCGCCGCCTGGGGATCGAGATCGCCGAGGGCTCTGGCGGCGGCCCGGTGTTCGATGCCCAGGGCCGCCTCGCCGGCATCGCCCTGCCCGGGGCCGCGGATGGCGGCGCGCTGTTGCTGCCGGCAGTGCGCTGGCAAGGCCTGCTGCCGGAACCGGACCCTGCCGCCGCGCCCCAGCCTTCTGCCCCAGGCCCGGCACCAGCGGACCAGGTCTACGAAAGCGGCCTGCGCCT
Source organism: Variovorax sp. (assembly GCA_035476655.1). Classification (GTDB taxonomy): domain Bacteria; phylum Pseudomonadota; class Gammaproteobacteria; order Burkholderiales; family Burkholderiaceae_C; genus Variovorax. The sequence continues at coordinate 5,051 of DATILH010000193.1, forward strand.
GGCGCTGCAGCTCATCGCGATGCCCTGAAGGCCACTTGCCGGCAGCCCTTGCCGGCTGCTGCAACAATGGCCCGCAATGCCTTCCCTCACCCGCCTCCAGCTCGCCCTCCTGATCCCTCTCACCCTGGTCTGGGGCCTGAACTGGCCGGTGATGAAGCTGGGCATTGCCGACTACCCACCGCTCACCTTCCGCGCCCTGTCGATCTGGCTTGGCGTGCCGGTGCTGGGCTTGGTGCTGGTGGCGATGAAGGCACCCTTCAAGGTGGCGCGCAAGGACTGGCCGCAGCTCCTGTGGCTGGCCGCCACCAACATGTTCGTCTGGCACGCCTGCATCATCCTGGCGGTCAAGCACCTGTCGAGCGGGCGCTCGGCCATCCTCGGCTACAGCATGCCGATCTTCTCGGCGCTGCTCGGCGCCTTCCTGTTCAAGACTGCGCTCAGCCGGCGCGGCTGGGTCGGCGTGAGCGCGGCGGCGCTGGGCGTGGGGCTGCTGCTGTGGCATGAGTTCAGCGCCCTGGCCGGCCGGCCCGGCTACGTGGCGCTGGCCCTGCTGGCCGCCTGCACCTGGGCGCTGGGCACGCAGCTCCTGCGCCGCACCACGCTCGACGTGCCCACCCTGACCATCTCCTTCTGGATGACCACGCTGACGGCCATCGTGATGACGGCGCTGGCACTGCTGCTCGAGCCCCGGCCCTGGACGGCGCCCGGCCCTGCCACCTGGAGCGCCATTGCCTACAACGCGGTGCTGATCTTCGGCTTCGCCCATGCCGCCTGGTTCTACCTGGCGCGCGGCCTGCCGCCGGTGGCCTCGACCCTGAGCGTGATGCTGATCCCGGTGATCGGCGTCTTCAGCGGCGCGCTGTGGCTGGGCGAGACGGTGCATTGGCAGGACTGGGCCGCAGTGGCGCTGATGGTGATTGCCATCGCCTCGGTGCTGTGGCCGCAGCGCGCCTCTGGCAGCAAGCCACTGGCGGCGCGCGCCTGAAAGTCATGGACGGGCCCACGATCGCCAACGCGAGTTCGGCGCGCGAACTCATCGACGCCATGACGGCGCGCCTGCACGCCGCGGGCATCGACCCGCGCAAGGACTTCCGCGCGCCCCCTCCGGAGCCCACCACCTGCTGCGGCCGCGGCTGCAACGGCTGCGTGTGGGACAGCTACTACGTCGCCCTGGAGTGGTGGCTCGAGGATGCGCTGGAACTGCTGCCCCCCAAAGCGGGCGATTGACGGCGCGGCGCCTGCGGGCTATGAAGCGCCACCCGAGCACAGGAGACTCCATGACCGAAGCCGAGCAGATCCGCCAGTCCATCGAAGGCGCGATCAAGTTCTACACCGAGCATCCTGAAAAGGCCGTGTCCGCCGACAAGGCCGCGCAGGTCAGCTGGCAGGGCGGCCTGCGCTTCCGGGCAGAGGGCACCAACGGCGCGATCTTCCTGAGCGACATGCCCAAGGACGTGGGCGGCGTCCAATCGGCGCCCACGCCGGGCTGGTTCATGCGCGCGGGAGTCGCCAGTTGCACCGCCAGCGTCATCGCCATGCGCGCCGCGCAGCAGGGCGTGGCGCTTTCCAAGCTGGATATCGCGGTGGACAGCAGCTCGGACGACCGCGGCTTCTTCGGCATCGACGACAGCATCCCGGCCGGACCGCTGCAGATGCGCATGCAGGTGAGCATCGCCGCGGCCGACGGCACTTCGCCCGAGCAATTGCGCGCGATTGTCGAATGGGCCGAAGCGCATTCTCCGGTGGCAGAGGCGGTGCGCCGGGCGGTGCCGTTCACGACTGAAGTCGAGGTCGGCTGAAGGGCGGCCCCGGCTTCCCGCTGACGAACGGCAGCTTCTTCCCGGGGAACTGAGGGGCACGCTGCGGACTTGCTTTTTTTCCGGCACGCGGGGGCATACTCACCCTCCTGTCTTGCAGCAGGAGGCGTGCGATGCCCATGCAGAAGACGAGCCCACTGTGGCCCGCCGCGCTCGATCACATCCGCCTGGATGCCGAGCATCTCGAGTCCATGGTTGCCTTCTACCGCGACGCCATGGGTATGCAGCCCGTGCCGCTTGCCGACGGCAGCCTGCTGATGCAGGCGCCGCAACGCCGCATCGTGCTGGGCATTGGGCAGCGCGGCGCACAACCCTACAGTGCCTTCCGCCTGCAGGACCTTGCCCAACTGGAGGCCCTGCGCAGCCACGTGCAGCGGCGCGGCCTCACGCCGCTGCCCAGCCCGACGCCGTTATTTGCCGAGGGCGCGTTTGCGCTGCGCGATCCGGACGGGCGACAGATCGTGTTCGGGCTGCAGGCGCGCGAGCTGCCCAGCCCAGGCGAGGCAGGCAACGCCGCAATGCGGCTGCCCGGGCGGCTGCAGCATGTCGTGGTGGCCTCCAGCGCGCTGGCGCCGATGCTGCGCTTCTACGAGGAAGACCTGGGCTTCGTGGTGTCGGACTATGTGCATGAAGGCGACACGCCCACGGTCGGCTTCTTCCGCTCCAGCCCGGAACATCACAGCTTTGCCGTGTTCCGCTGCCCGCAGACGCGGCCCGACCATCACGCCTACGAGACCAACTGCTGGAACGACATCCGCGACTGGGCCGACCACATGGCCAGCCTGCGCATCAAGCTCTGGTGGGGTCCCGGCCGCCACGGCCCGGGCAACAACCTCTTCTTCATGGTGCAGGACCCGCAGGGCTACCTGGTGGAACTGTCCGCCGAACTGGAGACCGTGCCCGACGAAGTCACCAAGCGAAGCTGGCGGCATGAGGAGCGCACGCTGAACCTGTGGGGACCGGGCTTCATGCGCAGCTGACGAGGGGTGGTGCAGCGGCACTGCTACATTCGCCGCACCATGTGCCAGGACGATCTGCTCGTGTCATCTTCCGCCAGCCACTCATGATGAAGATCGTTGTCTTCGACGCGCACTGCCTGCTGTGCAAGGGCTGGGTGCAGTTCCTGTTGCGGCACGACAGTCGCGGGGTCTTCCGCTTCGCCTCGATCCAGGGCACGGCCGGGCGCAAGCTGCTGGCCGATGCCGGTCTTCAGGTCGATGGCCTGCAGACCCTGCTGCTGGTGGATGGCCGGCGCACCTGGCAACAGACGGCCGCCATCCTGCGCGTGCTCGGCGCGCTCGGCTGGCCCTGGCGCCTGGCCTGGCTGGCCTGGTGCATTCCAGCGCCGCTGCGCGACGCGCTCTACCGGGTGCTGGCGCGCAACCGCTATCGGCTGTTCGGGCGTTCGGAGCAATGCTTCCTGCCGGACGCACGCATGGCGGCTCGCTTTCTCGACTGACGAGCGAAGGCGGCTACTTCGCCGGCACCGGCGTCACGGTCTCCCTGACCACTCCGCCGCCCATTACGCTGCCGCTGGTCGAAGCACCTGCGCCACCGCGCACGCGCAGTTCGCAATCGGCCTGCTCGGCGGTGGGAAGCTGCTTGCAGCGTGCCAGCGCATTGGCATCCAACGCAGCGCCGCCACCGGCAGTGAGCCCGCCGCGCCCGGCTTCCTGCCGCGCTGCGCCGGCTTCACGCAGGCAGGCGGCCTTGTCCTGCTGCGTGCCGTCACAGCTTGCACGCTCCTGCTGTTCACGCGCCGGCGTACCGACGGGCGCGGTCGCCTGGGCCAGCACATCACTGGCGCCGGTGATGATCAGCGCCGCGGCCAGCACGAGCCTGCGATACTGGATTGAAGCTGACATGAGGGCTCCTTGACGGAATCGAAACCAGGCCCAGCGTAGGTCAATGTCGAACGCGGCGCTGTCGGAGAATGCGCCGTTGCGCAGGCACGGGCAGAATGCATCCACCTTCAATTCCGTGGATGCATGACGAAGCACCGCTGTCCAACTTGCCACGAGCCCGGCATCACCGATGCTTGCCAAGCGTTGGTCGGACAGATCCACCCCTGCGCTTTGCGCGAATTGCGGTGGCTATTCGCATGTGATTGCGAGCACATCCAGTGCAATCTGTGTCGCCACCTGGCTCTCGCCCATTGCGCTCATGATCATCGCCGCGGGCGTTGGCTCGTATTTGCTTGCCTTTGGCGGCATCTTCATCGTCGTCGCACTCAATGCATGGGCCTGGCGACGCGCGGACCTGGTGCCGATTCCCAAGGAATCCGTAGACGCCGCAAAGAAGGTGACTTGGCTACTTGCCGGCCTGTATGTGCTGATCGCGCTGTTCAACTGCGCCTATCCCCATGCCGACCCTCTTCATCTTCTTGTGCCTCCTCACCTCCCTGGGCGCCGGCCTGATCGCCGGCGTGTTCTTCGCCTTCTCCACCTTCGTGATGAATGCCTTGGCCGACTGCCCTGGGCGCAGGGCGTGGCGGCGATGCAGCGGATCAATGTGGTGGTGCTCAATCCCGCCTTTCTCGGCGTCTTCATGGGAACGGCGCTGCTGGGCCTCTTGTGCATCGGCGCCGCGGTCCTCATTCGGCGGCTGGGGCCCTGCAAGGTCTGCGCTGCTCGGGGCCGCGGGGCTGAGCTACGGGCTCGGCTGCTTTTGCGTCACCATGGCCTTCAACGTGCCGCGCAACGACGGTGTGTTCGGCCGCGGCCCTGGCCTTCTAGGCTTGCGCTCTGCGCCTGAGCGCCAGGTACTGCGCCTTCACGTCATCGATCGAGGCCGGTTTCGACAGGTGGCCGTCGAAGCCGACGCCGACCGCACGTTCGGCATCCGCTTCCCTGCCGTAGCCGCTCAGGGCAATCGCCGGCACAGAGGCAGAGTTGCCCGGCATCTTGCGCACCTCCGCGATCAATTCGTAGCCGGTCATCTCCGGCATTCCCAGGTCTGAAATCAGCAGGTCGTATTCGTTCGCACCCAGCTTTTCCAGTGCGTCCTTGCCGCCGGGGGCGGTATCGACGATCGCCTCTTCCAGCTCCAGCAGCTCCTTGAACAGGCTCAAGGTTTCCTTCGAATCGTCCACCAGCAGGATGCGCAACTCGGCCAGCGGGTTTTCGTCCTTCGGGCCAGGCGCGGCACTGCGCTCGACGGCCGCCTCTGCCAGCGGCAAGAGCACACGGAAGGTCGATCCGCTGCCCACACCCTCGGAAGCCGCGCTGACACTGCCGCCCAGCGCCTGTGCCAGTTCGCGCACCAGCGCCAGCCCGATGCCCAGCCCGCGCTCGCCCGGTCGGCGTGCGAATCCCTCCTGGCTGAACATCTCGAAGACATGCGGGAGGAAATGCGCGTCGATTCCCTTGCCGGTGTCCTGCACCGTCAGGCAGGCGCGCCGGGCCTGCGCATCGACTTCGAGCTGCACCGTCACGCGCCCGCCCGGCGGCGTGAACTTGAGGGCGTTGCTCACCAGGTTCCAGGCAATCTGCTCCAGCCGAACCTGGTCGCACGCGACCTGCACCGGCTTGCTGGTGCATTCGAAGCTCAGTTCCACGCCGGCAGCGCGGGCATCGGCTTCGGCCGCGCGCACGATGGCCGCGATGGTTTCGTTGATGACCAGCTCTTCGATGCGCAGCGCCATCTTGCCGGTACGCGCGCGCGACAGGTCGAGCAGGTCGTCGATGATCTTCGCCTGGCTGTTGGCGGCGCGTCGGATGGCCTCGCCGGCGCGCGCCACCGCCGGGATCTTGCGCGCCTCGGGCATGCGCGTCAGCAGCTGGGCGTTGACGTGGATCAGGTTGAGCGGGTGCTTGAGTTCGTGCGACATGACCGCCAGGAACTCGTCCTTGAGCGTGCTGGCGAACAGCGCCTGACGCCGCAGCGCCTGCTCCTGGGCGAGCAGCAGCTCCTTGGTTTCGCTGAGCTGCCGGTGCTCGGTCATGTCGCGCGCGATCTTGGAAAAGCCGCGCACGTCGGCGGCCGCCATGGGCGTCATCACGCCGCTGCAGTAGAAGGTGCTGCCGTCCTTGCGCTTGTGCCAGCGCTCGTCGTCGGCGCGGCCGGTGCTGAGCGCCTTGGCCATTTCCGCCTGGGGCACGCCCTTGGCCCGGTCCTCGTCGGTGAAGACCAGATCGGCCGACTGGCCGATGATCTCGTCCTCGCGCCACTGGAACATGCGCGCGGCCCCGGCATTCCAGCCGGTGACGACGCCCTCGTCGTCGGTGGTGATGATGGCGAAGTCGCGCGTCATCTCGGCGGCGACGCGCAGGCGCTCCTCGCCCGCGTGCACTTCCTGCCGCGCGGCGTGCAGCGCGGTGATGTCGATGAAAGTGAGCACCGCGCCGACGATCTTGTCCTCGGCCGTGCGGTAGGGCAGGAAGCGCGCCAGGAACTGCTTGCCGTCGTTCGACTTCATCGAGCGCTCGATCACGCGCAGCGAGACGAAGACCTGCTGAGCGTCGTCGCCCAGGGCCGGGTACTCCAGCCGGTGCGTGATGTCCAGCAGAGAACGCCCGACATCGGAGCTGATCAGGTTGAACAGCGTCGCCGCCTGCGGCGTGAAGCGCTTGATGTTCAGGCCACGGTCCACGAACACCGTGGCGATGTCGGCGGAGGCAATGAAGTTCTGCAGGTCGTCGTTGATGAGGCCCGTTTCCTCGACCTTCAGCTTGAGCTCGTAGTTGACGGTGGTCAGTTCCTCGTTGGTGGCCTGCAATTCTTCCTTGCTGGTCTCCAGTTCCTCGGTGGCGGAGCGCAGCTCCTCGTTGATGGCCTGCAGCTCTTCGTTGGAGGCCTTCAGTTCCTCGGTCGAGGTTTCGGAATGCTCGATGGTCTCCTGCAGATGCTCCTTGAGCTGGCGGTTTTCCTGCTCCAGGTGCGTCACCAGCTTGCGGGTGGCCTCGTCGAGCTGCGACAGGTCTTCGGCAGGCGCCTGCGCGTCGGCCTCGTCGAACACCACCAGCGCGAGCTCGGCGTCCTCTTCCGACTTGAAAGGCCGCACCGAGAGGTGCAGGCTTCTTGGCTGGCCGCCGCGATCGAGCCTGACGTTGCGCACCTCAACGTTCTGGCGCGACTGGCTGGCTGCACGCAGCGCGCTGCGCAACTCCAGCCGCAGCTCGGGGCTCACGTTCGACAGGAGGTTGTGCGAGGGCAGGCCGCTGCCGTGCTCCATGTACAACCCTGCCCCCTCGGACAGGTGCAGGATGTTGAACTGCGCATCGACCAGCACACTGGGAGGAAGCAGTTGCTCGAGCGAGCGGCGGTGGATCTCCGCATTCGATGCCTGCCGCCGCTCGCTCCGCAGCCCGACAACCGACCGGGCACGCCCGTCGGGCGGCTCCGCCACCAGCGTCGGCAGGTTGCGCACCGGCCCGGCGCCCGGTGCCGACCTGTAGATCCGATGCTTCTTGTCGACGGCAACAAAACTCTCGCCGGCGGCGTCGGGCGACTCCGAGACCCCCAGGAACAGCGTGGCGTTGGGCTTGAGCGCAAAGCGGAACATGTCCAGGATGCTGGCCTGCGCGCGACGCTCCAGGTAGATCAGCAGGTTGCGGCAGCACACCAGGTCGAGCCGGGAAAAGGGCGGATCGCGCAGCACGTTGTGGGCGGCAAACAGCACCTTCTCGCGGATCGGCTTGATCACCCGGTAGCTCTCGCCCTCCTTGACGAAGAACCTGGCGAGCCGCTGCGGCGAGACGTCGGTGGAGATCGCGCCCGGATACAGGCCGGCCCGCGCCACGGCGACCGCGCGATCGTCGATGTCGGTGGCGAAGATCTGGAAGTCGGCCATGGCGTGGGCGCGCTCGATCTGCTCGCGCAGCAGGATCGCGATCGAGTAGGCCTCCTCGCCGGTGGCACAGCCGGCGACCCACACGCGGATCGGCTCGTCGACGGCGCGCTGCCCCTCGAAGAGCGTCGGGATGACCTCGCGCTCCAGCGCCTCGAAGGCCTCGCGGTCCCTGAAGAAATTGGTCACGCTGATCAGGAGGTCCTGCAGCAGGTGCGGCGCTTCGCCCGGGTTGTGCCTGATGTGGTCGCGGTAGGCCGGCAGGTCGGGCAGGCCGTTGACCTGCAGGCGCCGCTCGATGCGCCGCAGCACGGTGGCCCGCTTGTAGTGCTTGAAGTCGTGCCGCGTGTGCAGGCGCATCAAGGTCATGATGTCGGCCAGCGCCGTCTCGGCGCGCTGGGCCGGGGTGTGGGCCTGCTCGGCCTCGGTGTCCAGCTTGGCCGTGATATCCGCGGGCATGCGGATATGCCTCATGTTGTTCCACAGGGCCACCAGGCGCTGCGGTATCTGGCCCACCGGCAGCACGATGTCGACCATGCCGGTGGCGATGGCGGCCCGGGGCATGCCGTCGTATTCGGCGTCGGCCGGGCTTTGCGCCAGCGTCACGCCGCCGGCCTCCTTCACGCGGGTGAGCCCGACCGCGCCGTCGCTGCCGGTGCCCGACAGCACCACGCAGATGCCCCGCTCGCCGTGCACCTGGGCCAGGGTGCGGAAGAACAGGTCGATGGCGGCATGCACGCCGCCGCGGGTGCGTTGCAAGGCCTGCAGGCGCAAGCAGCCATCGTCCATTTCCAGGTCGCTGGTCGGGGGAATGATGTAGACGTGGTCAGCCTCGATTCCGGCGCGCCCCTGCACCTGCACCACAGGCATGGCGGTGCTGCGCTGCAGGATCTCGGCGGCATTGCTTTCGTGTTTGGGCGAGAGATGCAGGATCACGACAAAGGCCATGCCGCTGTCGGGCGGAAGTTGCGCGAAGAAGGTCTGCAGAGCAGCCAACCCGCCGGCGGAGGCGCCAATGCCCACGACGGGGAAATCGAGATCGCTGACGGCCAGGCCCGCTTCTTCGGGGTCGGCAGTCGGACTGGCTTCTGAGAGCACTGGCATCTCCAGGTGGCGGCTGCATCCACGATGCGCCACGGTGCAGGCCATTGCCATGGTAAGCCAAGGGCGGAGGCCCTACAGTCGGCGCCGACCTACTCTTGCTGCAAGGCAGGACAGGGTCGGGTCCTACACGCCGCCCGCTCAGGCTCAGGCGCTTGCCAGCGCCGCGGCGCCCGCCGCCATCAAGCCCAGCGCCCAGACCTTGTCCAGGTCGATCCAGGCCGCTCGCAGTGCGCGCAGGCCCAGGTAGCGGTACACCACCCAGGCCAGGCCCAGCCCCGCGCCGATCATGGCGATGGTGTGGACCAGCGCGACCATCAGCGCCGTGCCGGCGCCGCTGCGCATGAGTTCCTCCATGGCGCGCCCGCTGGCCGAGGTCGACGGCTCGCACAGTCCCATCAGCATGGGCAGCAGCATCAGCGCCGCGCCGTGCGCGCTGGCCATCAGGAAGGACCAGAGCGCGAGTTGCGTGGGCCGGATGCGCGCCAGCCAGCGATGCCGGTGCGGCAGCACCAGCTGCGACATGCCGAAGAGCAGCACCACGACGCCGGCGCCGATCCGGATCTCGCGGCTCCAGTCCAGCATCCAGGTCAACAGCGCGAAGGGCACCAGCACCAGTGCCATGGCCAGCAGGTGGCCCACGCCCAGGGGCAGCCAGCTGGCCAACACGGCCGCGCCGCGCTTGCCTTCCAGGCCCCGGGCCACCGCCAGCGGCCAGCCCATCGCCGGGTTCAGGCCGTGGTAGACGCCGACCCCGACCACCGCCGCCCACAGCGCGGCATTGGAACCGCTCATGCGGACGAATAGCAGAAGGAATCAGTCGAGCAGTCGCCGCCCTGCAGCCGGATCTGGTGCGAGCCGTATTCGGCGCCGAAGTCGACCACGAACTTCTTGTCCAGCTCGATGCCGCCGTCCTTGCCCACATGGCACATCACCTGGCGCCCGGGAATACCTTCGGGATAGAACTGCGTGTCCCACTTGCTGTAGAGCGAGTTGGTGAAGTAGACGCGCTTGCCGTCGCGGCTGATCTCGGTCATCTGCGGCCCGCCGCCGAAGGCCGTGCCGTTGGGGTGCGGCGTGTGCTTGGCGATGCCGCCGATGCGCACGCTGCCGGCCAGCTTCGGTGCCATGGGGTCGGACACGTCGTATTGACGCAGTTCGCCGGTGCCCCAGCAGGCCACGTACAGGAAGCGGTCGTCCAGCGACAGATCGATGTCGCTGATCAGCGGCGGCACCGCGCCGAATCCCTTGAGCAGCGCCGGCAGCACGGAAGCGTCGGCCGGCTCGGGCGGGATCGTGGCGGTCTTCTTCGCATGGAACTTGCCGCCCTCGCGCCACCAGGTCCAGATCGAGCCCTCGAGATTCGTGGTGTCGACCACAACACCGACGAAGCCGTACTCGCGCACCGGATCGTGCGCCGGCCGCACCTCCAGCGCCATCTGGTGATTGGCGCCCAGGTCGATGGTCTGCACATGGCGGCGCCCGCGCAGGTCCCAGAAATGCAGCTGATGGCCATACTTGTTGGACAGCAGGTCTTCCGCCACGATGCCGTTTTCGAACTGCGGCGGCAGGCCCCATTCGCTGGACACCATGTAGTCGCGTGGCAGGTTCCACCAGAAGTCGTAGTGGAGCTTCTGCGGGCCGCGCTCGATCTCCCACTGGCCCATCACCTCGAAGCTCTCGCAGTCCATCAGGAAGACGCCGGGCGGCCCATCGGTGCCGTCGGCGCCAGCACCGCCCAGGGTGCTGATGTACAGGCCCTCGGGGCCGCAATGCACGGTGTGCGGGCGCGAGTAGCCGGTCTTGCGCACCACTTCTTCAGGCTCGATCACGCGCACGATCTTCGGCTTGGCCGGGTCGGGCTCGGTGTCGACCACGTAGATGCGCGAGGAGCGGATGCCCGGGATGATGAGGTAGCGGCGCTTGAGGAAGGCATGGCCCGACATCGGCGACAGCGCCGAGCTGCAGGCATTCCAGCCAAAGTGGTGGAACTCGTCGCCCTTGTTGGGCATGTCGAGGCGGTAGAGCACCTGTCCGAATATCTTGGACGACGGATCGACGTCCACCACCGCCAGCGCATCGGGGCGCGAGGCATCGGGCGACAGCAGCGCCGTGTAGGCGATGCGCTCCGGCTCGGCCTCCATCGCCAGTCGCGGCGAGGGGTGGAAGGTGGGATCCGTTCGCAGGGATTCGAGCATGGCGGCACCTCCTGACAATGGGAAGGCGCAAAAGTATGCGCCTGCCAGCGGCCGGCACAAGCCCCCAAAGGAGGTAGGGCCGGCCGCGCTGCCTCAGGAGTGCGACACCGCGCCCGCCTTCTTCGGCCAGAGCTTCTTGGCCCCCTCCACGACGGCCAGCACGACCGCGCCGGCGACGATGCCGACCAGGGCATTGGCCAGCATGCCGCCCACGGTGGAGGCCGCGGCGCCCCACTGGGCCAGCCACTCTTCCATCGGATGGCCCAGCGCCGGCACGCCATGCAGCAGGATGCCGCCGCCCACCAGGAACATGGCGGCGGTGCCGGCGATCGACAGCGCCTTCATGAGCCAGGGCGCCACGCGCAGGATGCCGCGGCCGGTGGCCCGCACGGCGGCGCTGGCGCGCCGGCTCAGGTACAGGCCCAGGTCGTCCAGCTTGACGATGCCGGCCACCAGGCCATAGACGCCCACCGTCATGGCGATGGCGATGCCCACCAGCACCGCCAGCTGCGTCTTGAAGGGCTGGCCCGCCACCACGCCCAGCGAGATCACGATGATCTCGGCCGAGAGGATGAAGTCGGTGCGGATGGCGCCCTTGATCTTTTCCTGCTCGACGGCGCGCAGGTCGACGCTGCCGTCCACCAGCGCTGCTTCCAACTTGGCCTGGTCGGCGTGCGCCTCTTCCTTGTGCAGGAACTTGTGGGCCAGTTTTTCCACGCCCTCGAAGCACAGGAAGGCGCCGCCGATCATCAAGAGCGGAATCACCGCCCAGGGCAGGAAGGCGCTGATCAGGAGGGCCGCCGGCACCAGGATCGCCTTGTTGACAAAGGAGCCCTTGGCCACCGCCCACACCACCGGAATCTCGCGATCGGCTTTCACGCCGGCCACCTGCTGCGCGTTGAGCGCCAGGTCGTCGCCCAGCACCCCGGCCGTCTTCTTCGCCGCCACCTTGGTCAGGACGGAGACGTCGTCCAGCACGGTGGCGATGTCGTCGAGCAGCAGCAGGAGGCTGGAGGCCATGGGAGGGATTCCGTCGGGAGTTGCGGGAAGGCCCGGATGTTAAGCGGACCTTCGCCCCTCAAGCCCGCACGGTCTCGATGGGAATGTAGAACTCGCCGCCGGCGCGCCGGAACTCGGCGGACTTCTGCGTAAGGCCCTGCTCCAGCGCAGCCTGCTCGCTCAGCCCTTGCGCCGCGGCGAATTCGCGCACTTCCTGCGTGATCTTCATCGAGCAGAACTTGGGGCCGCACATGGAGCAGAAATGCGCCTCCTTGCTCGAGTCCTTGGGCAGGGTCTCGTCGTGGAAGTCGCGCGCCGTCTCCGGATCCAGGCTCAGGTTGAACTGGTCGTGCCAGCGGAACTCGAAGCGCGCCTTCGACAGCGCGTCGTCGCGTGCCCGCGCGCCCGGATGGCCCTTGGCCACGTCCGCCGCATGCGCCGCGATCTTGTAGGCGATGATGCCGGCCTTCACGTCCTCGCGGTCCGGCAGGCCCAGGTGTTCCTTGGGCGTGACATAGCACAGCATGGCGGTGCCGAACCAGCCGATCATGGCCGCGCCGATGGCGCTGGCGATGTGGTCGTAGCCCGGCGCGATGTCGATGGTCAGCGGCCCCAGGGTGTAGAAGGGCGCCTCGTGGCAGTGCTTGAGCTGCTCTTCCATGTTGGCCTGCACCAGGTGCATGGGCACGTGGCCGGGGCCTTCGATCATGGTCTGCACGTCGTGCTTCCAGGCAGTCTGCGTCAGCTCGCCCAGGGTGCGCAGTTCGGCAAATTGCGCCTCGTCATTCGCATCGGCCGCGCAGCCGGGGCGCAGGCCGTCGCCCAGCGAGAAGCTGACGTCGTACTGCTTCATGATGTCGCAGATGTCCTCGAAGTGCGTGTAGAGGAAGCTCTCCTTGTGGTGCGAGATGCACCACTTGGCCATGATCGAGCCCCCGCGCGAGACGATGCCGGTGCGCCGATTCGCCGTGAGGTGGATGAAAGGCAGGCGCAGGCCGGCATGGATGGTGAAGTAGTCCACCCCCTGCTCCGCCTGCTCGATGAGCGTGTCGCGGAAGATCTCCCAGCTCAGGTCTTCCGCCACCCCGCCCACTTTCTCGAGTGCCTGGTAGATCGGCACCGTGCCGATGGGCACCGGCGAGTTGCGCACGATCCAGTCGCGCGTGGTGTGGATGTTGCGGCCGGTGGAAAGGTCCATCACGTTGTCGGCGCCCCAGCGGATCGCCCACACCAGCTTTTCCACCTCTTCCTCGATGCTCGACGTCACGGCCGAGTTGCCGATGTTGGCGTTGATCTTCACCAGGAAGTTGCGGCCGATCGCCATCGGCTCGATCTCGGGGTGGTTGATGTTGGCCGGGATGATGGCGCGGCCACGCGCCACCTCGTCGCGCACGAATTCGGGGGTGACGATGCGCGGAATCCGGGCACCCATCGGGTTGCCGGCCAGCCGGGCTTCGCGTGCGGCGTCTCCCAGGTACTCGGCCATCCATTCGCGCCTGCCGTTCTCGCGGATGGCGACGTATTCCATTTCCGGCGTGACGATGCCCTTCCTCGCGTAGTGCATCTGCGTGACGTTGGCGCCCGACCTGGCCTTGCGCGGCATGCGCTGCAGCTTGGCCGCTTCGCGCCGCAGATCGGCCAGGCGCACGCTGGCCTCGTCCTTCGCGCCGTCGTCCAGCGCCTGCGGCGCGCGGCCCGTGTAGAACGTGCTGTCGCCGCGCGCATCGATCCAGTCGCGCCGCAGGGGCGGCAGGCCGCGCCGGATGTCGATCTCGGCGCTTGGGTCGGTGTAGGGGCCGGAGGTGTCGTAGAGCGACACGCGCTCGCCATTGGTAAGCAGCACCTCGCGCATCGGCACGCGGATCTCGGGATGCAGCACCCCCGTCACGTTGGCCTTGGTCGAAGCGGGAAACGGTTCGCGGGTGCGCGCCAGCAGTTCGGTGAAGCTGGCGAGGCGGGGATCGAGGGGGGCGTTCATCAGGGGTCCTTTCCGGTGGAAGCACAACTACAGCGAGTGCTCCGGAAAGTGCCCTGAAAGAGGTGCCGGTTGAGCGCCCCTCCCTCGTATGAAGGGGCACGCGTCTTGGCAAGCTTGCAGGTTCAGCTCTTCTTCCGCCGGTATTAACCGGATCAAGTTCTCGGGTCCGGCCTCGAATCAGGCCGTCTCAGCACACTGGTGCACCCCGGAGCAGTCGCGGATTGTGGGTGTGCGACTGTCCGCAGTCAACCACGACAGCCAAGGTAGCAACGACTGGCGTCAATATGTGACCAATTCACTCATCGACTCATACTTTGGTTCTCTTTTTGATTGGCTCTAGATACTTTTGATTACATTAAAAGCCTCTAGTAACCAACAAGAGGCGCTCAGATGAAGTTCTCCTTGATCCGCACGACCGTCGCCACGGCGGCGGCCTTGGCGCTCGCCGGGTGCGGTGGCGGTGGTGGCGGCGGCTCCCCTGCTCCAGCCTCGGGTACGGTCGCACAAGCGGCCGGGACGGCGTCGGGTTCGGGCCTGGTTGCCGGCTCGGATCCGGCAACGGACGTGGGTTCCGGTTCGGACACCGGCTACACGGCCACGGGTTCCGGCTCCGGGTCGGGCACTGTCTCCACTTCTTCGGATTCCGGCTCCGATTCGGGCGCAGGTGCTGTTTCGGGCTCAAGTTCTGGTTCGGCTTCCGCTTCCGCTTCTGGCTCCGGTTCCGGTTCCGGTTCCGGTTCGGGTTCGGGTTCGGGTTCGGATGCGGGTTCGGATGCGGATTCGGGTTCGACCTGGCAGGATGCGGATTGCTCGCACACCGCGACGGCCTTGCCCGCGTGCTCGGAGAATCTCTCCGACGGCGATGCTGACGTGGTGGTCGTGGCCGATGGCGATTCGCCGGTCATCGAAGTCGGAACCGGCGGGACGCCGCCGTCATCCGGCACGGGCCACGGCAATAACGGCAACGGCGGCAATAACGGCAATAACGGCAACCACGGAAACAGCGGCGGCGGCAAGGGCCACAAGGCCTCGTTCGGTCTGAACTTCCTGCACAGGGTCAAGCTGTCGGATTTCCCGGGCATCAGCTTCAAGATGAAGCGCAATTCCGGCGGCACGAGCGGTGTGGGCGGCGACGATGTCTACGTCACCTACTCCATCAGCCTGGCTTGCGACGGCGCCGGCGACGGGGTGACCCTGGTGACCGTGGCCAGCAACATGGCGGCGCCCGGCACGACTGGCGACGACGGATATGCCACCTACACGGTCGTGCAGGGCGACAACAAATGGCTGAGCACCGGCAGCAAGCCGATCCCCGAAACCGGCACACCCCTCTTGAATGGCGAGAAAGGCAATGGCGGCGGACCGCTCACGCTGTACGCGCTGATCGCGGCCCATCCGGATGCCTGCATCTACAACTTTGACAAGCCCAACGGCGGCGGCCATTCATCGACGGCCGGCGTGGTGTTCAACTTCGATCAAGCGGGCTCGGCAGACGCGAAGAAGTCCTGGATCAAGAACATCCAGGTCGGCGACAAGATCGCGTTCTGACCGGTCAGCCCGCCACGTTGCGCTTCAGGCGAATTTCCTCGATGCGCGCGGTGCCGATGGCTGTGGTCTTGGCCGTCTTCATCTCGCGCTTGAAGCCGGCCAGTTCGATGAAGCGCATGGCGCGGTCGTTGCGCAGCGGCACCCAGATGGTGACGGTGGTGCAGCCTTCTTCTTCCAGGCCTTCGCGCGCGGCATCCCACAGGGCAACGCCGACGCCCTTGCCCCAATGCTCGGGCTTCACGTGCAGGGCCCAGATCTCGCCAGCGGTCGCCGGGGTCTTGGGGTCGCGCGAGCGGTCGAAGCCGACGAAGCCGACGATCTCGCCGTCGAGTTCGGCCACCCGGATCTGCGGCTCGGCGAATTCGATGGCTTCGCGCCACTTGGCTTCGCGCGAGGCAGGGGCCAGCGCGCTCAACTGGTCTTCGGGCAGGATGTCCTCGTAGGCGGCCTTCGCGGCAATGGCATGGACTTCGGCAACGGCTTTGGCGTCGCGCAGGATGGCGGGGCGGACTTCGTAGTCGGACATGGATAAATCGCAGGGGAGAGAAAAAGCCCGCTATTGTCGCCTGCGCCGGGAGTGGCTTGCCGTTCCCCTAAACTTCGAGAAACAACGACGGAGAAACAGCCATGGCAAAAGGTCAGCAACGCAGCAACAAGGAATCCAAGAAGCCGAAGAAGGACAACGCGCCGCCCAAGCCGGTGTCGGGTGCGCCCCTTCAGCCCAGCATGACCACCGCCGTCATTCCGCGCGGCAAGGAAAAGAACAAGTAGGACAAGTGAACGCGCCGGCGGCGCAACCGCGCAACCCGCTGCACGGCCTCACGCTGGAGGCCATCGTCACCGCCCTGGTCGCGCACTATGGCTGGCCGGGCCTTGGCGAGCGGATCGCGCTGCGCTGCTTCACCCACGAGCCCAGCATAGGCTCCAGCCTGAAATTCCTGCGCAAGACGCCCTGGGCGCGCGAAAAGGTCGAGAGCCTGTACCTGTTCATGCTGCGCGAGCAAAAGCGCGAGCAGCAGCGCCCCGGCCCGCCATGAAGGTGCGCATCGAGCCCGCCGGCTACGAATTCGAGGCCCTGCCGGAGCGCACGCTGCTGCAGGCCGCCGAAGACGCGGGCATCGAGATTCCCAGCTCCTGCCGCAACGGCACCTGCCGCACCTGCTACTGCCACATGCGCTCGGGCGCGGTGCGCTACCGCATCGAATGGCCGGGCCTCTCGGCCGAGGAGAAGGCCGAAGGCTGGATCCTGCCCTGCGTGGCCGCGCCGCAGGGCGACGTCACGCTGGACGTGCCCTTTGCCTTGCTGGCGCAGGCCTAGTCAGACGATCCGATCGCGCCGGGCCAGCGTCGGAAAGAGGCGCACCCAGCCCAGCGCCACCAGCACCGTGCCCACGCCGCCCACCACCACCGAGCCGACCGGCCCGAACAATGCGGCGGTGGCGCCCGATTCGAACTCGCCGAGCTGATTGCTGGCGCCGATGAAGATCGAGTTGACCGAGCTGACCCGCCCGCGCATTTCGTCGGGCGTTTCCAGCTGCACCAGGGTCTGGCGGATCACCACGTTCACCATGTCGGCACCGCCCGACACCGCCAGCGCGACCAGCGACAACAGGAAGCTGCGCGACAGGCCGAACACGATCATGCAGACGCCGAAGGCCGCCACCGCCACCAGCAGGGTGCGCCCGACATGGCGTTCGATCGGCCGGCGCGTCAGTACGATGGACATCACCAGCGCCCCCACCGCCGGTGCGCTGCGCAGCAGGCCCAGGCCCCAAGGGCCCGTGTGCAGGATGTCCTTGGCGTAGATCGGCAGCAACGCCACCGCGCCGCCCAGCAGCACCGCGAACAGGTCGAGCGAAACGGCGCCGAGCACGGTCTTGCGCTGCCAGATGAAGTTGACGCCGGCCAGCAGCGACTGCAGCGTCACCGGCTCCTTGGGCCGTTCCGGCTGCGTGTAGCGCAGCCGCGCGATCAGGACCGCCGCCACCACGAACAGCAGCAGGCTTGCCCCGTACACCACACCGGTGCCTGCAACGAAGAGCAGCCCGCCCAGCGCCGGCCCCCCGATGATGGCGCCCTGGGTGCCGGCCGAGCTGAATGCCATGGCGCGCGGTAGTGCCAGCGGCGAGACCAGCAGCGGCGTGAGCGCCTGTTGCGCCGGCATCTGGAAAGCGCGCACCGCACCCAGCACCAGCGACAGGCCCAGCAGCAGGCCGCGCGTGGCATGGTGCGTGCCTTCGGCCGCCAGCAGTGCCAGCGCCACCAGGCCCTGCACCGCGAAGCAGGCCGCCACGATGCGCCCCCGGTGATGCCGGTCCACCACATGGCCGGCGTACAGCGCCAAGGCCAGAGCCGGCACGAACTGGTAGAGCCCGACGAGGCCCAGGTCCCAGGCGCTGCCGGTGAGTTCGTACATGTGCCAGCCGATCGCCACCATCAGCATCTGCGCACCGGCGGTGCCCGCGAGGCGCGCCACCCACAGGCGCATGAAGGGGCGTTCGCGGGTCAGGTCGGTGAAAGTTGGCGGGACGTTCTCGGCGACGGACATCCGCTCGAGGATAGCGGACGCATTGCACTACGCCGGGCCGTACTCCCCGAGGTCGGCCCGCACGCCCACCCTGCGCATGAAAGCCGCCGGGTCGAAGCCCTCCTCGGCGTAGCGCCATCGGACCCGGGCCTTGGCCGCGCTCATCGCCTCGGCGCTTTCCCACTCGACGATGGTCGTCACATTGAATTCGCTGCTGGCCTCGCCGGCCTGGGTCAGCACCAGGTTCTGGCGGCAGCCCGGCATCTCGGCCAGCACCCGGTCCACCCATTTCACGCGGGCGAGGAAGGCCGACAGCGCTGCGGCGGGGACGGCGAACTTGTCGACCCGGAAAACGGGTGTTGCGACTTGACTTGGCATCGGAGACTCCTCGTTGTTGCGACGAAGCCGGAGTTTCAAACCTCAAGTAAAGTCGAGGTCAAGCGCTTTTGTTGGAAGACGTGCATGAAGAACATCGAAGACATCGCGCCGACGCTGACCATCGGCGAAGTGGCCCGGCGCAGTGGCGTGCCGGTGTCCACCCTGCATTTCTACGAGGCCAAGGGCCTGATCGCGAGCCAGCGCTCGGAAGGCAATCACCGCCGCTATGCGCGCGCGGTGCTGCGCCGCGTGGCCTTCATCCGCGTCGCCCAGCGGGTCGGCATTCCCCTGGCGGACATCGGCCAGGCCCTGGCCTCGCTGCCGGGCGCGGCGGCGCCCAGCCGCGCCGACTGGACGCGCCTTTCCGCCGCCTGGCGCGCCGAGCTGGACGAGCGCATGGCGCAACTCAAGAAGCTGCGCGACACCCTGGACGACTGCATCGGCTGCGGCTGCCTGTCGATCGACCGCTGCAGGCTGCGCAACCCCCACGACCAGCTCGCCGCGCAGGGACCGGGCGCGCAGCGCCTGCTGGTCAGGCGCCCTTAGGCCGTGCCGAAGCGCTGGCGCGCCAGCGCCGCGCCCAGGCCCAGCGCCTCCAGCTTGCGCAGGGCCACCTCCCGATCCATCGGCGCCAGCCCGCAGTTGGTGCAGGGCAGAAGGCGCTGCGCGGGCACGTACTTGAGCGCCTCGCCGATGGTGTCGGCCACCTGCTCGGGCGTTTCGATCGCATCGCTGGCCACGTCGATCACGCCGACCATCACGTCCTTGCCCTCCAGCAGCTTCATCAGCTGCGGCGGCACATGCGAGTGGAAGCACTCCAGGCTCACCTGGTCGATGCGGCTCCTGGCGAGCGCCGGGAACACCAGTTCGTACTGGCGCCACTCCTCGCCGAGCGTGGCCTTCCAGTCGACGTTGGCCTTGATGCCGTAGCCATAGCAGATGTGCACCGCCGTCGTGCAGGTCAGGCCCTGGGCCGCGCGCTCCAGCGCCTTCACGCCCCAGTCCGCCGCCTCCTTCATGTAGACGTTGAAGGCCGGCTCGTCGAACTGGATGATGTCCACGCCATCGGCCTGCAGCGCCAGCGCTTCCTGGTTGAGCAGTTCGGCAAAGGCCACCGCCATCTTCACCCTGTCGCCATAGAACTGGTCGGCCACCGTGTCGACGATGGTCATCGGCCCGGGCAGGGTGAACTTGATCTTCTTCTTCGTGTGGGCGCGCAGCAGCTGCGCCTCGGCCGCATGCACCCGGCCCTTGAGGCGCAGCGGCGCCACCACCTGCGGCACCATCGCGTCGTAGCGGTTGTCTCGGATGCCCATCTTCACCTTGTGCTCGAAGTCGATGCCCTCGACCTGCTCCAGGAAGCCGTGCACGAAATGCTGGCGCGACTGCTCGCCGTCGCCGATCACGTCCAGGCCTGCATCCTCCTGCGCCTTGATCCACAGCAAGGTGGCGTCCATCTTGGCCTGCGCCAGTTCGGCGCCATCGGACTTCCATTGCGGCCAGAGCTTCTGCGTTTCGGCGAGCCAGCCGGGCTTGGGCAGGCTGCCGGCAATGGTGGCGCTGAAAAGGGGGCGGGTCATGTCGGGTCTCCTGGTGGGTCTCAGATGTTTGGGGTGTTTGTAAATCAAAACTGATTGGTTGGGTTTCGCGGGTGCGCTTCCTAGAATTTTTCCAACCCAACAGGAGCACCGCGCATGAGCCTTCCCACCGCTTCGAACATCGACACTTCCTTCGGCGACCTGCGCATCCGGCGCGTCGCCGGCAACATTGGTGGCGAGGTCCTGGACCTGCGCCTGCGTGCCGATTTCGACGATCACACCATCGATGCCCTGCACCGTGCGCTGGTCAGGCACAAGGTGCTGTTCCTGCGCGGGCAGTCGCAGCTCGACGATGCGCAACACCAGGCCTTCGGTGCCCGCTTCGGCCGCACCGTTGCGCACCCGACGGTGCCGGCGCCGCAAGGCACCAGGCTGTTCGAGCTGGATGCCTCCAAGGGCGGCGGCCGGGTCGATTCCTGGCACACAGACGTCACCTTCGTCGATGCCTTTCCCAAGATCTCCATCCTGCGCGGCGTGACCATCCCCGCCTACGGCGGCGACACCGTCTGGGCCAACACCGCGGCCGCCTACGAGCGCCTGCCGGCCGACCTGAAGCGCCTGGCCGAGGGTCTGTGGGCGGTGCACAGCAACGACTACGACTATGCCGCCACCCGCGCGGTGGTGGAGCAAGAGCGCCTGCGTCACCACCAGAAGGTGTTCGTCTCGGAGGTGTTCGAGGCCGAGCATCCGGTGGTGCATGTGCACCCGGTCTCGGGCGAGCGAGCGCTGCTGCTCGGCCATTTCATCAAGAAGATCTCGGGCTTTTCGAGCACCGAGTCGGCACGCATCTTCGAGATCCTGCAAAACCGCGTGATCGCGCTGGAGAACACGGTCCGCTGGAGCTGGCAGCAGGACGACGTGGTGATCTGGGACAACCGCGCCACCCAGCACTACGCCATCAACGACTACGGCACGCAGCCGCGGGTGGTGCGCCGCGTCACCGTGGAGGGCGAGCCGGCCGTCTCGGTCGACGGCCGGCGCAGCCGCACGCGCCGCCGGCCTGACGCGGTGAACGACGAGCAGATCAGCGCCGCCATCGCCCAAGCCGCCTGAACTGGAGAGAGGCGCCACGCGCGCCTTTTGTAAGATGTGCCCGGCCCCCAAGGCCCCGGGCGCGTGCCGTACGCAAGGCCGGGGCACAGCCTCCCCTCCCCCTTGCCTGCGTTCTCCATGTCCACACTAGACTTCGACGTCCTCATCATCGGCAGCGGCCTGGCCGGCCTCAGCGCCGCCCTGCACCTGGCACCCACCCACCGCGTGGCCGTGCTCACCAAGCGCTCGCTGCAGGACGGCGCCAGCCAGTGGGCCCAGGGCGGCATTGCCGCCGTGCTGGCCGAGGGCGACAGCTTCGACGCCCATGTGGACGACACCCTGGTGGCCGGCGCCGGCCTGTGCGACCTGGCGGCCACCCGCTTTGTCGTGGAGAACTCGCCGGCGGCCATCGCCTGGCTGCGCGAGCTGGGCGTGCCTTTCTCCCTCGAAGACGGTGCCCTGCACCTGACGCGCGAAGGCGGCCACAGCCAGCGGCGCATCGTGCACGCGGCGGACGCCACCGGCGCGGCCGTGCAGCAGACCCTGATCGAGATCATTCGCCGCACGCCGAGCATTACGCTGTTCGAGAACCACACCCTGGTGGACCTCGTCACCGGCCGCAAGCTGGGCTTGCCTGCCGAGCCGGGCTGCCTGGGCGCCTATGCATTGGATGAGGACAGCGACGAAGTGCTGGCCTTTCGCGCGCCGCACACCATCCTGGCAACCGGCGGCGCCGGCAAGGTGTACCTCTACACCACCAACCCGGACACCGCCACCGGCGACGGCATCGCCGCCGCCTGGCGCGCCGGCTGCCGGGTGGCGAACATGGAGTTCATCCAGTTCCATCCGACCTGCCTCTACCACCCGCAGGCCAAGTCCTTCCTCATCTCCGAGGCGGTGCGCGGCGAAGGCGGGCAGCTCAAGCTGCCCGACGGCACCCGCTTCATGCCGCAGCACGACGAACGGGCCGAACTGGCGCCGCGCGACGTGGTGGCGCGCGCCATCGACTACGAGATGAAGCGGCATGGCCTGGACTGCGTGCACCTGGACATCTCGCACCAGAGCCCGGCCTTCCTGCAGGAGCACTTCCCCAACATCCTGGCGCGCTGTGCGCAGCTTGGCATCGACATCACGCGCGAGCCGATTCCCGTGGTGCCGGCGGCGCACTACAGCTGCGGCGGCGTGCTCACCGACCTGGCCGGCCGCACCGATGTGCCGGGCCTCTACGCCATCGGCGAAACCGCCTGCACCGGCCTGCATGGTGCGAACCGGCTGGCCAGCAACTCGCTGGTCGAATGCATGGTGTTCGCGCGCGCCGCGGCAGAGGTGATCCGGGAGCAGACGCCCGCCTCAGCCGACCGCGCCGAGCTGCCGGCCTGGGACGCGAGCCGCGTCACCGATGCCGACGAGACGGTCGTCATCTCGCACAACTGGGACGAGCTGCGCCGCTTCATGTGGGACTACGTGGGCATCGTGCGCACCAACAAGCGGCTGGAACGCGCGGCGCATCGCATTGCGCTGCTGACCAGCGAGATCCAGGAGTTCTACGCCAACTTCCGCGTGACGCGCGACCTGTTGGAGCTGCGAAACCTGGTGCAGGTGGCCGAGCTGATCGTGCGCGCGGCGCAGGCCCGGCGCGAAAGCCGCGGGCTGCATTTCAGCCGGGACTACCCTGCCCTTGCGGCACCGGCGGCGCCGACGATCCTGGTGCCTCCGGCAAGCTGAAGGCGCGGAGCGGGTGGCCGCCTTGCCGGCTCAATGAGTAGCGATATGAAGACATGCGAGCACATCACATGCTTTGCTCTCTCAACCCGTGATTTCCTTGCTGAAGATTGCCCGGGCGATCACCAGCTTCTGGATCTCGTTGGTGCCTTCATAGATCTCCGCGATCTTGCAATCGCGGTAGATTTCCTCCACGCGGTAGTGCGAGCCGTCGGCCGCCAGTTCCGCCATGAAGCCGTAGCCGCCGAAGATCTGCACGCCTTCGCGCGCGAACTCAGCCGCCAGGTTGGTCGCATACCACTTGGCCATGGCGGCCTCGGGCTCCGGAAAGGCCTCGCCCGCATCCATGCGCAGGGCAGCCTTCATGTAGAGGTTGCGCGCGTTCTCGATCTCGGTGGCGCGCTCGGCCAGCTTGAATTGCCAGTGCTGGAACTGCGCGATCTTCTTGCCGAAGGCCTGCCGCGTTTTCAGCCGCTCGACGCTGTGATCGAAGGTGGCCTGCGCCATCCCGACGCCGCTCGCGGCAATGCCGATGCGCCCGTAGGTCAAGGTCTGCAAGGCGATCTTGAGACCGCCACCGACGGCGCCGACAACGTTCTCCGCCGGAACCTGCACGTTGTCGAAATAGATGTCTGCGGTTAACTGGCCGTGGTTGCCCATCTTCCGGTCGGGCGCGCCGACGCGCACGCCCGGTGAATCCAGGTCGATGACGATCTCCGTCATGCGTCCTTCCTCGGCGCACAGCAGCACGACGAAATCGGCGACCGGCGCATTCGTGATGAAGCGCTTGCGGCCATTGACCACATAGCCGCCGCCCTCGCGGTTCGCGAAGGTCTGCATCGTCTTGATGCTCAGGTCGGTGCTGGCATCGGGCTCGGTGGTGGCGAAGCTACCGATCTTTTCGCCGGCCAGCAGCGGGGCCAGGTAGCGCTGCTGCAGCGCAGGCGATGCATGCTCCAGCGCATGGCCGGCCAGGATGCAATGCACGTCGACCACGGCCGCGACGGAGTTGGAGTGGTAGGCCAGTTCCTCGATGAGCGCGGCGGTGGCGCAGGCCGGGTACTTCAGCCCACGCCCGCCGACCTCGGCCGCGAAGGGAATGCGAAACAGCCCGGCATCGGCCATCTTGCGAAAGAGCTCGCGCGGGAAGTTCTCGACCGACTCCTCGCGATGCCCGATTTCCCACGCCACCGGCGCAACATGTTCGTCCGCGAAGCGGCGCACCTCCTCGCGGATGGCCAGCGTTTCCGCGGGCGTGAGCAGGTCGTGATAAAGCTTGGGCTGATGGCGCTCGGGCGCCTGCTGTGTCAGTGCATTGGTGTTGTCTCTGGCGTTCATGTCTCGTGGTTCCTGGTGGAGGGTGGTGGGCGCTGTGATTCGCACGACAGCCAGTGTCCGCGCCGAGGGTTTTGACGATTGACCTGTCGGGACATCGAGTTGCCCTCTCGGGACATCTCGGGAATCCCCGCACCTGCTACGCCGTCCAGGAAAGCTGCTGGATGGCGTCATCCGTGGCGCGGTTACAGTGCAAAGCGCGATTCGCTACACCCCTCTCACCACGTCGTTTGCAGGAGGATGTCGATGTCAACTCCCCCTTCGAGACGCTCGGCCTTTGCCGCAGTCGCTCTCATCGTCATCGTTGCCGGCTTGCTGGTCTACGTCTACCAGCAGGGACTGTTCAGCCGCCGGGACCACCTCTACGTCGCGGCGCCCGACGCAGCCGGAATCTTTGAGGGCATGCGGGTGACGACCCGTGGCGTGGTGATCGGGCGCGTTCGCAGCATCGCGCTGCCACCGGCGCAGTCCAGTGACGAGGGCGCACAGATCGAATTGAGCATCCGCCTGGAACACATGGCGCAGATCCCGAAGGGAACGCAGGCGAGACTGGTTCGCGAGCACCTGATCGGCAAGCCGACGATCGACCTGGTGCCACCGCCCGGCGGCGCGCAACCAGTGGATTCGGGCGAAGTGCTGGCGCTCGAACGCGTCAAGCTTGGCGACCAGATCGCGCAGGAACTTCAGGTCGCGCTGACGCCGGTGATCGCCGATGCGCGCGAGCTGACTCAGAGCTTGAAGGACCCGGAGGGCCCCTTCCAGCAGACGCTGAAGGCGGCCCAGGACCTTGCTTCGAAGATGCCCGCCATCGTCGAGAAGACGGACCAGGTGATCGAGCAGACGCGAGAGACCGTCAAGACCGTCGAGAGCGGCGCCGTGGCGACGCTGGAAAAGGCCAGCCACGTGATCGGGGTCGTGCAGGAGGCCGCGCCGGCGGTGATGGAGAAGATGCAGCAGGCGGCGGCAAGCTCGCAAGAGGCCAGCGCCGACGTGCAGGCCATGGTGGCGCTGGCAGCTGAAAGACTGCCCGGCGTGCTCGACCAGGTACAGGCCGCGGCGACGCAGACCAACCAGATGGTGAGCAATGCGCGCCAGACCTGGCCGATCAGCTTGCTGACCGGCACTTCCACCACGCCGCAGTCGCTGCCGATCGACAGCATCGGCGGGTTGCCACTGCCGGGAGAGGCGCCATGAGCCGCCGGGCCGCTCCCACGGCGAATACCGCAGCCCGCAGGGCGGAGGTTGACCAGTGAGCCGCGTGCGATGGATCGCCTGCGGCCTGTGGGTCGTGGGAGCGGGTCTGCTCGGGGCTTGCTCGACGCCGGTCGTGCGCTCCGCGGCGGACGTGCGGGCCCAGGGCTACAACACGCAGGGAATGGACCGCTTCAAGGCGGCCGACCTGCCGCGAGCGCTGGTGTTCTTCCAGCAAGCGCTCGAAATCGGCCAGTCGATCGAGGACGACGATGCCATCGCAGCCACGCGTCTGAACCTGTCCATGGTCTATCTGGGCATGGGGCGACAGGACGAGGCCCTGAAGCAGTTGGATCTGGTGATGGACGAGCCCCGCCTCGCGTTCAGCGCAGACCGACGCGCCGAAGCCGCATTGCGGCGCGCCATGGCCGTGCAGGCGAGCGATCGTGAAGGTGCCGAACAATCGCTCGACCGGGCTGTCGAGCTCTGCGGTGGTCATTGCAGCGTGAGGGGAAAGATCCTCAATCTGAAGGCCTATATGGCGCTGGACGCGGGACGCGCCGAGGAAGCATTGCGACTCGCGCAGCAAGCTCATGGCGCGTTGGACAAACAGGATTCGCTGGAAAGGGCCAACGCGCTGCGGTTGCAGTCGAGCGCCTACATCGCCTTGAAGACGCCAGCTGCCGCGGTGCCGCTGCTTCACGAAGCCCTGAAGATGGACAAGGCCGCGGGGGCAAGCGAGAAGATCTATCAGGATCTGCTGCTCCTGGGCCAGGCGTCCATGGACAAGCCCGAACTTGCCAGGGACTACTGGACCCGGGCTCACGACGTGGCGGTGGCGGCGAAGAACGAAGCGGGATCCCGGCGCACCGCGAACTTGCTGGCAGCCCCCACGCCCTAGCCTAAGGCGCGCACGCGGCGGCCGCCGCGTTCATTCAACCCAGAGTGCAAAGCCTGGGGTTAGTACTTGGTGTCCCAGCGGGGTAAATGCATGTCACCCCAGGTCAATTGGCTGGCGCCTGTGCTCGGAACAATTAGCGCCTGACCTGAACTTCCCTGGAGACACACATGCACTTTCTCGACGACTCCCTCCT
>DATILH010000194.1:0-21910 GCA_035476655.1 Variovorax sp.
CAGGCCCTCGATGATGCGGCGGTCATAGGTGTAGCCGCCGGTGCGGGCGGCCAGGTCGCCCGGCACCAGGAAGCCGAGGGCGTCTTGCGTGCGGGACACGCTCAAAGCTTTCCTTCGTAGGCGGCCCAGGCCACATGCGATTCGTTCAGCCGCACGCGCATGCTCTGGAGGCCGTCGGCATGCGGCCCCAGTTCGCCGGCCGCAATGCGCTTGGCGACGCGATCGAAGATCACCTTGGCCAGGAATTCGGTGGTGGTGTTCCTGCCGGCAAAGACCGGGTCCTCGTCCAGGTTGCGAAAGCCCAGTTCGGCCAGCACCTGGCGCAGCACCTCGGTGGCCAGGCCGATGTCGACCACCACCCCATCGGTATCGAGTTCGGGCCGGCGCAATTCCAGGTCGACCACGTAGGTGGCGCCGTGCATGCGCTGCGCCGGGCCGAACACCGCGCCCTGGAAGCTGTGGGCAATCATGAAATGGTCGCGGACATTGACGCTGTACATGTGGTGGGGCTCCAGTGTTCAGGGGTAGTCGATGCGCTGGCACAGGGTGTCGGGCGCGCCTTGGGTCAGGCGTTGCAGCACGGCCGGCAATTGTTCGAATGGCGCGCTGTCGGTGATCAGCGCGTCCAGCGCCGGCTCGCGCAGCAGTTCCAGCGCCAGCGCCAGGCGCCGCGCATGGCTCCAGCGGGCGCGCTGGGCGTTGGCGACATGGCCGACCTGCGAGCTCTTGAGCGTGAGCCGGCGCGCATGAAAGGCTTCGCCCAGCGGCACAGCCACGGCCTGCGCGCCATACCAACTCAGCTCCAGCACCGTGGCCTCGAAGGCCGCCAGGCGCAGCGCGGTGGCCAGGCCCTCGGGATGGCCGCTGGCATGGATCACCAGGTCGGCCTCTGGCGCAGCCTGCTCCGGTGTCGCCAATACCAGGCCGAGCCGCGCGGCGAGCGCGGCGCGGGGCGCATGCGTGTCGATCAGTTGCACCGCGCAGCCGGGCAGCCGTGATGCCAGCCAGCCGACCAGCAGGCCCACCACGCCGCCGCCGACGACGGCGATGCGGTCGCCGATGCGCGGCGCCGCATCCCACAGGGCATTGACGGCGGTCTCCATGTTGGCGGCGAGCACGGCGCGCCCGGGCGGCACGCCATCGGGCAGCAGGTGCACTGCGTCGGCCGGAACCACGTAGCGCGTTTGATGCGGATAGAGGCAGAACACCGCCCGGCCGCGCAAGGCCGAGGGTCCGTCCTCGACCATGCCCACGCTGGCATAGCCGTATTTCACCGGGCCTGGAAACTCGCCTTCCTGGAAGGGCGCGCGCATGCGCTGGAATTCGCTTGTCGGCACCTGGCCGCGGTACACCAGCAGCTCGGTGCCGCGGCTGATGGCGCTGTGCAGGGCGCGCACCCGAACTTCCCCGGCGCGGGCGACTCCAAGCCGCGCAGGGCGAATTTCGGCCTGTCCGGGCGCGGCGATCCAGCAAGCCCGGGCCTGCGCAGGATCGGCGTCGGAGGAATATGCTGGCATGCGCGTCCTTTGCACCTTTTGTTGGATCATCTTAGATCGATGCTTGCGCGATCCGCTTCCTCGACTTCCGACCGGCTTTCTGAGCTGCGGCGCGACGCCGGGCGCGAGGCGCTGGCCGGTCTCTTGCTTCTGGGGCTGGCGGCTGGCGTCGTGGTCGCGCTCGGGCCGCTGGCGATTGGCTTCGTCGTCAAGGCCGTCGCCGTCTTCGTGGCCGCGTGCGCCGCAGTGCTGTGGGGCCTGCGTCGGCACGCGCCCCACACCCGCTTCGGCGCCGCCAACCGGGTGACCCTGGCGCGGCTCGGCCTGATCGCGCTGTTGGCCGGTGGCATCGGCGAGCCGCTGCCCGACCCGGTCGGCATGGCCTGGGGCACGGTGGTGGTCGCCACCACCGCCGCGCTGCTGGATGCGCTCGACGGACCGCTGGCGCGCGCCCAGGGCCTGGCCAGCGAGTTCGGCGCGCGCTTCGACATGGAAAGCGATGCGCTGCTGATGCTGGTGCTGTGCCTGTTGGTGCTGCATTTCGACAAGGCCGGTGCCTGGGTGCTGGCGGCGGGGCTGGCGCGCTATTTCTTCGTGCTGGCCGGCCGCCTCGTGCCGTGGATGCGGCGCGCCCTGCCGCCCGCCGACTGGCGCAAGGCCGTGTGCGTGGTCGCCATCACTTGCCTGATCGTGTGCCTGGGCCCGATCATCAGCCGCCCGTGGAGCTTTGGCCTGGCCGCGGCCAGCCTGTTGCTCCTTCTCTGCTCCTTCGCAGCCGATGTGCTGTGGCTGGTGCGCCGACGCAAGATGCCAATGGAGACCGCATCATGAAGAAGAATGCCTGGGGCCAGCGCCCGTTCCTGTTGTGCATCGCCCTGCTGGCGGCGGCTGCCGCCCCCGCGCGTGCCGAGCCGGCGCGCTACGAGCTCGATCCGGATCACATCACGATGGGCTTCCTGGTCGATCACCTGGGCTACGCCAAGGTGCTGGGCCTGTTCAGGGCCGCGCGCGGCAACTACAGCTTCGACGAGGCCAGCGGCGCCTTGAGCAACGTGCGCATCGAGGTCGACACGCAAAGCGTCTTTACCAACCAGGCCAAGCGCGACCAGCACCTGAAGAGCGCGGACTTTCTCAATTCGTCGGAATTCCCGCGCATGGTGTTCACCGCGAGCAGTGCCAAGCGCACCGGCGACAAGAGCTTCGAGATCGCCGGCCAGCTCGAACTGCTGGGCCGCGCCCAGCCGCTGACCCTGAACGCCACCTGGAACAAGAGCGGCGTTTCGCCGATCGACCAGAGCTATGTGATGGGCGTGTCGGCGCGCGGCAGCTTCAAGCGCAGCAGCTATGGCATGAAATACGGCGTCGACAACGGCTGGGTGGGTGACGAGATCCCGCTCATCATCGAGTTCGAGGCCAAGAGGAAATGAGCGCCGCGCGGCCGCCCGAAGGCGCGAAAGCCCCCTCGGGGGGCAGCGAGCACACGCAGTGGCGAGCGTGGGGGCGCAATTGACGTCGGCGCTGCGCCTGCTGGCGCCGCTGCTGGTGCTCAACGCGCTGCTGACGCTGGAAAACCTCTGGCCCACGCTGTGGCCACGCCTGTCGCCGCGCCTTTCCTTCGAACTGGCGATGGCGCTGCTGGCCCTTTGCGCCTGGACGGGCTGGCGCGGCGCGCCCGGCAAGTGGATGCTGCGCGCGCTGGCGGCCCTCAGCGCCTTCTGGATCCTGGCGCGCTATATCGACGTGACGGTGCTGGCCATGTTCGGCCGGCCGCTCAACCTGTACTGGGACAGCCGGCATGTCCTGTCGGTGCTGCGCATGGGCGAGTTCAGCGCCTGGCAGCTTGGGCTGGCTGGACTTCTGCTGCTGGCGCTGCCCCTGCTGCTCCATGCCCTGGCGCTGTTCTGCTGGCGGCTCATTGCTCAAGCCTTGCTGCAACTGCCGCGCGCACGGCCGGCCGTCGGCGCCACTGGCCTGCTGCTCCTGGCAAGCTTTGCGGCGCACGGCATCGATGGGCGCGACACGCGCTTCTTCTTTTCGCTGCCGGTGGCGCCGGCGCTGGCGCGCCAGGCCGAACTGTTGGCGGACCAGTTGCTGCCCGGTGCAGTGGCGGCGCAACTGCCGCCCAGCCCGCGTTTCGAGGGCCAGGGGCTTTCCGGCCTGGCGGGCGCCGATGTGCTGCTGATCTTCGCCGAGTCCTACGGCGCCAGCACCCTGGACGATCCGCTGCAGTCCGGCGCTCTGGCACCGGCGCGCGCGCGCTTCGAGCAACTGCTGTCGGCCGGCGGGCGCCAGGTGGTGTCGGCGCGGGTTCGGTCGCCGACCTTCGGCGGCGCCTCCTGGCTGGCCCACGCCGCGCTGCTGGCCGGGGTGGACACCCAGGACCCCGGCACCTACGAGCGGCTGCTGGCCACGCAGCGGCCCACCCTGGTGAGCCATTTCCAGTCCCATGGCTGGCGCACGGTGAGCTGGATGCCGGGCCTGCAGCGCCCCTGGCCGGAGGGCCTCTTCTACGGCTTCGAGCGCTATGCCGATGCCGGCGGCATCGGCTATGCCGGGCCGTCGCTGGGCTACTGGCGCATTCCGGACCAGGCCTCGATGGCGCTCTTGCACGCGCAGGAGCTGGCCGCCCCGGGCGCGCGGCGTGCGCCGCGCTTCATCGTATTCCCGACCTTGGCCAGCCATGCGCCCTTCAGGCCGATCGCGCCCTTCGTGGGCGACTGGGCGCGGCTGGTGCGGGCCGATGCCTACGCGCCCCAGCAGATCGCGCGGGCGCTGGAGCAGCCGTCGGCCTGGTCGCAGCCGGTGGCGGCGTACATCGATTCGCTGGACTACACCTTCCAGTGGCTGGGCAGCTACCTGGCCGGGCCGGCGCCGGCCCGGTTGCTGACCATCGTGATCGGCGACCACCAGCCGCTGGCGGCGGTGAGCGGCAAGGGCGCGTCCTGGGATGTGCCGGTGCATGTGATCAGCGCCGATGCCCGGCTGCTCGAGCGATTCGAAGCGCTTGGCTTCGTGTCGGGCCTGGCGCCGCCGGCCGGGGAAGCGAGCGTTCCCATGGATGGCCTGACCTCGCTGCTGCTGGCCGCCTTCGACACGCGTCCGCTGTCTGCTTCTGCCGGCGAGTAGCGCCAAGCGCCGCATGAGGGCGACCGGCACAATGCCCGCCATGCATCCTCCAGCGACCCACCAACCCGACTCCCGCTACGCCGCCTTCCGTCTCCTGGTGACCATGCTGCTCATGACTGTGGGCAGCAGCGGCATGTACGTGGTCTCGGTGGTGCTGCCTGCCGTGCAGGTCGAATTCGGCGTGGCGCGGGCCGATGCCTCGCTGCCCTACACCGTGCTGATGATCGGCTTCGGCATCGGCGGCGTGCTGATGGGCAAGCTCGCCGACCGCTTCGGCGTGATGTGGCCGCTGCTGCTGGGCGCGCTGAGCTTGGGGCTGGGCTACGTGGCCTGCGGCCTGGCCGGCGGCATCGTGAGCTTCGCGCTGGCGCAGGCGTTGCTGGTCGGCCTGCTGGGCAGCGCTGCCGCCTTTGCGCCGCTGGTGGCCGACACCTCGCTGTGGTTCGTCAAGCGGCGCGGCATCGCGGTGGCGCTGTGCGCCAGCGGCAACTACATCGCCGGCGCCATCTGGCCGCCGATCGTGCAGCACTTCGTGGAAAGCGTGGGCTGGCGCCAGACCTACATCGGGCTTGGCATCTTCACCGGCCTGACGATGGCGGGCCTGGCGCTCCTCATGCGGGCGCGCCCGCCGGCCCTGGCACTGACGCCGTCGGCCGGTGCGCCGGCCCTGCCGAGCTTCGACGCACGTCCCTTCGGCCTCAGCCTGGGCACGGCCCAGGGCCTCCTGTGCGTGGCCGGCGTTGCCTGCTGCGTGGCGATGTCGATGCCGCAGGTGCACATCGTCGCCTACTGCACCGACCTGGGCATCGGGGCGGCGCGCGGAGCCCAGATGCTCTCGCTGATGCTGGCCTGCGGCATCGTCAGCCGGCTGGTGTCGGGCCTCATCTGCGACCGCATCGGCGGCCTGCGCACCCTGCTGCTGGGCTCGGTGCTGCAGTGCATCGCGCTGCTCCTGTTCCTGCCTTTCGACGGCCTGGTCTCGCTGTTCGTGGTGTCCGCGCTGTTCGGCCTGTTCCAGGGCGGCATCGTGCCTTCCTACGCGATCATCGTGCGCGAGCACTTCCCGCCGCAGGAGGCCGGCGCGCGGGTCGGCACGGTGCTCATGTGCACCCTGCTGGGGATGGCGCTGGGCGGCTGGATGTCGGGCAAGGTCTTCGACCTGACGGGCAGCTACCACGCCGCCTTCATCAACGGCATCGCCTGGAACCTGCTGAATATGGGCATTGCAGTCACCCTTCTCATGCGCACCAGGCGCCGCGCCGGGACCGCTGCCCTGCCGGCTTGAGGCCCTTGCCGTCGCATTGGCGACACAGTCAAGGGTAAAGCCGAGTTCGGCCGGGCAGGGCGCCTCGCTATCTTCGCGCCCAGATGGCGCCTGCCTTGCAGCAGCGCCGCCCCGTCCGCCGTCGTGGAAGGAGTCGATCATCGCCTCGCCTGCCAGCCGTGCCGATCTGCTCCGCGTCGATGGGGTCACGGTGCGCTTTGGCGGCATCACGGCGCTCGACAAGGTGTCGTTTTCGGTGCCGCAGGGCCATATCGTCGGCCTGATCGGGCCCAACGGCGCGGGCAAGACAACCCTCTTCAACTGCCTGTCACGCCTGTACAGCTTCAGCGAAGGCAGCATCGAGTTCGAGGGCCGGTCCCTCCTGGACACGCCGGCCTACGGCATCGCGGCGCTGGGCATCGGCCGCACCTTCCAGAACCTGGCGCTGTTCGGGACCATGAGCGTGCGCCAGAACATCATGCTGGGCGGCCACAGCCGCACCCGCAGCGGCTTCTTTGCCAACGCCCTGCGCCTGCCCTGGGTGCGGCGTGAAGAACAGGCCCTGGCGGCACGCGCCGAGGAACTGCTGACCCTGCTGGACCTTGGCAAGGTGGCCGAAAACCGCGTCATGGACCTGTCCTTCGGCACCCAGAAGCGGGTGGAGCTGGGGCGGGCGCTGGCGAGCGAACCCAAGCTGCTGCTGCTCGACGAGCCGGCCGGCGGCCTCAATCACGAGGAGGTGGGCACGCTGATGGAACTGCTGCGCCAGGTGCGCGAGCGCCTCAAGCTCACCATGCTGCTGGTGGAGCACCACATGAACCTGGTGATGCGGGTGTCCGACCAGGTGGTGGCGCTGGACTTCGGCAAGATCATCGCTGACGGCACGCCGGCCCAGGTGCAGGGCAACGCGGAAGTGATCCGCGCCTACCTGGGAGGAGCAAGCTGATGGCACAACTCCTGGTGGCCCGCGGCCTGCACGCCCGGTACGGCGCAGTGAAGGTGCTGCACGGCATGGACTTCGCGGTGGAGCAGGGCGGCATCACCACCATCCTGGGCGCCAACGGCGCCGGCAAGACCACCACCCTGCGGGCGGTCTGCGGCATGGTGAAGACCGAAGGCGAGATCGTCTTCGACGGCCAGCGCATCGACGGCCGCGGCACCGAGAACATCGTGCGCCTGGGCGTGGCCCACGTGCCGGACGGGCGCGGCACCTTCGTCAACCTGTCGGTCGACGAGAACCTGCGCCTGGGCGCCTACACCCGGCGCGACAAGGCGCAGGTGGAACAGGATTTCGAGCGCATCTACGGCTATTTCCCGCGCCTGCGTGAACGGCGGCGCCAGCAGGCCGGCACGCTCTCGGGCGGCGAGCAGCAGATGCTGGCCGTGTCGCGCGCATTGATGCTGCGGCCGCGCCTGATGCTGCTGGACGAGCCTTCCTTCGGCCTGGCGCCGCGCATCGTGCAGGAACTCTTCGAGATCTTTCGCGAGATCAACCGGAGCGACCGGGTGAGCATGCTGCTGGTCGAGCAGAACGCCGCCCTGGCGCTGAAGCTGGCCGACCATGCCTACCTGCTGGAAACCGGGCGGGTGGTGATCTCCGGGCCGGCCGAGGTCATCCGCAACGACGAGTCGGTGCGCCGCTCCTACCTGGGGTACTAGGCATGAACGTCCTTTTGCACCAGATCCTCTCGGGCCTCGCCACCGGCGGCATCTACGCCAGCATGGCGCTCGCCCTGGTGATGATCTACCAGGCCACGCACCTGGTGAACTTCGCCCAGGGCGAGATGGCGATGTTCTCCACCTACATCGCCTGGAGCCTGATACAGGCGGGCGTGCCCTACTGGGGCGCCTTCTTCATCACGGTGGCCGCGGCCTTCGTGCTGGGCGCGGCGATCGAACGGGTGATCGTGCAGCCGGTGGAGAACTCCTCGATCCTCTCGGTCGTGATCGTCTTCATCGGCCTCCTGGTCATCCTCAACAGCCTGGCTGGCTGGATCTTCAGCTACACCATCAAGCCCTTTCCAAGTCCCTTCCCGGCCGCGCCACTGTTCGGCAACACCTACGTCACTTCGCATGAGCTGGGCTCGATCGGCGTCACCCTGGTGGTGCTGGCGCTGGTGTTCGCCTTCTTCCGCTTCACGCCGCTGGGCCTGGCGATGCGGGCGGCCGCGCAGAACCCGGTGTCGAGCCGGCTGGTGGGCATCCGGGTGGGCTGGATGCTGGCACTGGGCTGGGGACTGGCGGCGGCCATCGGCGCCATCGCCGGAATCATGGTGGCGCCGATCGTCTTCCTGGAGCCCAACATGATGGCAGGCATCCTGCTCTATGCCTTTGCCGCGGCGCTGCTGGGCGGCATCGACAGCCCGGGCGGGGCGGTGGTGGGCGGCTTCATCGTCGGCGTGCTGGAGAACGTGGTGGGCTCGCTCATCGGCACCGAGCTCAAGCTGACGGTGGCGCTGGTGCTGATCGTGGGCGTGCTGGTGGTGCGGCCCTCCGGGCTGTTCGGCAAGGTCCACGTGACACGGGTATGAAGCTCTCGCCCAAGCTCATTCTCCTGCTGCTGGTGCTGGCGGCCGCCTGCGTGCTGCCCTTCGTGCTGAGCAACTACCGGGTGTTCCAGATCACGCTGGCGCTGGTCTATGCCATTGCATTGCTGGGCCTGAACATGCTCACCGGCTACAACGGCCAGATCTCGCTGGGCCATGGCGCCTTCTATGCCATCGGCGCCTATGTGGCGGCGATCCTGATGGACAAGTTCGGCGTGCCCTACTGGGCCACGCTGCCCGTGGCCGGCGCGGTCTGCCTGGTGGCCGGCTTCCTGTTCGGGCTGCCGGCGCTGCGCTTCGAGGGCCTGTACCTGGCGCTGGCCACCTTCGCGCTGGGCGTGGCGATGCCGCAGATCCTGAAATACAAGCACCTGGAACACTGGACTGGCGGCGCCATGGGCATCGTCATCGTCAAGCCCGAGGCGCCCGAGTGGAGCGGGCTGACGCAGGACCAGTGGCTCTACTTCGTGGTGCTGGCCTGCGTGCTGGTGCTGTTCGTGCTCGGCTGGAACCTGCTGCGCGGACGCATCGGCCGCGCCATGGTGGCGATCCGCGACCAGCCCATCGCCGCGCAGGCGATGGGCGTCAACACAGCCATGGTGAAGTCGTTGACTTTCGGCGTGTCGGCGATGTACACCGGGATCGCGGGTGCCCTGGGGGCCATCGTGATCCAGTTCGTGTCGCCGGATTCCTTCAACGTCTTCCTGTCGATCACTTTCGTGGTGGGCGTGGTGGTGGGCGGGTTGGCCTCGATCCAGGGGGCGATCTACGGCGCCCTGTTCATCCAGTTCATTCCCAATATCGCCGACCAGATATCCAAGGCCGCGCCCTGGGCCATCTACGGCGTGTTCCTGATCGGCTTCATGTACCTGATGCCATTCGGCGTCGCGGGCTTGCTGCGCGTGCTGGCCGGGCGCCTGAAGGCGCGCCGCGGCCTGCCCTGACTTTCTTGTTTCCCTGGCCGGAAGCGGCCCGCGGCCGCGCCGTTTGTTCGTTGTTGGTAGCACGCAAGAAGGAGACATCATGCAATTCAGACCCGATCGCCGCGCCACGCTGATCGCTGGCGCCGTCATGATCATGATGGCCGGCGCACCGGCCATGGCGCAGCAGAAGAAATACGGACCCGGCGCCTCCGACACCGAGATCAAGCTCGGCCAGACCATGCCCTACAGCGGACCGGCCTCGGCCTACGGCACCATCGGCAAGCTGCAGCAGGCCTACTTCAAGATGATTAACGATCGGGGCGGCATCAACGGCCGCAAGATCAACCTGATCAGCCTGGACGACGGCTACAGCCCGCCCAAGGCGGTGGAGCAGGTGCGCAAGCTCGTCGAGCAGGACGAGGTGCTCGCGCTGTTCCAGACCTTGGGCACGCCGAGCAACTCGGCGATCCACAAGTACGTCAATGCCAAGAAGGTGCCGCACCTGTTCCTGGCCACCGGCGCCACCAAATGGTCCGACCCGAAGAACTTTCCCTGGACCATCGGCTTCAACCTGAGCTACCAGGCCGAAGGCCTGATCTACGCCAAGTACCTGATGAAGGAAAAGCCCAACGCGAAGATCGCCATCCTTTATCAGAACGACGACTACGGCAAGGATCTGCTCAAGGGCGTGAAGGACGGCCTGGGCGCCAAGGGCGCGAAGATGATCGTGGCGGAAGCCACCTACGAGGTGACCGATCCGACGGTGGATTCGCAGATCGTCACGCTGCAGGGCTCCGGCGCCGACACCTTCATCGACATCACGACGCCCAAGTTCGCGGCGCAGGCCATCCGCAAGGCCCACGACTCGGGCTGGAAGCCGCTGCACATCATCAACAACGTGGGCGCTTCGGTCGGCTCGGTGCTGACGCCGGCCGGACTGGACAAGTCCACCGGCCTCGTGACCATGCAGTACTACAAGGACCCGAACGATCCGCAGTGGAAGGACGACCCGGCCATGCTCGAGTGGCGCGCCTTCATGGGCCACTTCTACAGGGAAGGCGACCCGAAGGATGCGTCCAACCTCTATGCCTACCTGGCGGCGCAGGTCATGGTGCAGGTGCTCAAGCAGTGCGGCAACGACCTGACGCGCGAGAACGTGATGAAGCAGGCGGCCAGCATCAAGAACCTGAAGCTGGCGCTCCTGCTGCCGGGCATGTCGCTCAACACCACTGCGACCGACTTCTCCATGGTCAAGCAGGCGCAGCTCTCGAAGTTCACCGGCACGCAGTGGGCGCTGTTCGGCGACTTGATCAGCACCGTCGACTAGGGGCGCAGCCATGAGCAGCCTCGACGACGTCCTGGCCCGCGGCGTTGCGTCCGGCGCCGCGCCGGGACTTCTGGCGATGACGGGCAACGCCAAGGGCGTGACCTGGACCGGCGCCGCGGGCGAACGCGCGCCCGGCCAGCCGATGACGCAGGACACGGTGTTCCGCATCTTCTCCATGACCAAGGCCGTGGGCTCGACCGCGGCGATGATCCTCGCGGACCGGGGCAAGCTCGACTGGGACGCGCCGGTCGAGAGCATCCTGCCCGAGTTCGCGAAGATCCAGGTGCTCGATGGTTTCGATGGCGACACCCCGCGGCTGCGCGCGCCCAAATCGCGCGCCACGCTGCGGCATCTCGTCACCCACACCTCGGGCCTGGTCTACGAGTTCTGGAACACCGAGATCCCGCGCTGGATGGCGGCCACTGAGCATCCGACGATCATCTCCGGCCTGAATCAGGCCATGTTCTATCCGATGGTGCGCGATCCCGGCGAGCAGTGGGACTACGGCATCGGCATCGACTGGCTCGGCAAGGCCGTGGAGGCCATCGACGGTCGCCCGATCACCAAGTACTGCCAGGAGGAGATCTTCGACCCGCTGGGCATGACGAGCACCGCCTTCGAACCCGAGGGCGCCCTGGCGCCGCGCCTGGCCTCGGTGAATGCGCGTGGCGCCGACGGCAAGTTCACGCCCTTCCCGCTGGCCCCGCCGCCGCATCCCGAGTTCTACGGCATGGGGCATTCGCTCTATTCGACGGCTGGCGACTACATGCGCTTCCTGCGCATGTTCCTGAACCAGGGCGCACTCGACGGCCGACGCGTGCTGAGCGAGCAGGGCGTCGCAACCATGCTGGCCAATCACATCGGGGCGCTGCGCATCGGCAAGCTGACGAGCGCCGCGCCGCCGGTGACGGCCGACGTCGAGCTCTTTCCGGGCATCCCGCTCACCCACAGCCTGGGCTTCATGCGCAACGAGGAGGACGTGCCGGGCATGCGCTCGGCCGGCTCGCAGAGCTGGGCCGGGGTGCTCAACACGCACTACTGGTTCGACCCGGCGCACGACGTGGCCGGCATCATCATGGCGCAGACCTTGCCCTTCCTCGAGCCGCCTTTCCTGAAGGTCTACGAGGAGTTCGAGCGCGCGGTGTACGCGCAGTGAGAGGAGCCCGTGCGCCTTCAGTCGAAGGCGCGCGGATCCTTCGCCACCAGCGCCTCGCCCCGGCGCCGGTCCAGCGCGATCTCGCGCGCGAAGTCCTGTGTGCTGCCGCCGGCCGCCAGGTTGTGCGCCAGCGCCAGGCGCGAACGAAGCGGCGGGCTGCCCAGCAGGCGGTTGATCTCGGCATTGACCCGCGCCACCAGCGCCTGCGGCGTGCCGGCCGGCGCGAACAGGCCGAACAGCGAATCGCGGTTGGCTGGCGCGAAGCCGAGCTCGGCCAGGGTCGGCACGCGCGGCAGGGCGGCCAGGCGCCGCGGCGCGCCCACCGCCAGCGCGCGCAGTCGCCCTTCCTCGATGTAGCGCAACTGCTGCGCGGCCAAGTTGGTCGACAGGATCTCGAACTGCCCGCCGAGCGCATCGTTGAGCTGCGGCCCGCCGCCCTGGTAGGGGATGTGGGTGATGTCCACGCCAGCCAGCGCGCGCACCTGGGCCAGCACCAGGTGCCCGGTGGTGGCGATGCCCGAGCTGGCCCAGCGCAGTTCGCCCGGGTGCTGTCGCGCCAGCGTGATCGCGTCCTCGAAGCGCCGGCCCTGGAAGGCCGGCGTGCCCACCACCAGCACCGGCGTGCGCATCACGCTCACCACCGGGTCGACCGCGTGCAGGCGGTCGCGCGCCAGGCGGGCGATCAGCGGGTGCAGGGTCAAGGGGCTGATGGCGGAGAAGGCCAGGGTGTAGCCGTCCGGCGCGGCACGGGCCAGGGCGTCGATGCCGACGCTGCCGCCGGCGCCGGGGCGATGCTCGACCAGGACCGGCACGCCCAACGCCTCTGCCAATGGCTCGGCCAGCGCACGCGCCATCAGGTCGGAGACGCCACCGGGCGGATAGACCACGATCAGGCGCAGCGGCCGCGATGGCCAATCGCCTTCCTGCGCGTGCGCGAAGCCGGCAAGGGCCGCGGCACCCAGGAGCTGACGCCGGCGCAGGCTCATGTCTTCGCGCGCGCCTGCAAGAGCGCGATGAAGTGCTGCGCCGGCAGGCTGTCCTCGCCCTCGCGCCAGACCAGCGTGAGCGGCGCATCCAGCGCATCGCAGCCGGCCAGCGGGGCGTAGTGGATGGCGTGCGGATGCACGCCGGCCATGGAGGCCGGCACCACCGACACGCCGACGCCGGCCGCCACCAGGTTGAGGTTGGTCATCATCCGATCGACCTCGGCCACCACGCGTGGCGCGAGCCCCTGGGCATTGCACAGCGCGAGAAGGTCGGCGTACAGGCCTGGAGCACCGGGACGGCGCACCAGGATCATCGGGTCGCGGCACAACTGCGCCAGGGTGAGCGGGCGCGCGCGGCGCGAAGAGGTGGCGGGCGCACGTTCGGCCGGCAGCGCCGCCATCACCGGTTCGCGCAGCAGGACCTGGAAGGCGAGGCCCTCGGGCCTTTGCACCGGCATTCGCAGCAGCGCGGCGTGCAAGCGGCCAGCGCTCAAGGCCTCGGTCAGTTCGGCCGCGTTGGCCTCACGCAGCTGCAACTCGATGCCGGGATGCCCCTCGCGAAAGTCGCGCAGCGCATCGGGCACGAAGCGATGCGCCGCCGCCGAGCTGGTGAAGCCAACCCGCAGCACGCCGGCCTGCCCCTCGGCCACGCGCTTCATGCGGGCGCGCATGGCTTCCATGTCGTCCAGCAGTCGCAGCGCTTCGACCTGAAAGAGGCGGCCGGCCTCGGTCAGCGCGACGCCGCGCGGATGGCGCTTGAAGAGCTGCACGCCGAGTTGGCGCTCCAGCGTCTTGATCTGCTGGCTCAGCGGCGGCTGCTGGATGCCCAGCTGTTCGGCGGCGCGGGTCATGTGGCCGGTCCGGGCCACGGCCGCGAAGTAGCGCAGGGATCGGATGTCCATGCTCGTCTCCATATTTTTTTCGTATCGAAACTACCCGATCATTTTATTTGACCCGAAGTCACTCGAAATCCTATCGTTCGTCGCCCATTCATGAGTCGGCTGCCCACAGCCGCGATTTCGGAGACGAGCCTTGCCTTCATCCTTGTTCATTCCCAGGCGCGCTGCTTCGGCGCTGGGTGTTGCCCTTCTCTTGAGCCTGCTGGCCGCCTGCGGCGGCGGCAGCAATGACAGCCCCGTCGCGGCAGCATCGACGACGACCACGCCCGGCGCCGATCCCGACGGCGAGGACCCGCCCGCGCCGCCCACCGAACCCCCACCGCCGCCGCGCCTGGCCTGTGCCGACCTGGCGGGCCAGCAGATCCCGGCCTCCGCCATCGGCCTGCCCACCGGCGGCGCGAGCATCACCGAAGCCACCGCGGTGGCGGCCGGTGCCGCCGGCAACCTGTACGGCGACTACTGCAAGGTGCGCGGCACCATCCAGCCGGTCAACCCGTCCTCGCCCGAGATCCAGTTCGCGCTGAACCTGCCCACGAGCTGGAACCGCAAGACCATCCACTTCGGCGGCGGCGGCTTCAACGGCCGACTGATCGACGGCACGGAGACCATCCGCTTCGGCCCCGTCGACAAGCCCGCACCGCTGGCCTTGGGCTATGCCACCTATGGCGACGACTCGGGGCACCAGTCCTCCAGCATCACCGACGGGCGTTTTGCGGCCGACGACGAGTCGCTGGCCAACTATGGCGGCCAAGCGCTGAAGAAGACGCGCGATGCGGCGCAGGGCCTGGTCAAGGCCTTCTATGGCGCCACGCCACTGCACGCCTACTTCCTCGGCACCTCGACCGGCGGTCGCGATGCACTGGCCTACATCCAGCGCTGGCCCACCGACTACGACGGCGTGATCGCCAACGAGCCGGCGCTCAACTACACCGGCACACGCTTGTCGAACGTGGCGGTGGGCCGAGCGCTCTATGCCAACGGCGGGGCCGGGTGGCTGAACGTGGCCAAGACGCTCAAGGTGCAGCAGCGGGCGCTGCAGGCCTGCGACACGCTGGACGGCGCGGCGGACGGCATCGTCAGCAATGTCGAGAGCTGCCGGCTGCTCAACCCCCAGGTGCTGGCGTCGCTGCGCTGTTCCGGCGGCGCGGACACCGGCAACGACTGCCTGTCGGACGCGCAACTGGCGACGGTGCGCACCATCGAGTCGCCTTTGGAGTTCGCCAGCTACAGCCTGTCGCACGGCGTGCGCCGCGCCGGCGGCTACAACCTGCTGGAAGGCGCGCTGGTGGCCGGGCCCTTCACCACGCGCGACCTTGGCACGCGCCCGGTGCCGGCCAATCCGGCCACCTCGGCCGACGCGAACATGTATGTCACCGGCGACCAGTGGGCGAAGTTCTTCGTCACCCGAAACGCGAGCTTTGATTCGCTGGCCTTCGATCCGCTGGACCCGGGCATGTACACGGCACGCGTGACCGAGGTCTCGGCCATCACCGATGCGCTGGATGCCGATCTCAGGCCCTTCCTCTCGCACGGCGGGCGCCTGGTCCTGCTGCACGGCCTGGCGGACGAGGTGATCAGCCCCAACTCCACCATCGACTACTACCAGCGTGTCGTCGCAACAGTCGGCCAGAGCGCGATGGATGCAGGCGTGCGCTTCTACACCGTGCCCGGCATGGGCCACGGCACGGGCGTCTTCATTCCCAACTGGGACTCGCTGGCCGCGCTGGAAGGCTGGGTCGAGAAGGGGCTGGCGCCCGCCACCGGCGTCGCCGTCGACGCGGTGCCAGGCACCTATG
Organism: Variovorax sp.; assembly: GCA_035476655.1. GTDB lineage: Bacteria > Pseudomonadota > Gammaproteobacteria > Burkholderiales > Burkholderiaceae_C > Variovorax. The sequence goes on from DATILH010000194.1 coordinate 15,520, forward strand.
GCCGCACCCGGCCGCTGTGCCAGTACCCGGCCTGGCCCAAGTACCGCGGCAGCGGCAGCATGGACGCGGCGGTGAACTTCAGCTGCGTGGTCGAGACCGGTGATCCGCTGGCCTGCCCGAACCTGCCCGCGACGGTCACCCGCTACAAGGGCGGCAACACGCTGGGCGAGGAACTCAGCGTGCAGCTCGACCCCGCCACCCTGGCCTACACCATCACGCTGGAAGCCAGCAGCCAGCGCACCGTCGGCACGCAACGAAGCGGCACCCTGCTGCCGCAAGGCCGCTGCAGCTTCACCAGCGGCGAAGGCGGCGCGCTCTTCACCTTCGCGGCCGGGGGCCTGCTGCATGGCGGCGTGGCGGCGCCGGCGGGCAGCGGCTTCGTGCCCTTGCTGGCCTTCGAGAAGACCTTCAGCAACGAGGCTACGCCGACCGTCTTCAACCCGGTGGCGATGATCGCCAACGCGCTGGGCGTGCAGCAGAGCGGCGCCGGCGCGCCCGCCGCCCAGGCTGGCGCCGTGCGGCTGCGCAATGCCGGCACCTTCCAGTACTGCCGCGACCCGGTGAGCGGCGGCGCCATGGTCTACGACCCGAGTTGCACCAACACCGAGAAGGGCTACATCAGCTACGCCGCGGCACGCGGCGCCTTCGACGTGTTCACCACCTCGCCCACGGGCGGCGCGACCACCACCGGCGGCACCCTGTCCGGCTCGATGGTGATCGGCCTGGTCAACGGCGCGCCGCTGCATCTGCACCTGCTGCGCGATGCCGGTGGCGTGCAGGGCATGCGCTTCTTCGCCGGCCAGCTGAGCCTGGCTCCCGGCGCGGCCGACGGCAGCTATGCCATGGCCAGCGTGCAGGGCGACAGCCGCGAAGCCACGGTGACCGGTGCCGGCTTCAACCTGGGCGGCGCTGCGGCGCAGCTGGTCTACGACACGCCCGTACGCGGCGCGGTGCAGGCCGATGCGGGCCGACCCGGCCAATTCATCTTCACGGGCGGCGCGCTGGCCTTCATCTCCAGCGACGCGGCGCGGCCGGTCTTCGAACTGGGAGTCAGGCACTGATGATGAAAACGATCGGTCGCATTGCGCTTCTTGCCGCCCTGGGGCTGGTGGCGCACGGCGCGCAGGCGAGCGGCCAGGACACCACGCCGAAGACGGCCGCCTGTCCGGCGCCGGTCCCCGCCGATGCGCGCTGCTTCAGCGGCGCGGACGGGCAGGGCGCCTTCTACTGGATTGCCATCCCGAAGGACTGGCAACGCGGCGTCCTGGTGATGCATGCGCACGGCGGCCCCGAAACCGGCCCGCCCAAGGCCGAACGCAGCGAGCAGGACCTCAAGCGCTGGGCCATCACCGTCGAGGCCGGACATGCCTGGGCCGGCTCCACCTACCGGCGCGGCGGCTATGGCGTGACCATGGCGGCCGAGGACACGGAGCGCCTGCGCCAATTGTTCGTGCGCCACTTCGGCGCGCCACGCCTGACCCTGCTGCACGGCCAGAGCTACGGCGGTGCGGTGGCGTCGAAAGCGGCCGAGCTTTATGCGTCCGGTCCCTATGGCGGCGTGCTGCTCACCAACGGCGTTCTGGGCGGCGGCGGCAGTGCCTACGAATTCCGGCTCGACCTGCGCGTGGTCTACCAGGCGGTGTGTCGCAACCATCCGCGCCCGGATGAAGCCCAGTACCCGCTGTGGATGGGCCTGCCGCGCGACGCCAGGCTTACGCGCCAGGAACTGGCCGAGCGGGTCAAGGCCTGCACCGGTGTCGGGCTGCCGCGCGAGCAGCGCAGTGCCCAGCAGAATGCGCGGCTCGCCGCCATCCTCGGGGCGGTGAAGCTCCAGGAGCGCAGCCTGCTGGGCCATCTGAACTGGGCCACCTGGCTGTTCCAGGACCTGGTGCAGGAGCGGCTCGATGGCCGCAATCCCTTCGGCAACATGGGTGTGCATTACCCGGGCACGGTGAACGGCGCGCCGCTGGATGCACAGGTGGCCCGCTACGCCGCCGATCCGCAGGCCCAGGGCCAGCTCGCCGCCGACAGCCGGCCCACCGGACGCACCCGCCTGCCCACCCTGAACCTGCATGCCATCGACGACCCCACTGCCTTCGTCGAACTGGAGAGCGTCTATCGCGCCCAGCGCGAGGCGGCAGGCACTGCCGATCAACTGGTGCAGGCCTTCAGCGCGGAGCGCGAGCACAGCTACCTGAGCGATACCGAGTACGCCGCCTTCTTTGCCGCACTCATCGAGTGGGTCGACACCGGCCGCAAGCCGAGCACGGCGGAACTGGCGCAGCGCTGCATGGCGCTGCTGGCGCGCTTTAACGCCGATGGCAAGAACGGCTGCCACCTGCTCCCCGACTGGCAGGCGCCGCAACTGGAAAGCCGCGTGCCGTCGCGCCTGCCGCACTGATTTCTTGTACTGATGGAATGACCATGAAGCAACTGCTTGTTCTCGCTGCCCTGGCAGCCAGCGTTTGCGCCGCCCAGGCGCAGGACTTTCCGGGTGGCAAGCCCGTGACCATCGTCGTGCCCTTTGCGGCCGGCGGCCCCACCGACCGGGTGGCGCGCGACCTGGCCGAGGCCTTGCGCAAGCCCCTGGGGGGCGCCACGGTGGTGATCGACAACGTGCCGGGCGCCGGCAGTTCCATCGGCGCAGCCAAGGTGGCGCGCGCCAGGCCGGACGGCTACACCCTGCTGCTCAACCACATCGGCATGGCCACCATCCCGACCCTGGTGCGCAACGTGCCCTTCAAGGTCGAGACCGACTTCGAGTACCTGGGCATCGTCAACGACGTGCCGATGACGCTGATCGCCAAGCCCGCCATGCAGGCCAACAGCTACGCCGAACTGGCGAGTTGGATCGCCGCCAACAAGGGCAAGATCAACCTGGGCAATGCCGGTGTGGGCTCGGCCTCGCACCTGTGCGGCCTTCTGCTCCAGAGTGCGACCAGGACCGACATGACGCCGGTGCCGTACAAGGGCACGGCGCCGGCCATCACCGACCTGATCGGCGGCCAGATCGACCTCTTGTGCGACCAGACCACCAACACCTCGCCGCAGATCGAGGCGAAGAAGGTCAAGGCCTATGCGGTGACAACGCCCAAGCGCCTGACGACGCCCCTGCTGAAGGATCTGCCCACCTTGCAGGAGGCCGGCCTTAAGGACTTCCAGGTCACGATCTGGCACGGCCTGTACGCGCCCAGGAGTACGCCGGCGCCTGTGCTCAAGGCCGTCAACGACGCGCTCAAGGTGGCGCTGAAGGACCCCGAGTTCATCAAGAAGCAGGAAGGCCTGGGTGCGGTGGTGGCCAATGACGGGCGCATCGAGCCCGAGGGCCATCGCAAGTTCGTCGCGGCCGAGATCGCCAAGTGGAGCCCGATCATCAAGGCCGCGGGCGTGTACGCCGACTAGCGAGACTGTGCCAGCTGCGCGCGCCGCATCTCGCCCTGGCGCGTGAACATCCAGCCCGGATACTCGGGCGGCAGGGCGCTCACCTTGTCGAGCGCGGCCAGTTCATCGGCCGTCAGCTCGACCTGGGTGGCGGCCAGGTTGTCTTCCAACTGCTCGGCGCGGCGGGCGCCGATGATCACGCTGGTCACCGCCTTCTGGTGCAAGAGCCAGGCCAGCGCGATCTGCGCCACCGACACGCCCTTGGCCTCGCCGATGGCGCGCATCGCCTCGATGCAGTCGTAGGCGCGCTCCATCGGAACGGGCGGGAAGTCGAACACCGCGCGCCGGCTGCCGGCCTCGGTGCTGCCTTGCACATGGCGCCCGTACTTGCCCGAGAGCAGGCCGCCGGCCAGCGGGCTCCACACCATCAGGCCCAGGTTCTCGCATTGCAGCATGGGCACGATCTCGCGTTCGAGGTCGCGGCTGGCGATGGTGTAGTAGGCCTGCAGCGATTCGATGCGCGCCAGGCCCAGGCGTTCGGAAACGCCGATCGCCTTCATCATCTGCCAGGCCGCCCAGTTGGACACGCCCACGTAGCGCACATGGCCCTGCTGCACCAGCGTGTCGAGCGCACGCATCGTTTCCTCGATCGGCGTGGCCGGGTCGAAGGCGTGGATCTGGTAGAGGTCGATGTGATCGAGCTGCAGGCGCTGCAAGCTCGCCTTCACGCCGTCCATGATGTGATAGCGCGAGGCTCCGCGCGAATTGGCGGCCCTGGTTGCGGTCTCGCCGTACACCTTGGTGGCGATCACCACGTTCTCGCGCGGTACCTTCAGGTTCTTCAAGGCCTGGCCGGTGATGGCCTCTGAGAGCCCACCCGAATACATGTCGGCCGTGTCGATGAAGTTGATGCCGGCATCGAGTGCGCGGGCGATGAGCTTTTCGGCGTCGGCCTGCTGGGTGGTGCCGATCTTCTGCCACAGCTCGCCTTCGCCGCCGAAGGTCATGGTACCCAGGCACAGTTCCGAAACGAAAAGGCCGGTGCGGCCGAATTGCTTGAGGCGCATGGAGGAACTCGTGAGTTGAATGAATCTCGCGATTCAGCTGCCGATCACCAGCACGAAGCGCCGGCCGTCCAGCCCCTGGCAGTTGCCCTGGCCGCTGCCGAAGGAGGTGGCGAAGTAGCACTCGATCACCTTGCTGCCGTCGGGCGAGCGCAACAGGGCTCGCCCACCGCCGTAGCCGGTGCCGGTCGAGACGCCCACCCCGCCGAAGCCCCCGCCCCAACTGCCTCCGCCAACACCGATGCCGATGCCAATCGGCGGCGGGTCGCTGTAGGTCCCGGTGTAGCGCTGGCCGTCGATGGTGACCTCGACAGTGCCGGCGGCGGAATTCCAGCTGCCGGGGTGGCTGCGGCCGTTTTCCAGCAACTGCAATTGGCCGGCGCAACCGGCCAGCAGCCAGGCGAAACCCAATAGCGAGAGCAGGCGGATGGGGGTCATGAGCAGCAGTATGCCCCGGCCTTGCGGGACACCAAAGTATCCGGACGTTGACGTTTTTTGCGTCCGTGCGGGTGCGCGGCGAAACTCCGCCCACCAAGCAATTGCCGCATTCGCGGCAAGCCAGGGAAGGGAGACTTGAATGAAGGAAGACAGCGCCGAACTGTCCCGCCGCAGCCTGCTCAAGCTGAGCGCCGCCACCGGCATCGGCACCTTCGTGGCGCCGCTCGCCAGCCGCGCGTACGCCGCCTTGTTCGAAGACAAGCACCTCACGCCGATTGCATGGAACGGCACGGATGGGTCGGTGCGCTTTCGCATCGACGGCACCGCCAAGGTGGTCGGGGACAAGGTCTTTGCCTACGACATCCGCGCGCGCGACATGCCGCACTGGCCACAGCAGCAAGCCCACGCCCTGCTGCTGTGCGCGAGCTTCGCGGACCGCGTTTTCGCCGGCATCGATCTGTCGGGGCTGGGTGAAGAACTCAAGCCCGATCGCGTCGTCACCGCAGAAGACCTGGTGCGCGACGGCATTGCCTTTCCTGCTTTCTATGGCGACGACATGCTCCTGCCCGCGGGCAAGACGCCGGCCTACCTGGGCCATGCGGTCGCGCTGCTGGTCTACAAGGACTTCGCGCGCTTTCGCCACGCCAAGAACAAGCTGCGCACCCTGGCCGGCACGGTGCGCGCCGGCGCGGCCACCGGGCCTCTGGAGCGCGAGCCCTGGGCCGCCTTTCGCTACGTGCGCGTGGGCGGCGACACGCCCTATGCCGACGACAAGTTCTCCACGCTCAAGGACACGATCGTCTTCCCGTCCTTCAAGAAGCGCCAGGCCAACTGGCCCGAGGCGCTGATGGGCGGCAAGCTCGACCAGCAGGGCATGGCGCATGCGAACGCCATCCCATCCGAGTTGGACAAGGCCGACGACAGCACGCTGGTGATCGATCGCGAGTACTTCTCGCAGTCCACCGACACCGCCGCGCTCGAACCCGACAACGCCAACTGCTGGTGGGGCCGGGTCAAGCAGGAACTGTACATGGTGGTGCCCACGCAAAGCCCGCTGGAAGTCGTCGAGTCGATGGCGAAGATGCTGGCTGGGGCCAGGTTCAAGGTGGGCAAGCTCTTCGTCCATCCCTGCTACACCGTGGGCTACGGCTCCAAGGATCACTACAACTTCCCCTTCTACGGCGCCATGGCCGCCTTCTATGGCGACGGGCTGCCGGTGCGCCTGGCCAACGACCGCTTCGAGCAGTTCCAGACCTCGATCAAGCGCCACAGCATCCGCATGCAATACAGGATGGCGGGAGACAGGAAGTCCGGCCTCATCAAGTCGTTCAAGGGCGAATTCCTGCTCGACGGCGGCGGGCGCATGAACTTCACGCCCTCGGTCACGCTGGTGGCGGCCACTTCCGCGCAGTCGGTCTACTACTTGCCCAAGAGCGACTTCTACGCGGTTGGCCTTGCCTCGCGCGCCGTCGACGCCGGCTCCGCGCGCGGCTACGGCACCCTGCAGT
>DATILH010000195.1:0-4849 GCA_035476655.1 Variovorax sp.
CTGCGTGGACGTGTGCCCGAAGGGCCTGAACCCGACGCAGGCCATCGGCAAGATCAAGGAACTGATGGTCCGCCGGGCCGTCTGAGTTTCCTTTTCAGAGAGAACCATCATGCAAGCCGCCACGGCCCCTGCCGACCAGCCGATCGACGAACGCTCGTTGAGCCGGCTGAAATGGCGCTGCCGCCGCGGCTTGCTCGAGAACGACCTGTTCATCGCCCGATTCTTCGAGCGACATGAAGCCGCCCTCACCGTGGGGCAGGCACAGGCACTGGAGACATTGATGGACCTGTCGGACAACGATCTGCTGGATCTCCTCTTGCGCCGAAAGGAGCCCGAGCCTGAATTGGCCGGGGCCGGCGTGGTGGATCTGCTGCGCCTGATGCGCAGCCACTGAGCGCCGATTCCTTTCAAACTCTCCAGTACACCCTTAGAAAGCAACCTGCCATGAAAGCCTCTGACACCAAGGCCACCCTAACGTTCAGCAACGGCGCGCAACCCGTCGACATGCCAATCTACAAAGGCACGATGGGCCCGGACGTGATCGATATCCGCAAGCTCTATGCCCAAACGGGCATGTTCACCTACGACCCGGGCTTCATGTCCACCGCGTCGTGCGAATCGGCCATCACCTACATCGATGGCGACAAGGGCGAACTGCTGTATCGCGGCTACCCGATCGAGCAACTGGCCACCAACTGCGACTTCCTGGAAACCTGCCACCTGCTGCTGTACGGCGAGCTGCCCAACGGCGACCAGAAGGCCAAGTTCACCGACCTCGTGACGCACCACACGATGGTCAACGAGCAGATGCAGTTCTTCCTGCGCGGCTTCCGTCGCGACGCGCATCCGATGGCCATCATGACCGGCCTGGTGGGCGCCCTCTCGGCCTTCTATCACGACAGCACGGACATCAACAATCCGAAGCACCGCGAGATCGCGGCGATCCGCCTGATCGCCAAGATGCCGACCCTGGTGGCCATGGCCTACAAGTACACCGTGGGCCAGCCGTACATGTACCCGAAGAACGAGCTGAGCTATGCCGGCAACTTCCTGCACATGATGTTTGCCACGCCGTGCGAGCCCTACAAGGTGAGCCCGGTGCTCGAGCGCGCGCTCGACCGCATCTTCATCCTGCACGCCGATCACGAGCAGAACGCCTCGACCTCGACCGTGCGCCTGTGCGGCTCCTCGGGCACCAACCCCTTCGCGGCGATCGCGGCCGGCGTGGCCTGCCTCTGGGGCCCAGCCCACGGCGGCGCCAACGAGGCGGCGCTGAACATGCTCTACGACATCCAGAAGGCGGGTGGCGTGGACAAGATCGGCGAATTCATCAAGCAGGTCAAGGACAAGAACTCCAACGTCAAGCTGATGGGCTTCGGGCACCGCGTCTACAAGAACTACGACCCGCGCGCCAAGCTGATGCAGGAAACCTGCAAGGAAGTGCTGGGCGAACTGGGCCTGGAGAACGATCCCCTCTTCAAGCTGGCCATGGCGCTGGAAAAGATCGCCCTGGAAGACGAATACTTCGTCTCGCGCAAGCTCTACCCCAACGTGGACTTCTACTCGGGCATCGTGCAGCGCGCCATCGGCATTCCGGTGCCGCTGTTCACCGCGATCTTCGCGCTGGCCCGTACCGTGGGCTGGATCGCGCAGCTCAACGAGATGATCGGCGACCCTGACTACAAGATCGGCCGCCCGCGCCAGCTCTTCGAAGGCTCGCCCAAGCGCGACGTCAAGCCGATCAGCGCGCGCTGATCAACCGTTGGGCGCGTCCTGCGCCCGCATCCGGGAAAGCTGCCTGCGGGCAGCTTTTTTGCGTCTTGGCTGACAAGGCAGGAGCGTCCCGACAGTTAGCTTTGCGGCAGAGGGATCTCCCTCGTCTTCAAACCTGTCGAAGGAGTCGTGCCATGAAGAAGATCGCCGCATTTCTTGCCATCGCGTTCACCCTTTCCATCCCGCTGGCGGGCTGCAACACCATGCAGGGCGCCGGCCAGGACATCCAGAAGGGCGGGGAAAAGCTCGAGGACGCCGCCAACAAGAAGAAGTAATCGCTGCCGGGCACCCTCGTCATCGCGGATCGCGATGACGACAGGGGAATTTCAGTAGCAAAATGGCGGGAAGCATCGTGAAACGCGATGACATCCCGCCCCATGTCGCTCCCTGATCGCAATTTCGTCCGCCGTGTCGACCTGACTTCGCTCCAGCTCTTCGTGGCGGTGTGCGAACTGGGCAGCATCGGCCGCGCGGCCGAGCGCGAATTCATTGCCGCCTCCGCCATCAGCAAGCGCCTGTCGGACCTGGAGGCAGCCCTTCACACCCCCCTGCTCTACCGCCACACCCGCGGCGTTGACCTGACGCCCGCCGGCGAGAGCCTCTTGCACCATGCCCGCTCGGTGCTCTACAGCCTGGAGAAGATGCAGGGCGAGTTGAGCGAATACGCCGACGGCGTGCGCGGCCATGTTCGGGTGCACGCCAACATCTCGGCCATCGTGCAGTACCTGCCGGAAGACCTGGGCGTCTTCGCGCGCGAGCACGAGGCGATCAAGATCGACCTGGAAGAACATCTCAGCAGCGAGGTGCTGCGCGCGGTACAGGAAGGCGCCGCCGACCTGGGCATCTGCCACGCGAATCCAGACACGCACGAACTGCAAAGCCTGCCCTACAAGCAGGACCGGCTGGCGCTGGTGCTGCCCGCCGGCCATCCGCTGGCCAAGAAGAAGGCCATCGATTTCGTCGCCACGCTGGACTTCGACCATGTCGGGTTGCACACCAACAGTTCGATCTATGTGGCCATGCACCAGGCTGCGCTGGAGGCAGGGCGCAGCATCAAGCTGCGCATCCACGTCACCGGGCTGGACGCCATGTGCCGCATGATCGAGAACGGCCTGGGCATCGGCGTGATGCCGCTGCGCGCCTTCCAGCTGATGCAAGGCGGCATCGGCCGCGGCCTGGTCAACGTTGCACTGAACGACCCCTGGGCGGTGCGCGAGATCCGGCTGGTAGCGCGCGACTTCTCCACCCTGCCGGTGGCGGCGCGCTCACTCGTCAGCCACCTGACCGCCAACGCCGATGCGCCGCAGGCGCTGGCCGCCTGAATCGAACACAAGCATTCCCCACGAAAGACCACCATGGCACGCACGCTCTACGACAAGCTCTGGGACGAACACGTCGTCCACACCGAGGAAGACGGCACCTCCATCCTCTACATCGACCGCCACCTGGTGCATGAAGTGACCAGCCCGCAGGCCTTCGAGGGCCTGCGCGAGGCCGGCCGCAAGCTCTGGCGCATCAGCTCGGTGGTGGCCACCGCCGACCACAACACGCCCACCACCAACTGGGAGCTGGGCTACGACGGCATCGCCGACCCGATCAGCAAGGAGCAGATCACCACGCTGGACCACAACATCCAGGAGTTCGGCGCGGCCGCCTTCTTCCCCTTCCTCAGCAAGCGCCAGGGCATCGTGCATGTGATCGGCCCGGAGTCGGGCGCCACCTTGCCCGGCATGACGGTGGTTTGCGGCGACTCGCACACCTCCACCCACGGCGCCTTCGGCGCGCTGGCACACGGCATCGGCACCAGCGAGGTCGAGCATGTGATGGCCACGCAGACCCTGCTGGCCAAGAAGGCCAGGAACATGCTCATCAAAGTGGAAGGCAAGCTGCCGCTGGGCTGCACCGCGAAGGACATCGTGCTGGCCATCATCGGCCGCATCGGCACGGCCGGCGGTACTGGCTACACCATCGAATTCGCCGGTTCGGCCATGCGCGACCTCAGCATGGAAGGCCGCATGACGGTGTGCAACATGGCCATCGAGGCTGGCGCGCGCGCCGGGTTGGTGGCGGTGGACGACAAGACCATTTCCTACGTCAAGGGTCGCCCGCTGGCGCCCGACGGCGTTGAGTGGGACCAGGCAGTCGCCTACTGGCGGACCCTGCAGTCCGACCCCGGCGCGCATTTCGACACCGTGGTCGAACTCGACGCAACGCAGATCAAGCCGCAGGTCACCTGGGGCACCTCGCCCGAGATGGTGGTGCCGGTGGATGGCCGCGTGCCCGATCCTGACCGCGAGAAGGACGCCAGCAAGCGCGCCGCCATCGAGGGCGCGCTCAAGTACATGGGCCTGGAACCCAACAAGGCGATGAACGACATCTTCATCGACAAGGTGTTCATCGGCTCGTGCACCAACAGCCGCATCGAGGACATGCGCGAGGCCGCGGCGGTGGTCAAGCGCCTGGGCCGGAAGGTGGCGAAGAACGTCAAGCTGGCGATGGTGGTGCCGGGCTCTGGCCTGGTGAAGGAACAGGCCGAGCGCGAGGGCCTGGACCAGATCTTCAAGGCCGCCGGTTTCGAGTGGCGCGAGCCCGGCTGCTCGATGTGTTTGGCGATGAACGCCGACCGCCTGGAGCCCGGCGAACGATGCGCCTCCACCAGCAACCGCAACTTCGAGGGCCGGCAAGGCGCCGGAGGCCGCACGCACCTGGTCAGCCCGGCGATGGCCGCCGCGGCCGCGGTGCACGGCCACTTCGTTGACGTGCGTCAATTTTCGTGAGCCTTTGCGGGACAGACCAAGAGTTGCGAAGCAATTTTGCTCTGTCCTCAACTGACTAGATTGAGAAACACCATGCAGAAATTCACCGTGCACAAGGGCCTCGTGGCGCCGATGGACCGCGAGAACGTCGACACCGACGCCATCATCCCCAAGCAATTCCTCAAATCCATCCGCAAAACCGGCTTCGGGCAAAACCTGTTCGACGCCTGGCGTTACCTCGATGCCGGCTTTCCCGGCCAGGATCCGGCCAGCCGCAAACCGAATCCGGACTTTGTGTTGAATCAGCCGCGCTACGCCGG
>DATILH010000196.1:0-11122 GCA_035476655.1 Variovorax sp.
GCTTGGTCGAGGCGATCATCTCCTCGCGCGGGGTCGAGCCGCCCATCATCGCGGTGTTGGTCATCCGCGGCATGGGCATGTGGGCGTAGGACTGGCGGCGGCCGTTGCCGGTGGCCTCCAGGCCCATCAGCCCGGCGTTGAGCGAATCCTGGATGTAGCCCTTGAGGATGCCGTCCTCGATCAGTACGTTGCGCTGGCTGGCATGGCCCTCGTCATCGACGTTGAGCGAGCCGCGGCGGTCCTGGATGGTGCCGTCGTCCAGCACGGTGACGCCCTTGGCCGCCACGCGCTGGCCGATGCGGCCCGAGAAGGCACTCGAACCCTTGCGGTTGAAGTCGCCTTCCAGCCCGTGGCCCACCGCCTCATGCAAGAGGATGCCGGGCCAGCCCGGGCCGAGCACCACGGTCATCTCGCCAGCCGGGGCCGGGCGCGACTCCAGGTTGACAAGGGCCGCGCTGACGGCCTGGTCCACGTACTGGGCGATGTGTTCGTCGTCGAAGTAGGCCAGGCCGAAGCGCCCGCCGCCGCCGCCCGAACCCACCTCGCGCCGGCCGTTCTGCTCGGCGATCACGGTGACCGAGAGGCGCACCAGCGGCCGCACGTCGGCGGCCAGGGTGCCGTCGGCGCGCGCCACCAGCACCACGTCGTATTCGCTGGCCAGCCCCGCCATCACCTGGGCCACCCGCGGGTCGCGCGAACGTGCCAGCTTTTCCGCCTTCTCCAGCAGTTGCACCTTGGCCGTGCTGTCGAGCGTGGCGATCGGGTCGATGCCGCCATAGAGCGCGCGGCTTGGCGCGATCTTGCGGGCCGCCGTCTTCACCTTGGCCGAACGGCCGGCTGCGGCGATGGCGCGCACGGTGCGCGCGGCGTCCAGCAGCGAGGCTTCGGAAATATCGTCGGAATAGGCAAAGGCCGTCTTTTCACCGCTGACGGCGCGCACGCCCACACCCTGGTCGATGCTGAAGCTGCCGGTCTTGACGATGCCCTCCTCCAGGCTCCAGCCCTCGCTGCGGGTGTACTGGAAGTAGAGGTCGGCGTCATCCACCTTGTGCGCGCGGATCTCGGCCAGTGCGCGCGACAGGTGCGATTCGTCGAGCCCGAAGGGCGCGAGCAGGAGTTGCTGCGCCGTGGCCAGGCGCTCGATGGTGGGTTCGCGGGAGATCATTGGCCCATTGTAGGGAGCGCATTGGCCCCGCGCAGAGGCCGGTCTATCTCAGCCCAGTTCGAGCCGATCCGGACTCTTGGCCGCCAGCTTCTTGGCGCGCGAGATTGACATCAAAATGCCCAGCCCCAGCCCCAGCGTGACCATGGCGGTGCCGCCATAGCTGATGAAGGGCAGCGGCACGCCCACCACCGGCAGGATGCCGCTGACCATGCCCATGTTGACGAAGGCATAGGTGAAGAAAATCATGGTCACGGCACCGGCCATGAGGCGCGAGAACAGCGTGGGCGCGTCGATGGCGATGATCAGGCCGCGCATGATCAGGAACAGGAAGGCGCAGATCAGGAAGATGTTGCCCATCAGGCCGAACTCCTCGGAGTAGGCGGCGAAGATGAAGTCGGTGGTGCGCTCCGGAATGAACTCCAGGTGCGTCTGCGTGCCCTGCATGAAGCCCTTGCCGCCGACACCGCCCGAGCCGATGGCGATCATGCCCTGGATGATGTGGAAGCCCTTGCCCAGAGGGTCCTTGCTCGGGTCGAGCAGGGTGCAGATGCGCTGCTTCTGGTAGTCGTGCAGCACCTTCCAGTCGAAGCCGTCGGCGCACAGCGTGGGCTCGAACGCGACGATCAGCACGATGGCCACGGCGCCGACCACCACTGGCGGCACGATCAGCTTCCAGGACAGGCCGGCAAAGAAGATCACCGACAGCCCGGCCGCCAGCACCAGCAGGGAGGTGCCCAGATCGGGCTGCTTCATGATCAGGCCGACGGGCACGACCAGCAGCGCGGTGGCCACCACGAAGTCGAGTGCGCGCAGTTGCCCCTCGCGGCGCTGGAACCACCAGGCCAGCATCAGCGGCATGGCGATCTTCAAGATCTCGCTGGGCTGGATCACCACGCCCACGTTGACCCAGCGCGTGGCGCCCTTCTTGGTGATGCCGAACAGCGCCACCGCGATCAGCAGCCCCACGCCCAGGGTGTAGAGCGGCACGGCGAAGCTCATGATGCGCTGGGGCGGCACCTGCGCCACCACGAACATGATGAAGCCGGCCAGGAGCATGTTGCGGCCATGGTCCGCGAAGCGCGTGCCGTGGTCGTAGCCCGAGGAATACATGGTGACCAGCCCGGCGCAGGCCAGCAGGAGCACCGCGAAGGCCAGGAAGCCGTCATAACCCTGGAAGATGGGCGCGATGCGACGCGGAAGCGAGGGCTGGTTGAAGACGGCGGACATGGGGCGGCAATTATCCCAGCAGGCAGCTAGCATCGCCGCCATGTCGCCCACCACCCACCTCCTTTATTTGCACGGCTTTCGCTCCTCGCCGCGCTCGGCCAAGGCGCAGCTCATGTCGCGCCATGTCGCGGCCCACCACCCGGCTTTGCACTGGTGGGCGCCGCAGTTGCCGCCCTCGCCGCGCGACGCCATGGAAATGGCGATGGAGGGCATCCGCGACTGGCCGCGCGACAGCATGGCGGTGGTCGGCTCCTCGCTCGGCGGCTTCTACGCCACGCATGTGGCGATGCAGACCGACTGCCGAGCGGTGCTGCTGAACCCGGCCGTGCATCCCGCACGCGACCTTTCGCGCTACATCGGCGACCAGACGCAGTGGCATTCGCCGCAAGAACACTTCTACTTCAAGCCCGGATACATCGATGAGCTGCGCGCCCTGGAAGTCGGCGCCCTGCCCCATCCCGAGCGCGTTCTCGCCATCATCGCCAAGGGCGACGAGGTGCTGGACTGGCGCGAGATGACGTCGCGCTATCCGCAAAGCCGCATCAAGCTGCTGGAGGGCGGCGACCATGCGCTGTCGGACTTCGAGACGGCGCATTTGCGTGAAGTCGTGGAATTCCTGCAGCTCGCCTGAGGGACAATTGCCGGATGTTTGTATTGTTTGAAGAAGCCGGCAAATACCTGGGCGGGCGTGTACTTTCGGAGGCGGAGGCCTCGGCGCAGGTCGAGCTCGACACCGGCAAGCGGGTCAAGGTCAAGGCCGCCAACATCGTGCTGCGCTTCGACAAGCCCGCACCGATGCAATTGCTGGACGAAGCGCGGCAACTGGCCGCCGGCGTCGACCTGGCCCTGGCCTGGGAATTTGCGCCCGAGGGCGAATTCGGCTTTGCCGAGCTGGCATCCGACTACTTCAGTACTCAGCCGACGGTGACGCAGCAGGCGGCCGCCCTGCTCGCGCTGTTCGAGGCGCCGCACTATTTCCGTCGCGCCGGCAAGGGCCGCTTCAAGAAGGCACCGGCCGAGATCCTGCAGCAGGCGCTGGCCGCCATCGAGAAGAAGAAGCAGGTCCAGGCACAGATCGGCGAGTGGGCGGCGCAGCTCGCCGCGGGCGACTGCCCGGCGCCCGTGCGCGAGCAGCTCTACAAGATCCTCTTCAAGCCCGACAAGAACGCGCCCGAATACAAGGCGGTGGTCGAGGCCGCGCGCGCCACGCACAAGCCGCCGCTGGACCTGCTGGAAGGCGCGGGCGCCATCGACTCGCCCTATCAGTTCCACTGGCGCCGCTTCCTGTTCGAGAACTTCCCCAAGGGCACCGCCTTCCCGCCGCTGGCCGCGCCGCCGATCCAGGACGAACTGCCGCTGGCCTCGGTGCCGGCCTTCTCGATCGACGATTCGCACACCACCGAGATCGACGATGCGCTCTCGGTGCAGGGCATCGGGAGCGGCACGATCACCGTGGGCGTCCATATCGCGGCGCCGGGCCTGGCCCTGGCGCCCGGCAGCGCCATCGACCAGGTGGCACGTTCGCGCATGTCCACCGTCTACATGCCGGGCCACAAGATCACGATGCTGCCCGACGAGGTGGTCGCGGCCTACACGCTGGAAGAAGGGCGCGACTGCCCGGCCGTGTCGCTTTACGCCCGCTTCGACGAAAGCACCCTCGAGCTGCAGGGCACCGAGACCCGTCTGGAACGGGTGCCGATCCGCGCCAACCTGCGCCACGACAAGCTGGATGCTTTCATCACGCAAGCATGGCTGGAAGACCCGGCAGTGCCCGGCGCGGACGTGCCGCCGCCGGCCGCCGGCCTGCGCACCGAACTCTCTTTCCTGTTCCGCCTGGCCAAGCACCTGAAGGCGCAGCGCGAAGTGGTGCGCGGCAAGCCGGAAAGCTTCAACCGGCCCGACTACACCTTCCGCCTCATTCGCGACGCCGGGCCGCCCCAAGGCGCGAATCCCCCCTCGGGGGGCATGGGGGCCTACAAGCTGGGCAATGAAGGCGAGCCCGACGGCAGCGAGAAGGTGCAGATCGGCACCCGCGCACGCGGCGCCCCGCTGGACCTGATCGTCTCCGAAGGCATGATCCTGGCCAACAGCAGCTGGGGCGGCTGGCTGGGCGAACTGGGCGTGCCCGCCCTCTACCGCAGCCAGGCCAGCCTGGCGCCCGGCATCAAGGTGCGCATGGGCACCAAGGCGTTGCCGCATGCCGGCCTGGGCGTGAAGAGCTATGCCTGGAGCACCTCGCCGCTGCGCCGCTACACCGACCTGGTGAACCAGTGGCAGATCATCGCGGCGGCGCGCCACGGCAAGACGGCCGCGCTGGCCGCGCCCTTCAAGCCCAAGGACGCAGACCTGTTCTCCATCCTTTCCGGCTTCGACGCCGCCTACAGCACCTACAACGGCTACCAGGGCGCGATGGAGCGCTTCTGGACGCTGAAGTACCTGGAGCAGGAAGGCATCACCGAGCTGGAAGCGACCTTGATGAAGGACTTGCCCAACGGAGCGCTGGCGCGTGCCGACAGCCTGCCGCTGGTCTTTGCCGTCACCGGCACCCAGGGCCTGGCGCGCGGCGCCCGGGTGCGCGTGCGCCTGGGCGAAGTCGACGAGATCTCGCTGGACGTGCACGGCACCGTGATCGAGCGCCTCGACGTGGCACCCGCCACCGAGGAAGAAGAAGCCGGTGACGACGAGGAAGAAGTCGCCGGGCCGCTGGCCATTGCGGTCGATGTCGACGAAGCCGAGGCCGGCGCAGAATCCCCCTCCCCTGCCAACACCAACGCATGAAGAAGCTGCGCGAGTTCAGCACCCTGCAAATCGCGCTCGGCATCTCGGTGCTGGCGCACGCCGCCCTGCTCGCGGTGCGCTTCGTCGACCCGGTGGCCTTCAACCGCGTGTTCGAAGACACCGCGCTCGAGGTGATCCTGGTCAACGCCAAGACCAACGAGAAGCCGGACAAGGCCCGGGCCATCGCCCAGACCTCGCTGGCTGGCGGCGGCGACTTGGACAAGGGCCGCGCCACCAGCCCGCTGCCGCCCTCGGCCTTCACGGCCGTCGGCGATTCGCTGGAAGACGCCCAGCGCCAGATCGAGGCGATGCAGGCGCAGCAGATGCTTCTGCTGGCCCAGCTCAAGGAGCAGCTGGCGACCATGCCGGTGCCCGATCCGCGTAACCCGGGCGCGCCCACCGAGAACAGGGCCCAGGACGAAAAGCGCAAGCAGTTGGTCGACCTGCTGGCCGAGATCGAGCGCCGGGTGAACGAGGAAAACGCGCGCCCGCGCAAGCGCTACGTGAGTCCCGCCACCCGCGAAGCCGCCTACGCGGTGTACGTCGACAGCCTGCGCCGGCGCATCGAATCGCGCGGCACCGAGAACTTCCCCTCGGCCGCCGGCAAGAAGCTGTATGGGGAGCTGACCATGCTGGTCACCGTCAACTTCGACGGCAGCGTGCTGGGCACCGAGGTGGTGGAGACCTCGGGCAACTCGCTGCTGGACCGGCGTGCCCAGGCCATCGTGCGCAGCATCGGCAACTTCGGCCGGTTCACCGACTCGATGCGGCGCCAGACCGACCAGATCGTGCTGCCCTCGCGCTTCAAGTTCACGCGCGACGAGACCCTCGAGACGCAGGTGTCGTCTTCACCAGGCAAGTAGCCACGTGGCCATGGATCTCTATTGCGTGATGGGCAATCCGGTCGAGCACAGCCGCTCGCCCTGGATTCACGCCCGCTTTGCCGAGCTGACCGGGCAGAACCTGGACTACGGCCGGCGTCTGGCACCGATCGACGGCTTCGCCCAGGCGGTCGCTGCCTTTCGCGCCGAGACGAACGGCACGGCGCGCGGCTGCAACATCACCGTGCCCTTCAAGTTCGAAGCCACCGCACTGGCGCAGCACCTGAGCCCGCGCGCGACGCTGGCCCAGGCGGTGAATTGCCTGTCCTTTCGCGAGGACGGCATCCACGGCGACAACACCGACGGCATCGGCCTGGTAAACGACATCGCATTGCACGCAGGCGTCGAACTGCAAGGGCGCGACGTCCTGCTGATCGGCGCCGGCGGCGCCTCGGCCGGCGTGCTGGGGCCCTTGCTCGAATCCGGCGCGCGCCGCGTCGTGGTGGCCAACCGCACCCTGGCCAAGGCCATCACCCTGGTGCAGCGCCATGCCGCGGTGGCTCTGCCGCACCATGCCGACGTCGAGGCGCAGGCATTGCAGGATGTGGCGGGCAGCTTCGACGTGCTGATCAATGCCAGCGCCTCCAGCCTGACGGGTGACGCGGTGCCGGTGGCGGCCAGCGTGCTCAAGCCCGGCGCCCTGGCCATCGACATGATGTACGGCCCCGCCGCCGCCGGCTTCCTGGCCTGGGCGCGCGAGCACGGGGCCACGGCGCGCGACGGCCTGGGCATGCTGGTCGAGCAGGCGGCCGAGGCCTTCTTCATCTGGCGCGGCGTGCGACCGCCTTCGGGCCAGGTCCTGGCCGAACTGCGCGCCATCATCGGCTGAGATGGGCGCCCTGTTCAGACTGGTCCTGTGCCTGCTGCTCGCGGCGCTGGGTCTGGAGCTCTTCTTCGTCGCCCGCATCGCCGCCATGGCGGTGATCGATCCGCAATCCACCGCCTTCCAGCGGTCCGAAGCGTGGTTGATCGCCACCCGCGGGCGCGCCAATGGCGGCAAGGAATGGGAGCAGCGCTGGGTGCCTTACGGACAGATCTCCGACAACCTCAAGCGGGCGGTGATCGCCAGCGAGGACGGGGAGTTCATCCATCACAACGGCGTCGAATGGGAAGCCATCGAGCGCGCGCGCCAGCGCAATGCGCGCGCCGAGGAGATCGCCGCGCGCCGCGCCGCGCAGGCGGCGAGAAGCGGCAAGCCGGTGCGCCCGCCCAAGCTGCGCGGCGGCTCCACCATCACCCAGCAATTGGCCAAGAACCTGCTGCTGTCGGGCGAGCGCACCCTGCTGCGCAAGGGCCAGGAGCTGGTGCTGGCCACCGCGCTCGAGCTGCTGCTGGACAAGCGCCGCATACTGGAGATTTACCTCAACAACGTGGAATGGGGCGAAGGCATCTTCGGCGCCGAGGCGGCCGCGCAGCACTACTTCAGAAAGCCGGCCGCGCGGCTGAGCGCTTACGAGGCGGCACGCCTCGCGGTGATGCTGCCCAGCCCCAAGTTCTTCGAGGACCGGCAGGGCTCGGGCTACCTGGCCAGCCGCACCTCGACCATCGTGGCGCGCATGTCCGCGGCCGAATTGCCATGAGATCATCGCCGCCATGCTCGCCAAGCTGACCGGATGGTTCCTGCTGGCCCTGGTTCGCTTGCTGACCGGGGCGCAGGCGCGCTGGTGGGGCTGCCCGCCCAAGGCCGAACAGCGCATCTACTTCGCCAACCACCAGAGCCACATCGACCTCGTGATGATCTGGGCCGCGCTGCCGCAGGAGCTGCGCTCCATCACCCGGCCGATCGCGGCGCGCGACTACTGGACCAATTCGCCGTTCAAGCGCTGGATCACCACCGAGGTGTTCAATGCCATCTATGTGGAGCGTGGCGGCAGCGCGCCGCTGCCGGCGGAACTGGTCACGCCGGCGCCCGCGCCCGCCGCGCCAAGGGAACGGGTCGAGCCCTCGCTGGATGCCGAGCCACCTCCGCCAGACCCGATCGCCGACGGCAGTCAAGCCGAGCTTCCGCTGGCGGCTGACACGCCGCTGACCCCCGGCAGCCCCGAGGCCCTGCTGCCGTTGCAGCCGCTGATCGACGCGCTGCAAAGCGGCGACTCCATCATCATCTTTCCCGAGGGCACGCGCGGCCACACCGGCGAGCCGCAGAAGTTCAAGTCGGGCCTGTACACCCTGGCCCAGATGTTCCCCGACGTGGTGCTGGTGCCGGCCTGGATCGACAACGTGCAGCGCGTCATGCCCAAGGGCGAAGTGGTGCCGGTGCCGATCCTGTGCTCGGTGACCTTCGGCGCGCCGATCCAGGTGGAGGACGGCGAGGAGCGCCGACCCTTCCTCGACCGCGCACGCGCCGCCGTGGTCGCGCTGCGGGACGTCTAGAGGCCCGCCATGAACCAGTTCCTGCGCCAACTCACCCCGACCCAGCAGGTCGCTGCGCTATTTCTCTTCGTCTTCGGCGTGCTGACCCTGATCAGCGTCACCACCCTGCTCCTGTCGCTGCGCGAACGGCGGCATCCGATGCACGACGAACACTGGCAGCGCGAGCTGAATCATTCGCGCAGCCTGCTGCGCACCACCTGGTTCATGGTGGTGGTGTTCTGGATCGGCTGGGCGCTGGGCGAGACGGTGGCCACCGTGCTCTTTGCCATCCTGTCCTTCTTCGCGCTGCGCGAGTTCATCACCTTGTCGCCGACGCGGCGCGGCGACCACCGCAGCCTGATCCTGGCCTTCTTCGTGGTGCTGCCGATCCAGTTCTGGCTGGTGGCCGCCGCCAAGTTCAACCTCTTCACCGTGTTCATCCCGGTCTACGTGTTCCTGGCGATTCCGGTGGCCAGCGCGCTGGCCGACGACCCGAACCACTTCCTGGAGCGCAACGCCAAGCTGCAGTGGGGCATCATGGTCTGCGTCTATGGCCTGAGCCATGTGCCGGCGCTGCTGCTGCTCGAATTTCCGGGCTACGAAGGCAAGAGCGCCTTCCTGGTGTTCTTCCTGGTGGGCGTGGTGCAGACCTGCATGGTGGTGCAGCACCTGCTGGCGCGCCGCTCCGAGCGCGAGCCTTTTGCACCCAACGTGAGCCGCAGCTTCAACTGGACCACCTGGGGCATCGGCCTGGCGGTGGCGGTGGTGCTGGGCGGACTCTTCACCTTCATCACGCCCTTCAAGTTCGGCCAATCGCTGGCGATGGCGCTGATCGCCTGCGTGGCTGGTTCGATGGGTCACCTGGTGATGAAGGCGCTCAAGCGTGACCGCGGCATTCCCAACTGGGGGCCGCGCGGCGTCGGCGTCACAGGCGCCAACGGCCTCCTGGACCGCATCGACGCGCTGTGCTTCGCGGCGCCGATCTTCTTCCACTCGGTGCGCTGGTACTTCGGCGTATGAGGATCCTCGGCATCGACCCCGGCCTGCAGACCACCGGCTTCGGCGTGGTGGATGCGCAAGGCCAGCAGCTGAGCTATGTGGCCAGCGGCACCATCAGCACCAAGCACATGGTGGGCCAGGCGCTGGCGCTGCGCCTGAAAGTGCTGTTCGATGGCATCGGCGAGATCGCGCAGCGCTACCAGCCCGACGCCGCGGCCGTCGAGATCATCTTCGTCAATGTGAATCCACAGTCCACCTTGATGCTGGGGCAGGCTCGCGGTGCCTGCCTCACGGCGCTGGTGACGAACCGCCTCAGCGTGGCCGAGTACACCGCACTCCAGATGAAGCAGGCGGTGGCCGGACACGGCAATGCCGCCAAGGCGCAGGTGCAGGAGATGGTGAAGCGCTTGCTCAACCTGCCGGGCCTGCCGGGGGCGGATGCCGCCGATGCGCTGGGCATTGCGATCACGCATGCCCATGTGGGGCCATCCATCGAGCGCCTGGGCGCCGCAGTGAAGCGCGGCGCCGGTGCCAGCTATCGGCAGGGGCGCACGCGCTGATCTTCCTCAGTTGGTCGTGATCTGGGCCGCTTGGGCGGCCTCGCCCATCCAGACCAGATCGCGGGCGATCTGGCGCTGGAGCTCCTCGCCTGATCGGAATTGCGCTTCCAGCCCCATGGGTGCGAAGCGCTTCTTCAGCTCCGGGCTGCCCAGGGCTGCGGCCATTGCCTCGCCGAGCGCGGCGACGACGGCCGGCGGCGTACCGGGGGCAGCCGCAAGCGCTCCCCAGTACGTGACCGGGGGCACGTCGATGCCCAGTTCCTTGATGGCGGGCACCTCGGGCACGAAGCTCGAGCGCGTGTCTCGATTGACGGCCAGCGGCAACATCCGGCCCTTGAACTGCACGTACAGCGGCGCGGCCAGCGGCATGACGTGGATTTCGTCCTGGGCCAGCGCCAGGGCGCCGTCAGGCCCGCCCTTGAAAGGCACGTTGGTGGCCGTGAAGTCGCCTTTGCGGGACAGGGCAACCATGGTCAGGTGCTCGAGCGAACCCGGGCCGAGCGAACCATAGTTGAGCTTGCCGGGGTTCGCCCTGGCCCACTGGATCATCTCGGGCAGGGTCTTGAAGGGCGCCTTGGCGCCGGCCATGATCAGCATGTCGGTGGCCCCCATCAGGCCGACTGGCGTCAGCTGCCGCAGGTCGTACTTCTTGTGGACCACCTGCACCGAGCACATGACCGCATTGAGGTGCATGAGCGTGTAGCCGTCGGCCGGCGCGCTGGTCAGCGCCTGCATGCCGATGGCGAACAGCCCGCCGGGCTTGTTCTCGATCACGACCGGCTGGCCGAGCGCCGCCTGCATGTGCTCGCCCAGGATGCGCGCGCTGATGTCGGCCGCGCCGCTGGCCGGCAGCGGCACGATGATCTTGACCGGTCGCGTCGGAAAGGCGGCCTGCGCGCGCAACAGGAACGGCGCGGGCAGCAGGCTCGCGGCGGCGGCGGCGCGCAGCGTCCGGCGGCGGATCGTGGGATGGGGATGCACGGTTGTCTCCTAGGTTTTTTTGGGATGCACGGACGAGAACTAGTACTCCGTTCCTGTAAAAGCTTTACGTTTCTGTCATCTGGAAGTCGAAGCTCTTCCACTGGAAGCGAACGGGCTGGACGTTCATCTCGTCGATGCCTTTGAGGATGCGTTGCTTGAGTTCGTCCAGGGAGGCGACC
>DATILH010000197.1:0-29963 GCA_035476655.1 Variovorax sp.
ACCGAGGAGACGGCCTGGGCGTCGACCGAGGGCAGAATGAGGGGCGTTTCGCCCTGCACGGCGGCGATCTTTCCCTGCAACTCCTGCAACTCGACCAGCAGGGCGGCGCGGTCGGGTTCGGCCGGCGGCGCATCGCCTGCCGGCGCATCGCCTGCCGGCGCGTCGGCTGCAGGCGCCGGCGCATCCACCGGCTTGTTGCCATCGCGCAGCTTGGCGCGCAGGGCCAGCAGGCGGTCGACCAGTTCCTTCTCTTCCTTCCAGCGGACGTTGAGCTTTTCCAGCTCGGCATTGGCATCGGCCAGCAGCGTCTCGACCTGGTTGAAGCGCTTCGTCACGTCGATGCCGATGGCCGCCTCGCGGCCAATGATTTCCTTCTCCACCGTCAGCGCCTCGATGCGCCGGGTGCAGTCCTCCACCTCGGGCGGCATCGCATGCTGGCTGACGGCGACGCGGGCGCAGGCGGTGTCCAGCAGGCTCACCGCCTTGTCGGGCAGCTGCCTTGCCGGGATGTAGCGGTGCGACAGCTTCACCGCCGCCTCGATCGCCTCGTCCAAGAGCTGCACGCGGTGGTGCTTCTCCAGCACGCTGGCCACGCCGCGCAGCATCAGGATGGCCTTGACCTCATCCGGCTCGGGCACCTGCACCACCTGGAAGCGCCGCGTCAGCGCCGGATCCTTCTCGATGTATTTCTTGTACTCGGCCCAGGTGGTGGCGCCGATGGTGCGCAGGTTGCCGCGCGCCAGCGCCGGCTTGAGCAGGTTGGCCGCATCGCCGGTGCCGGCGGCGCCGCCGGCACCCACCAGCGTGTGGATCTCGTCGATGAACAGGATGATGGGCGTGGGCGAGGCCTGCACCTCGTCGATCACCTGGCGCAGGCGCTGCTCGAACTCGCCCTTCATGCTGGCGCCGGCCTGCAAGAGGCCGATGTCCAGCGTGAGCAGCTTCACGTCCTTCAATTGCGGCGGCACGTCGCCGCGCGCCAGGCGCTGGGCAAAGCCCTCTACCACCGCGGTCTTGCCGACGCCCGCCTCACCCGTCAGGAGCGGGTTGTTCTGGCGGCGCCGCATCAGGATGTCGACGATCTGGCGGATTTCCTCGTCCCGCCCGGTCACCGGATCCATCTCCCCCTTCTTCGCCTTCTCCGTGAGATCGACAGCAAATTTCTTCAGGGCATCGCCCTTGCCCATGGCGGCCGGCGCCATCGCGCCGGTGTCTTCGCCGGGCGCGCCGGAGCCCATGCCGGTGCCGTCCTGCGCGCGCATCTTCGATTCGGGCGAGGCGTCGCAGATCTTGGCGAAGTTGTCGGCCAGGTCCTCGACCTTGACCTTCTCGAACTGCTTGGAGAGGCCCAGCAGCGGATTGCGCAGCCCCGGCGTCTTGAGCATGCCCACCAGCAGGTAGCCGGTGCGCACCTGCGCCTCGCCGAACTGCAAGGTGGCGTAGGTCCAGCCGCGCTCGATGGCGTTCTCGATGTGCGGCGAGAAGTCGCTGATGGCGGTGGCGCCGCGCGGCAGGCGGTCCAGCGCGGCGGTCATGTCCTTGGCGATCACCGAGATGTCCAGCCCGTAGTGCTGGATCACGCGCTGCAGGTCCGAGTCCTGCGCCTGCAGCAACTGCGCGAACCAGTGCTCCAGCTCCACATAGGGATTGCCGCGCATCTTGCAGAACACGGTGGCGCCTTCGATGGCCTTGTAGGCCAGCGTATTGAGCTTGCCGAAAAGGGCGGTGCGGCTGATTTCACTCATGGTGTGGCTCCAGAAAGTTGGGGCGCATCGCCATCGATGCGCACATCGGCCGCGTCGCGCGCGCGCGGCTGCGCGCCGAGCCAGGAAACCCAGCCCAGCCTCGGCGCATTGCCGGCCTGCCGGCCCAGACGGGTGGCCGGCACCTCGTCCTTCTTCAAGACGAGTTCGGCGTCCCAGTACAACTCGCCGCCCAGCAGTTGCTGCATCCAGCGCGAGAGCACCGGCCGCGCCGCGCCGACGGGCAGGAACTCCTGGTAGCGCGCCAGCGAGAGCGGGCCCACATGAAGGCGCACCCGGTGCTGCCGGTCCCAGGCGCGCCGCCCCAGCATTGCGCCGCCCCCCAGGCTGCACGAGGCCGCGCCGCGGCCCAGGCGGGTGAGTTCCTGCGTGGGCAGCCGCATCCAGTGGCCGACCCAGGGCTCCAGCTTCACCGGCACGTCGAAGTAGCGGCCCAGCACCGCCTCCACGCCCTCGGCGTTGTGCACGCTGCGTGCCAGCCAGCCGGAGAAGTACAGGCGGGCGTCGTCATGGATCTCGTCGCGCTGCGTGCGCGCTGCGGTGCCCACACCCACCAGCGCGCCGACACGGCGCCGGAAGCCGTCTTCCTCCGGCCGGTCCATGCCCACCGCCGGCCGCGCCTGCGCCCAGGCCCGGTAGAAGTAGAGCGAGAAGCGGTGCGCGAAGCTGTCCAGGAAGGCCAGCCAGGTCGGATCGCCATGGTTGATGCTGCGCTCGCGGATGAAGTCCGACAGGTGCACCGGCAGCGGCCCGTTGGGGCCCAGATAGCCGAAGAACTGCTGGCGCAGGCGCGCCGGCGCATGGGCGCTTGCCGGTTCGAAGCGGCTGAGCGCGGCCGGCGCGAAGGACAGCGTCGGCTCCTGTCCGACGCGCACCGGCTCGGCGCTGGGCAAGAGCGCATGACCCCAGCGCGGCGCCGGCGCGGCCAGCGCCTCCAGCCGGCGCATCAGGGCGAAGTAGTCGAAGGCCCAGGGCGTTTCGGTGAGCGAGTGCAGATGCACGGCCACGCGCTCGCGCGGCGCGCCGCCGCGCACAACGTGCTGGGCGGCTACAGGATCGGGCGTGTCCCGCACAGCGGCCTCCAGCGCATGACTTCGCCGCGGCCGGCCACCGTGAGCACCGTCTCGACGAAATGATTGACCGCCACATGACGCGCCAGGTAGCGCGCGAGCACGGCGCCGAACAGGAAGGCGCTATGCCCATGAAAGGCAGTGCGCTCCACTTCCAGCGTGACCTCGAGCCCACGGCCGAAGGCGATCGGGCCGGCCAGCGGCAGGCGCCGCGCCACCGCCTTGCTGCGCACGGACAGCAGGCCGCGCACCTGCGCCTGCCGCACGTCGTCGCCATGCATGGCATAGAGCATCAGCATCTCGCGCAAGGCGGCCGCGCCCTGCTGCGGGCTGCTGTCGGCCAGCGACAGGTAGTTGAGCGCCAGGTGGTCCACAACCCGCCAGCCCAGGCCCTGGCTCACCACCGGCGACACCGGCCGCGAGGGGCCGCGCACCATGCGAACCCGCTGCACCGGGGCCGAGTCGACGCAGTCGAAGTCGTTGCCCTGGCCCAGCGGCATCAGGAGCGGCAGGTCGCGGTTGGTGACCAGCGCCGTCACCGCCAGTTGCCGCAGCGAGGCCGGATAGGGCGCCTCGCGCGGATCGACGACCTGCATGTACAGCTCGGAGCCGATGTGGCTGCTGCGATGGCCTTCGCTCTTTTGCCGTTGCGACAGCAGGCGCGGCTCGCGCGTCGTGGTGTAGTAGGCCGGGTGGCCGTGGCGGCTGCCGTGGAAGGCCGCATAGAAGGGCAGGAAGACCTGCTCGGCCGCGTCGCTCTCGCCGGGGCTGCCGTGGCCGACGACCTCGGTGACGGTGTGCACCTCGAAATCCTGCGGACGGGTGCGGTCGGCCAGCAAGTGGAACTGGCTCACGCCCTCGCTCACCGCCACCCGGTCCAGCCGCTTGGGAAAGAGGTTGATGGCCGGCACGCAATGCAGCTGGATGTTGTCGGCGCTGACCAGCTTTTCCAGCGCCGCATCCCCGCGCGAGAACAGCACGACGATTTCCACATCCGGCACCGCCATGCCGGCCAACACCTGTTGCAGACCGGTAATTTGCACGAACTGGAAGCGCTGGGCAAAGGCGAAGTACTCCTGCACCAGGCGGTGGCCGGAGAAGCCGGTGGCCGTCACCGGCAGCAAGGCCTCGTCGTCCTCGAAGCCCATGGGCTGCACGCTGCCGGCCGGCAATTGGCGCACCGCGCCGGCACCGGCGGCCGTGGGCTGCCCGTTCGTTCCCAGCGGCTGCACCAGCACGCCCAGCGGCTTGCCCAGCAGGCATTCGTGCAGTTGCCAGGCCACGTCCTCGGCGCCGCCCAGGTGCATCGCCAGTTCATCCAGCGCCAACTGGTTGAAGTTGAGCCCGGCACTGGCATGCAGCGCGATGCGCAGCCCGCCGCGGATGTCGCGCGATTGCGGATGCTTGTTGAGCGGCAAGTCCGGTGCATAAGTGAAGTACTGCGCCCGGCGCACCTGCAGCGGCCACAGCCGCAAGGCGCGCGAGGTGCGGAACTCGCAATGCGTGTTCTGCCCCACGGACTGGCGCGCCCGCATGCCGCTGCCGCGCGGCATGGTCGGGCCGCTGGCCAGACCCGCGTCGTCCGGATCGATGCTCATGGCCAGCACCGCCATCGACGGCGTGGGCGCCAGGAACTGCGGATAGACGATGTCCAGCAGGTGGCCGGTGAAGCGCGGGTATTCGGCGTCCAGCTTGAGGCCGACGCGTGCCGACAGGAAGGCGGTGGCCTCGATCAGGCGCTCGACATACGGGTCGGCGACCTCCTGGCCTTCGATGCCCAGGCGATGCGCGATCTTGGGGAAGGCCTGCGCGAACTCCGCGCTGCTTTCGCGGAAGTAGCGCAGCTCCTGCTCATACAGGCTCAGCAGCCTTGGGTCCATGGGGCCCTCACGGACTTTCCTCGACCTCGATGCGGCCCTCTTCCAGGTCGATGCGGCTGCGCATCAGGAACTCCAGCGGCACCGGCTGCGCCCACAGCATGCCGCGGATCTGCAGCCCAATGCGGTTGTGGGATTCGAGGGCCGAGCCTTCCATGACGAGTTCAACTTGGAGGGTGCGAGGCAGGATGCGCGGCTCGAACTGCAAGATTGCGTTCTTCAAAGCCTGTTCCATGCTGACACGCTGCACCGAGGAGGTGAACTGGCCGGACAGCATAGGCAATCCGTAGTTGAGGACCGAGCGCGCTGCATGGGGGTAGCGCCGCTCGTCGATCTGCGATGGCCCGGCTGCGGTCGCGTTGAACAGCCACGAGAGGTCGCGCAGCACCGCCTGGCGCAGCGCCTGCTTTGTAAGCACGCGCTTGTCGTCGCTCTCGCGCGTCTCGCCCGGCGCCTGATCGATCAGGCGATCGAGCAAGGAGGGCTGCAGCCGCTCCTGGGCGGTGAGTTCAGGCACCCGCGTCCCCGGCAGCGCTCTCGCCTGGCGTGAAGTCGATCTCGCGCACGTCCAGCATGGCGTGCTCGCCGCCTTCCTCGCCCTCACCGCCGATGCTGCTGCTCCACATGCGCTGGCCCCAGCCGGCCCAGACCTCGGGCCGCAGTTCGCGCCACTCGGTCTTGCGCGCCAACTGCAACGCGCCGTCCGCGCATTTCTCGCTGCCTTCGTAGCGGGTGGGCACCAGCGCCAAGGTCTCGCCGCCGTTCTCGAACATCAGGTTGGCCGGCAGCCAGACGCAGTCGCGCAGGTCTTCCGGCTCCTCGAAGCGGATCTTGGCCAGGCGCTCGAAGGGCACCCAGTAGTAGCGGCCGTTGACGTAGGCCTCCAGCACCGGTCCCAGGCGCATGTCGGCATCGGCCAGCCAATCGAAGGCCTGGCCGTCCAGGGTGCCGGGGCTTGCTGGCGCGGCGTCGAAGGCGCGCCCACGCAGGTCCTCCGCCATGCCCGCCTCGCCGGTGCCGGCGCGCAGCAGCGATTCGAGCAGGAGGGCCAGCCACTCGTCGGGCTGGCCGAAGATCATGGGCGTGCGCTTGCCGGCAAAGACATCGGCGCGCAGGCCTTCGCAGCGGATCGCCTCGCCATACACCTGCTTCATCGGGATGGCCAGCGCATCGAGCTCGGCCGCCACCGTGAGCTGATTGAGCGCGCGCTCCCATTGGCCGAGCACGCAAAGAAGCTGCGCCATGAAGACGCGCAGCTTGGCGTCGGCCGGCTTGGCCTTGATCTCGTCGGTGAGTGCCTTGAGCGCGCCGGCCGGATCGGCCGCCTGGAGGAGTTCTGCGGAGCGGGTCATGGCGGGCCTTTGGAGGACATTCGGAGGCAGCGGGCAGCTTAGTCCGCTGGCCTTCCCGCCGCATCTGCCGAGCGGCGTATGCCTTGGCCCTGGCCGGCCTCAACTCTCGGGCGCCGACATCAGTTCGCCAAAGCGCCGAAAGTCCCTTTGCTCGACGTCCGAGATCGCGGTGAAAGCCAGACCGCCGCGGCGCCAGCTGACCAATGAAAAGCCGCGCAGCGCAGAGGCCGTCACACGCAAGTGATGGCACGCGAATAAACGCACAGTATTCGTTCTACAGATACTTGCAAGATATCTGTTGGGCGAATATATTGCCGTTATTCGTCTGGAAGATAGGCGCCGCATGCAGCACTTGCTCAGCAATCCGGGCCAACTTGGGCATCTCCTGTTGACTGCGCGCAAGCGCATCGGCTTGACGCAGGCGGCTGCCGCGGCCCATGTCGGCGTCAGCCAGAGCCGCCTGTCGGTGCTGGAATCGGACCCCAGCGGCATCAGCCTGTCGCAGCTGATGGCACTCGCGGCACTCTACGGCCTGCGCATCGCCATCGACGACCAGCCGCTCGCGCAGGAAGCCACCAAGGCCGAGTGGTAGGGAAGGTCCGCACCCCATGGGCCGCATGAGCCGCACACGAGCCCTGTCCATCTGGGCCAACGGACGGCGGGTCGGCACCTGGCGCATCCCGACGCGCGGCCCGATGGAGCTGCAATACGACCAAGCCTGGATGCGTTCGGACGTGGGTCGGCAGCTCTCCCTGTCCCTGCCCTTCGGCGTCGACACCACGCCGCTGCGGGGCGAGCGAGTGCAGAACTATTTCGACAATCTGCTGCCCGACAGCGAGGCCATCCGCCGCCGCATCGCGGCAAGGTTCAAGACAAACTCGCTCGAGCCTTTCGAGCTGCTCAAGGCCGTTGGACGCGACTGCGTCGGCGCCATCCAGTTGCTGGCCGAAGACGAACAGCCGGCCCGCATCGACACCATCGAGGCCACGCCCCTCGACGACGGGGAGGTTGAGGCGCTGCTCGCGCGCAGCCTGGCGCTGCCGGGCCGCGAAGCCGATTTGCAGGACGAAGACGACTTGCGCATTTCCCTGGCAGGCGCACAGGAGAAGTGGGCACTGCTGCGGCACGAAGGCCGCTGGATGCTGCCGCACGGAACCACGCCGACGACCCACATCCTCAAGCTGCCCTTGGGCCTGGTGGGCAACCGCCAGATCGACTTGCGCACCTCGGTGGAAAACGAATGGCTCTGCCTGAACATCCTGCGCGCCTATGGCCTGCCGGTGGCCGAGTGCGAGATCGCAAGCTTCGGCAAGCAGAAGGTGCTGGCCGTGGCCCGCTTCGATCGCCAGCTCCACGGCAGCGGCGGCTGGTACCTGCGCCTGCCGCAGGAGGACTTCTGCCAGGCGACGGGGCGCTCGCCCTTGCTGAAATACGAAGCCGACGGCGGCCCCGGCCTGGCCGAGCTCTCGACGCTGCTGAAGCAATCGGCGCAGGCTGGCGCGGACCTGCGCACGCTCTTTGCAGCCCAGATCCTGTTCTGGATGCTGGCCGCGCCCGACGGGCACGCCAAGAACTTCAGCATCCATCTGCTGGCCCAGGGGCGCTATCGCCTGACCCCGATCTACGACGTCATCTCGATCCTGCCGGCCACAGGCAAGGGGCCGAACCAGTTCAACTGGCACCGGGCAAAGCTGGCCATGGCCGTCACGGGCAGGAACCGGCACTACCTCGTCAAGGACATTGCGCGGCGCCATTTCAATGCCATGGCGCAAGCGTGCCTCGGCACCGATGCGGAGCCGCTCATTGCCGACTTGCTGGCGAGGACGCCAGGGGTCATCGAGCGGATATACGCGCAGCTGCCGGCGGGGTTTCCGCAGCGCGTGGCCGAGGGCATTCTGCAAGGCTTGCAGGATGCAGCGCAGCGGCTGGAGGCCATGGCGCCCTGAGGATGCCTCGCCCTTGGCTTTGAAGCCTCGTCGAAGGTAAGGTGTCAACCCTGAAGGCGACTCCAAGGCAGATTGATGAGCGACTCGCAAATGCCCACGAATTGGTGGCAGACACTTCCGGGTGTGCTGACTGCGCTGGCCGGCGGCGTCATCGCGATCGGCGGTCTTGTGACGCTGCTCTTTCAATTGGGCATCCTTGGCAGCAAGAGCGACGGTGTCCGCTCCGCTGCCACCCGGCACGCACCGCCGCCCGTCGCCGCACCAGCCCCACCGGTCCCGCCACCAAGCGCGTTCGCCACACCGATTCCGCCACCGGGCAAGAGGACCTGGCCGGAGGCCGAGGCGGTGGTCCAGACCCGGGACGGAACGACCACCCGATTGCGGGCCGACTCCTTCGCCGCCTGCGTCTCCGTCGCGCACAACCTCACGCTCGACAACGGCCAGTCCATCCCCTTCGAGCGCATGGCGGGCTTCGAGGTCTATCACTCCGATCCGCACGCCTCGCCCGATGCCAAGGCAAGGTTGCTCGTCGAGATGCGGGATGGCAAGAAGGTGCAGGCCACGGTCGCTGCCGCTTGCGAACTGTTCGGCGACAACGTGGAAGGCCGCTTCTCCGCTTACTACGAGGGAATCCGCAGCGTCCGCTTCGAACGCTAGGCCTGGTCCACCTCATTGGCCTTGTAGATCTTGTGCTGCGCTGCCGAGCTGAGAACGTCGGAGACGACCAGGAGGCGCCACAGCTTCTCCCGCGTCGAGCAGGCGCGTTCGGCATCCGTGAGCTCCACTCCGGGCGCATCCACTTGGCGTCCCTTCACCGCAACCCTGAGGAGCGTTTCGCCCTTCGGACTCGAAACCTCGATGTCATATCCGAGGTGCTGACTGCTCACGTCCTGTGCCCCGTAGCCATACCCCGTGAAGTGACGCGTCACGTAGGCCATCGCGGCGGCCTGGATATCCTCTGCCGAAGCCGGCTCGGAACCCTCCAGTCGCGCCTGCGGGGCATCCGGAACGCCCCGTCGCGCTCGCGCTGCCTGAATTTCCTCGGCTGAGGGAGTCCAACCGCGCGGCCCGCGGACCAGGACCGCGAGGCCTTGCTCGGGCTCCCAGCTTGCGACGTGCCATTGCTCATCGTCGCGAACCCGGGTGGAGACCTTCGCGCTCTTGTTGCTCTCCAATTCGTCGATAGGGACTCGGTTGGTCTGCAGTACGACTCGGAAGGGCTGTTCCGAATCGAAGGCCCGCTTGAGCAGTCCAAGCCGGTCCTTGGCGCGCTGAATCTGGCTTGAGTTGCGCGCGCCGCCTCCCGCCCGAAACCGGGTGTCCAGTGACTCGAGGCAGAACCAGCGGCCCCCCGATCCGACAGCGACGTGCTCGGCCCAGATGGTGGCAATGACGCTGTCGCCGCTCGCGAGCCAGGCATAGTCGTATGGCTTTTCCCGCGCGTCGGGCACACCCATCTTTTCAACGATTTGCACCGGCGTGAGCCGTGGCCCCGACAGGCGCTTTTCGTTGATGACAGCGAGTACCTGAGCTTCGACTTCCTTATCCATGCAGCGGGCCTCCGGGTTTGCGCAAGGCAGTATGCCGTGCGTCACCACCCGGCGCCACCGGGGCCGGGTGCAACGCTGCCGCCAGGATCGGCTTGCCCCACTGCGGCACCTTGTCCAATGCAATATGCGACGCCACCCGCCCGCCTTCCATGTGAAGCAGCAACACCGGCGCAGGCCGTTGCCCCGCCTTGGGGTCGCCCTCGGCGCTGTTGTCGTAGACGCGCAGGCTCGCCAGATGAGGCAGCAGCCGCACAAGATTGACCCGGCTGCTCTCGTAGCGCTCACGGATCTTCGCGTCGGCAATGTCATGCCCTCCAGCGGCCGCCCGAGCCCTCACCCGCTGAACATGCAGCTGTGGCGACGACAGCCCCGCGTACCAGACATGCACCTGCGCCCCCTGCCGTGCTCCCTGGAGCAGCATCTCGGGAATCGTCCTGGCTCCCAAGGTGCTCTCGAACGCAAAATTCAGCCCTTGCGCCAGCGCCCGCTCGAGCCCCTTTCGGCCCAACTCCCAGGCCTGCGCATTGGCTGCATCGAGCGGCAGATCCGGATTTCCGGCCAGCAGTGACCGTGCCGCCTCGTCAGGATTGAAGTAGTCGACCTTGTTGCGCAGCAGCGCAGCGCCACCCACGCTGCTCTTGCCGGCGCCATTCACACCGGCCAGCACGAAGATCCGCGCCGGCATCAGCGGCGCGGCGTGCGCGCAGCGTCGACCGCCGCCTCACCCAACTGCGCGGGCTCCATCGCGAAGGCATCCGCCATCGCCTGCGCGGCCGCATCGCCTTGCATGCGCGCGAACATGTCATCGAAGCGCCGCTCCAGATCTTCCAGGTTCGGCTCCGACGCCTGCTCCATCGCCAGATAGCGCTCCACGGACATCAGCACCATCGACGGCTGGTCATGCCGCGTGATCACCACCGCGCCCTGCGACATCACCGCCCGGGTCACCTTTTGCATCCCGGAGGCCAGGTTCGTGGCGGAAAACGAAGGCAGATCCCGTGTCAGACGCTCGAGCTCCGCGGGGCGAACAGCAGCAGGATGGGCCATGAGAAAACCTTGAATTTAAGGATGTTGGCCATTTTACCCATTTTGTGGAAAACGGCCGCTGCTGCTATCCATCCGTCAAGGTACAAGTCCTCACCGCCCCCCGCAGCCCGGTGCTCTGCTGGGGCGCCGACTTGATCTCGATCTTGCGCGGCATGAAGTAGATGATTTCGCAGGGCCGGCGCGGTGTGCCGCCGGTGAGGATGCAGTGGGTGGTGATGCGGGTGTTCTCCAGCAGGAATTCCAGGGTGGGTTGCTGTTCCTTGGAACTGTCGCCGCTCGCCTTGAAGACGGACAGCTGCACCTTCAGGTCGGCCTCCTGGTTCTTCAGCAGGCTGGCGATGGTGGCAGTGGCGGCGTCGCATTCGCGCACCACGATCAGCGCCGACAGGCGGATCTTGCCCTTGCTGGCGCCGGGCGGCGTGTGCACCTCCGACAGGTAGCTGTAGCCGGCGATGTGCATGCGCTGCTTGCCGTCCTCGAAGGCGCGCTTGGATTCACCCTCGACCGCGCTGCCCTTGCTCTCGATCAGCATCAGGAAGTCGTTGCCGGATTCGCCCGACATGTGATCCAGGAGGCGCAGCGCCTCGTCGGGGTCCAGGGTTCCGTCGTATGTCCAGCTCATGATGGGCTTCTCCAGCAAATAAAGGGAACTCACTGCCTGGCCGGCCAAGCCGCCAGCGCGCTGTAGACCTGGCGCTGCCGATCCGCCTGCAGCGCGCCGCGCACCCGCACTTCGCTCGTCACCGCGGCCTGCGCAGGGGCGGCGCCGAAGAGGCGCGGCGCGCTGAAGGGCGCCGCCGGCGCCGCCACCACCAGCAGGCGGCCGCCGCGCCCGGCTTCCAGCCAGGGCAGTTCGAAGCGCTGCGTCGCCGGCTGCTCGCGCGTGCCGCGTTCGAAGCGGTTGGTTTCGCTGATGGCCTGCGGATAGACCTGGCGGATGGTGCCGCTGGCCTCGATGCCGACGATCACCAGGTCCAGCGACTGGCCGCTGGTGTTGCGCACCACCAGCACGCTGCGCTCGCCGCCTTGCAAGGGCGGTTGCGTCGCGCTGGCAGCGGCGGGCGTGCTGCCGAGCAGCTTGTCGCCGCTCCAGGTTTCCAACACGGCGTCGAAGCCCTCGAGCGAGCCGCCCTGTGCGAGGCGGTTCAGCTTCGCCAGCCACTTCAGTTCGGCCAGCGACAGGAGCTGTTGGCGCATGTCGGCCGGCGCAGCGGAAGCCTTGCCATCGCTCACCAGCGCGCCCAGTTCGGGCGACAGGATTTCCAGCGCCGGCGCCGGACGGTTGACGATGCGCACATCCGCTTCGGTGCCGGCACCGACGACGCGAATGGCCGCCGGATAGGCCAGGCTGAGCCCGCTCGGGATGCTGCCCTGCGCCGCCTGCACGCGCAGCACGACCGAGGGCGGGTCGCCCACCGGCGAGACCGCCCAAAGGGTGGCGCTGTTCTGCTCGCCCAGCTCGGCCGGCAGCGGCACCTGTGCGCTCGCCAGCTCGACCTGGTCCAGTCGCGCAGTGGCGCTGCGCAGGCTGCCGTCGGGCAGGGTGGCGACGACGCGCACTTCCTGCTGCGCTTCCAGCCCGTCGAGCTGGCCCACGTTGAGGCTGAGGTGTGCACCGGTACGGCGCGCCGGCCAGGCGGGCCGGGTGGATTGTGGCGTGAGCGCGCTGGCAAAGAGTGGCGCATCCAGGTTGCCTTCGGCCACCGGCGAGGGCAGCTCGCGCTGCGGATAGCGCGCCTCCAGCTCGCCGATCACCGGCGCATAGAGCGAGACCACCTGGTTGAACAGGTCGCGAAAGCTGGCCGGCTGGCGCGCCAGGGACTCGGCCACGGCCCAGGTCAGGAGGCCCTGCGGACGCGCCGCGCGGTCCTTGCGCGGCAGGCGCAGCTCGGGCGTGACCTGGTGGCTTTCCGAAGCGAAGAAGGCCACATAGCGGGCGCGCGGCACGGGCGCTTGCGCCGGCGGGGCCATGTCGACGGCAGGCGCGGCCGAGGCGGCGCGTGCCAGTTCGTCGACCTGGATGCCGCGAAAGCGCACCTCGTCATCCGCCGGCTCGGCGGCAGCTGGTGCGGCACGCGGCGCGCCGCGCGTCATCGAGGCTGCCGAGCAGGTGTCGAACACCGACCAGACGAACACGCCGCGCGCCAGGAAGGCCTGGATCCAGCCGTCGAAATCCACGTCGCGCAGGCCGCCGGCCAGCGGGGCCGCGGCGCCGCCACTGGGCGCCAGGCGGGCGTCGCGCGCCAGGAAGTTCTCGGCCAGGCCGTCGGGCTCCACATAGCGCTTGTCGCGGTCGCGCACCCGGGTGCCGTGGCCGGAGAAATACAGGAGCACGAAGTCGCCGCTGCGCGACTGGGACAAGAGGCGCGTCAGCGCATCGCGGATCTGGCGCGACTCCGGCAGGCCGGCGCCGGTCACGCCGTCGGCCAGCACGGTGATGTCGGCCGGGGCAAAGCCATGCTGTTGCAGCGCCTGGCGCATCAGGATCACGTCGTTGCGCGGCGCCGAAAGCCACAGCGAGGAGGGCTGATTGGCCAGCTCCGACACGCCCACCAGCAGGGCCCGCTGCGCGGCCTGGGCCAGCGCGGCGCTTCCCAGAAGGAAGAGCAGCGTGAGCAACCGGGCAAGGCGCATCGACATGGCGTTCTCAGGGCGGGCCGACCGAGGCCACCAGCGGCGACTTGCCGAGCACCGTGGTGCTCTCGTTCATGTCGGGCACGCGCAGGTACCAGGTGCCCCTGGCGTCGGGCCCGGCCACCACGTCCGCGTCGATGGAGCGCAGCAGCTTCATCGAGTCGTCCACCGTCACGCCCGGCTTCCAGATCACGCCCAGGTCGGCCGAGGCACCGGCGGGCTCGACCGGCACGGCGCGAAAGCGCACCTCGTCGTCCTCGTTGGCGCTGCCGCCGCCCAGCAGGCTGGCGTTCTGCACCACCACCACCAGCGCCAGCAGTGCGAAGGCCGGGCGCACCCAGACGTCGGCGCCGAACCAGCGGCGCAACCGGCCCACCAGGCCATCGCCATTGCCGCCGGCAGGCGCAGCCGGCTGGGCCTGCGCCAGCGCACCGGGTGGGCTCGCGGCCGCGTTGCTGGGCATGGCGGCGGCGCTCACGCGCTCCGCCGCGTCGCGATACAACTGCTGGTACTGCGCACGCTCGTCCTGCGGCCCCAGCGGCGTGCCCGAGAGCACGCTGAAGCTGCCGCCGCCCACGCTGCGCAGGGCGATGCGGCCGGGCTCGGGCGGGGTCGCCAGCGGCGTGGCGCTGACGAACTCGTCGTGCACCGCGCGGATGGCGGCCAGCCGCGTGGCCGAGATCTCGCCCTGCACCCGCGCCACCTGCTGCGGCGAAGGTGCCAGGGTGACCGGGTTCCAGGCCTGGATCAGGCCGAACAGCGGCTCGAAGGGCTCGTCACCAGGCTCCAGCAGCACGTCGTGGGCGCTGGCCCAGTCGGCTTCGCTGGCCGCCATGAAACCCTGCCAGCGCTCGCTGCCCGGCAGCTTCTTGTCGAGCAGCACGCCCAGGAGGCGCCCCTCATGCAGCACGCTGACGATGCGGCCGGGTTCCCAGCGCGCGTTGAAATTGCGTGCCGCCAAGGCCTGGCGCCGTTGCGCCAGCTCGGCCAGCGGCAGCAGCAGATCGGCGCCCGGCGCCTCCGCCGCGGTCGCACCGGCTGACAAGTGAGCCTGCGCTTCGCTCGCAGGCGGCACAACGCCCGGTTCGAGCTGGCTTCGGATGATGCTGAGAGGCGGCCATAGTTCGATGGGCATACTCAATCCTGTGCTGTTAGGCGTAAGACGCTTCAGCGCCCAGGATTTTGAAAACTTGCAGGATCGCGGCCATGTTGTCGGGCGCGATGGCGATGCCCAGGGTGTTCTGGATCCAGCCGCCCAAGAGGGTCCTGGCGTAGTCGGCCGGCAGCCCTTCGCGCTTGTGCACCAGCCCCAGGCGCCCGGCGCGGTAGTGGTAGGAGGCGATGGCATGGCGCGATGCAATGCCCGACAGCCCGCCCGCCGCCTCGCGACCGAAGCCCTCGCACAGCAGCAGGCGCTCGGGCTCGGGCAGGCCGGCGATGAATTCGCGCGCCGAGTGCTGCACCTTGGCATCCGACAGGCCGTGCTCGGCCAGGCAATCGGCATCTGGCGCACCCTGCATGCCCAGTTGCGCGTCGAGCTGCGTCTCGCTGACCTGCTCGCCGATCGACAGCTTGCGCTTGAAGCTGCTGGCGCGGGTGCAGTCGATCAGGTAGCGGCGGAAGTAGGCGCACAGGGCGAAGGCGGTGGAGGGCGCGCTGTGGCCGTTCGCGGCGTGAGGCGCCGCGCCGCCCTCCTCGGCCTCGTCCGGGTCGGCGTCCAGGCGCAGCACCTTCACATAAATGAACTGCGCCACCAGTTCCTGCCGGCCCTCGCCCAGCACCTTGAGCTCGGGCGGATTGCAGTTGCGCAGTGCCTCGCCCACGATGGCGTACATGCGGCCCATCTCGTCGGGCGCGAGCTGCTGCCGGCGCCGCCAGAGGCGGACCAGCTCGGTGCTTTCGCCGGAGGACAGGGTGTCTTGCATCACGCTTTCTCAGTCGCTCAGTCGTCTACGCAGGAGCCTTCCTCGGGGACCAGGCACTGCGGCAGGTCGGCGCCGACCGCGCCGCCGCGCGTGCGGATGCCGGTAGAGGCGGCGGCCGCCACCGGCAGCCCGCGCGGCAGCAGGATCCACAGCTGGCCGCGTTCCTTCATGCGACGCGCCTGGGTGGCCGCCTGCTGGCCATTGCCGAAGAAATAGTCGGCCCGCACCGCGCCGCGGATGGCGCCGCCGGTGTCCTGCGCCACTGTCAGGCGCTGCAGCGGCGTGCCGGTGCCGGGCTGGCGGGTGGAGACGAAGACCGGGTAGCCCAGCGGCGTGCTGCGCGGATCGACCGCGATCGAGCGGCCCGCCTGCAAGGGCACGCCGAAGGCACCGACCGGGCCGCCGGCGTCGGAAGCCGACTCCTTGAAGAAGACATAGCTCGGGTCCTTGATGCCGCTGCCGGTGATATCGCCGGTCGGGCGACGGCCCGGCACCACCACCGCGCCGGTGACGGCCGGGCGCGCCAGGGTGAAACCGCGCACCCGCACCGCGCTCAGGTCTTCCACGTCGTCGTCTTCCGTGTCGTCGGGATCGAGTTCGATCGCGCCGCCGCGCGTGCGCACCGCGGTCTCGGTCTTGCCCTGCTTGTTCTGCGCCAGGGTGGGGCGGAAGGGCTGGCCGTTCTGCTCGGCGTAGGCCAGGCGGATGGTCTCGCCATTGGGCAGGCGCACCCGGCCCGAGCCCTGGATCTGCATCTCGTACAGGGCGGTGGCGCTGCTGACGAAGGCCAGCACCTTGGCATTGGGCGCGCCGCGGGTCTCGATCTCCTCGCGGGTGTAATAGGGCAGCAGGCGCCGGCCGTCGATGCGCAGGCGGATCTTGCGGTCCAGCGTGTCGCGCGTCAGCGCCGAGGTGTCGAGCGCGTACAGGCCCGGTGCGCCCATGTCGCGGGTGGACAGGCCGACCTGCGGCACGACCTGGCGCCCCTGCAATCGCGCCGCCACCACGCCACTACCCGGCGCAAGCTTGCGCGCATCCAGGAACAGCATGTCTTCCGGCTGGCCGTAGACCGGGTAGATGTAGGGCGGCGAGTAGCTTCGGTTGCCCTGGATCTCGGGCTCGAAGTAGCCGGTGACCACACCGTCGGGCCGGCGGTCGTCGTCGCGGATCTGGTAGGCCGAGAACTCGCTCTCGAAGAAGTTGCGGATGGAGGCGTTGTTCCTGCCGTCCACCGTGCGGGCGCGATCGCAGATCTGCTTCCATTCACTGCCGCGGCCGGTGAGCACCCGGCAGCTTCCCAGGAAGGCCGGCCAGGTCTCGGCGAAATCGTCGCGCACCCAGCCCGGTACCGAATCGAAACCGACCGAGGTGTAGGTGGCCAATTGGGTGGAGAAGGTGCGCGACTGGCCGGCGACGCTGCTGCCCAGGCTCGGTGCACTGCCTGGGCGGGCGCTGCTGCTGCTGCCGGGCGTGCTGCCGAGCGTGATCGGCGGTGGTGCGGAGGACTGCGTGCCGGCAGGTGCCGGGGCCGCGGGCGCCGGTGCATTGGTGCTCGCGCCGGAAGCGACCGGCGCGGCGGGCGGCGGCGCGCTGGCGCAACCGGCCAGGGCCAACGCGGCGACCCATGCGAGGCCACGCAGGGCGGCGGAGTTCGTGTACGCGAAGGGCTTGCTCATGAATGACTCCTTGTCGAGGGCAATGCGTTGCGAGGCCCAGCAAGTAAACGATTACTTCTCGATGATTCGAAATAGCTCGACGCCATAGACGTCCTGGCAGGGTGCGTTGGGCGGGCACTGCGGCTGGCCCAGCAGGGGCGCCGGCCCGGTGCCGCGTGCGGCCTCCAGGGCGGCCAGGGCCGGCAGAGGAAACTGCGGGAACACGCCCTCGCTTTGCATGCCGGTGCTGGCGAAGTCGCGCTCGTGTTCGCTCACCAGCACCGCGAACTCGTTGTTGCCCGGCGGGCCGCCGGAATCCATCGGCCAGGCCGGCCGTGGCAGTGACAGCGTCTCGTTGGCGCTGATCTTGTTGCGCTTGTCCAGGAGGTTGGGGAACAGGAGAAACATCTCGTTGCCCGAGGACAGCAGGTAGACATAGACATAGCCGGCGCGGTTGCTTCGCACATCGAAAGCCAGCTTGTCCTTGCCGATCGCCACCTCGGCCTTGCGCGGCGTGGCCGTCACGTTGAAGCCGGGCGCGGCCCCTCGCGTCAGGGCCTGCAGCGATTCCATCGGCGTGACCGGCTTGAGGGCGGTGGGCGGCGGCGCCTGCACCGGTGCGGCCGGTGCTTGCGCGCTCGTCGTTGGCGCCGGCGTTGGCGTTGTCGTCGCGCTGCCGGCGGCTTGCTCCGGTTGGGCGCCCTTCTGCTGCTGCATCCACCACCAGGCGCCACCCCCGCCCACCACCAGCAGGACGGCGGCCGCGACCGCCACCAGCTTGCCCTTGCCGCCGCCGGTGTTGGCCGCGGCAGCGCCGGACGCGGTGCCGCTGCCGGGCGGCAGGATCACCGTGCGGTCGCCGTCCACCACCGGCACGCGGCGCGGCGGCGCGACGGCGCCCTCCTCCAGCCCGAGCAGGCCGCGCAGCTCGGCCATCGATTGCGGCCGCGCATCCGGCCGCACGCCCAGGCCGGCGTCGATGGCCGACAGCAGGCGCGCGCTGTAGCGCTGGCGCAGGCGCTCGTCGCTGGCCAGCGGCACGTAGTTGTCGTTGAGCAGCCGCGCCACCGAGGGCGGCGGCGCACGCCCGGTCACCGCCACATGCATCACCGCGGCCAGCGCATAGACATCGGTCCAGGCGCCCTGCGACATGTCGGGCATCTCGGCGTACTGCTCCACCGGTGCATAGCCGGGCTTGAGGATGACGGTGATGGCCTGCGTCTTGTCGGTGATGACGCGGCGCGCCGCGCCGAAGTCCAGCAGCACAGGGCGGCCGGAGTCTTCCAGGAGGATGATGTTGTCGGGCGCGATGTCGCGGTGGTAGCAGTTGGCCGCGTGCATCACGGCCAGCGCCTGCGTCACGCCGTCGAGGATCGACAGCAGCCAGCCCTCTTCCACCCCACCGGTCGCGGCGGACAGCGCCTGGCGCAGTGTCTGGCCGCGGTAGAACGGCATGGCCATGTAGGCGGTGCCCTTTTCCTGCCAGAAGCGCAGCACCTTCAGCAAGGACGGGTGGTCGAACTGGGCCAGCAGGCGCGCCTCGTTGATGAAGCTGCGCATGCCCAGGTCGAAGGTCTCGCGGGTGCGCTCGGACAGCGGCGCCACCGTGCCACTGCCCTGGCGGGTGGAGAGCGAGACCGGCAGGTATTCCTTGACGGCGACCACACGCTCGAGATCGGTGTCCCAGGCCTCGTAGACCACGCCGAAGCCGCCCTGGCCGACCACGCGGGTCAGTTCGAATTCGGCCAGGCGGCTGCCGATGGGCAGCAGGCCGGCTTCCGGCGCTTCGGCCTGCGCCCTGGCACCGCCGCTGGCGATCACGGTCGCGCCGTCTTCGGGCACCGGCGGCGTCGCACCGCTGATGACCTGCGTGGGACCCAGTTCATCGTCGGGCGCTGTGCTCATGACCCGTCCTCGACCATGCTGCCCCCGGCCGGAAAGCCGAACAGCGCGTCGAACTGCTCATCCTGCGGCAGGCCGTGGGTGCTCATGCCCTGCCCGCCCTCGGCGGCCGGGTCGGTGAACCACAGGGACTGGCCGTACTCGGGCAAGGCCATGACGGCCGGGCCCTCTTCCTCGGCCTCCACCTGCTCCGCGCTGCCTTCCCTGCCCGCTGCGAAGTTCTGCAGCAACTGTGCATCGAAGCGCACCGCATCCAGGTCCTGCTCCAGGCCGTCGACGGCCACCTGCGCGGCCAGCTTGAGCCAGCGCTGCGCCCGGGCCAGCACATGGCCATGGATCTCGGTGGGCGTCCAGATCAGCTCGTCGACCACGGTGAAGGGGAAGTAGCGCCCGACCGAATCGACCGAGGGCATCAACACCCCTATCCAGGAAGATGGGCCCATCACCCCGTCACCCAGCACGAAGCACCACAGCGGCGCCTGCAGGTAGCGCTCGGTCCAGTTCTGATGGCGTGCACGCAATTGCAGGAGGCCGGCCTGCAGCCAGCGGTCCCAGCCATGGCGGAACTCTTCGGGCAGGCGCCGGTGCGCGAAGTCGCCCATGCCGGGCAGCTTGCCGTACCAGCCGGGGAGGGCGTCTTCAGAGAAGCTCACGACATGGCCCTCATAGGCCTTCGGGGCATGCGAACTCGCGCAGCTCCTTCAGGCGGATCGGATGCTGCACGCTGTTGGTGGTGACTTCGAAGCGGGCGCGCCGCGCGCCGACCTGGAAGGTGATGAAGAATTTCTCCGGCGCATCGCCAGCTTCCAGCTGCCCGTCGTCCAGGGTGCGGAACAGCGCCCAGGGACCATCGGCCGTGCTGCCGGAGGGGCCGCTGGCCGCCGGCGGGCTGACCTGCAGCCGCACCTGGTTGCTGCCCTTGGGGCCGGGCCACTGCACCGTCATGGGTACGACCGGGCCATGCGCGTACTTCACCAGTTGGCCGTCCACGTCCAGGATGAACTGGGTGATGGCCGCGTCCATCTCCACCGGCCTGAAGTCCAGGCGCATCGCCGGCCCGCCGGGGCCGCGGAAGAAGATGGTCTTGATGCGCGCGGCGCGCTCGAACTGCGCCAGCGCCTGCGCGGTCATGGCCGGTCGCTCGGCCACCGGCTTGTAGCGCCAGGGCCGGGTGCTGGTGTCCACCAGCGGCGCCAGGCGCTTCATGAAGAAGTCGTCCATCAATCCGCCGGGGCCGAAGAACTGGCCGAAGTCTTCCGGCAGCACGTCGCGCTTGCTGGCCTGCACGAAGGGATAGCGGCCGGCGATGGCGCGCTGGCAGAACTCGGTGACGGGCTTCAGGTCCAGGTTCAGATTGCCGCGCTCGGCCACGCTGGCCTGGGCGGCGCCGGCCTGGCTCAGGTTCTCGACCATCGAGCGAACCGGCTCGGGCAGGCGGCCCGCATCCGACTTGAGCTTGCCCGCCACATCGCCCGGCGGCGGCGAGGTGCGCGCCTTCACCGCGGTGTCGACCGCGGTGAGGTAGACGTAGACCTCGTTGAAGAGCTTGAGCGCATCGTCCAGCGGAGCCGGCTGGCCGGGCGCTCCGGAAGTGACCAGTCGGCGCAGCGACTCGAAGCGGTCATCGACGATGCTTTCGATGCGCTTGCCCGGCGCCACGGGCGCGGCCGTGCCGGCGCCCGGGTTGGTGACGCTGCCCAGAAGTTCCTCCAGGCCCTTGCGCGTGTTGCGCACCGTCTCGCTGGCCTTGCTCACCACGTCCTTGCCTTCGGGCGGAATGAGGGTGGTTTCCTTCACCGCGGCGCGCAGGAACAGGGCCAGGGGCGAAGCGGCGCCAGAGAGGATGCGCGCCGTCTCGATGCTCTTGTCCAGGCCCTGGGCGCGGATCAGCCGCACGTCGCTCAGCAGGGCTTCCCACACCTTCACGTATTCCTGCAGGTACAGGCGCCGCACGCGGTCGGTGAGTGGGCCCAGCGCGGCGGCGTCCTTGAGCCGGTCGCCGGCGCTCTTGTCCTGGCCCAGCACCCAGGGGTCTTCCTGCGCCAGCAGGGTCGTGACCACTACCACCGCGTTCTGGAATCGCTTGTGGTAGCCGTCGTAGGTGAAGAGGCCCGGTATGCCTTCGGTCAGCGGCTTGCCGCTGGCGCGCTCGAAGACCAGCGGGCCGGAGGGGCCCGCCGCATTGGCCACGGTGAAGGGCGGGATGTCCTTGCCCAGGTTCTGGCGCTTGAGGCGGCTGAACACGCGCTGCTCCAGCGGGTAGCTGGCCAAGAGGGCGCGCACGCTGCGCACCAGGTTCTCGTCCATCTTCAAGGGCGAGCGCGGCGGGCCCTGGGCGATCAGCACGTCGAGCTGGTCTTCCAGAAGCTTGCGTTGGTCCTCGGCGATGCCGCGGTCCAGGCTGCGCGACCAGTCCAGCGTGATCCAGGCCTTCAGCGCGTCAGCGTCGAAGTGCTCGGGCTGGTTGAGCATCAGGTAGGTCTTGAGCGCCTCGTA
This sequence comes from Variovorax sp., assembly GCA_035476655.1. Classification (GTDB taxonomy): domain Bacteria; phylum Pseudomonadota; class Gammaproteobacteria; order Burkholderiales; family Burkholderiaceae_C; genus Variovorax. Next base: position 21,218 of record DATILH010000197.1, read on the forward strand.
GGTGAACTCGAGGTTGTCCTTCTGCGCGGTGCGCAACTGGTCCTCGATGCGCTTGGCAACCTGCGGCAGGAAGGCTTCGTTCAAGGCGCGCTGGTGCGCCAGCATGGCGGCGGCATCCAGCTTGTCGCCTTGATAGAGGCCCAGGGTCATGGCCAGCGGCGCATCGCCCTCGCCGTTTTGCGGCGTGCGCCAGATGTTGCGCAGGCCCTGCAGCAGCGGCGCCACTTCGACCAGGTTGGACACGCGCGCCGGCAAGGCCGCCAGCGTCTCGCGCGCCGGGGCGACGCGCGCTTCCACCGACTTCAGGTATTCGAGGTTGCGCCAGGCGCTCCAGCCCCAGCCAGCCAGCAGGGCGCCCGTCACGAGCAGCATGCCCGCCACCGCGGCGAAGCGCAGGGTGTGGCGCTTGCGCTCGAGCTTGACGTCGGCGCCGGCCAGGCGCTGCTCGGGGAACACCACCTCGCGCAGCAGCCTGGTCAGGAAGTAGCTGCGCCCGCTGCTCTTTTGCGGCGGCAGCATGGCGCGCTCCAGCCCGAAGCCCCTGGCCAGGCTGCCCATCACGCGGTCGATCGGGCTGCCTTCCTGCGTGCCGCTGGTGAAGTAGACGCCGCGCACCCAGGGCGGCTGGGCAAAGCGCGAGCCGGTGAAGACCTGCTCCAGCAGGTCCGACACCAGCGGGCCGATGGCGCCGAACTGGGCCGGGAAGCCGAAGATAGCGGCGCGGCGCGCGCCATCGGTCTCGCGCTGCATGCGGGCGATCAGGCCGTCGTTCACGCGCTGGTGAAGATGCGCGAACTCGCGCTGGAAGGCGGCGCTCATGCCCTGCTCTGCCACCCTCGCGCCCTCTTCCACCGTCAGGGTGAAGCCGAAGACCTGGGCGCGCTGCTCCTTGCCCAGGTCGTCGAAGTAGTCGGCAAAGCCGTAGAGCAGGTCGGTCTTGGTGACCAGCACATAGACCGGCAGGCGCGTGGCCAGCTTGGCATCGAGTTCCAGCAGGCGCGCGCGGATCGAGGCCGCGAGCGTGCTGCGCGCTTCCGGCCCCTGGGTCAGCAGGTCGCCCACGCTGATGCTGAGGAAGACGCCGTTGAGCGGGCGGCGCGGGCGCACCTTCTTCAAGAGGGCGAGGAAGGCATCCCAGGCGCCCTTGTCCTCGCTCTGGTGGCTGTCCTGCGTGGTGTAGCGGCCGGCGGTGTCGATCAGCACCGCGTCGTCGGTGAACCACCAGTCGCAGTTGCGCGTGCCGCCGACGCCGCGGATGGCACCGGGGCCGAACTTCTCGGCCAACGGGAAACTGAGGCCCGAGTTCACCAGCGCCGTTGTCTTGCCGGCGCCCGGGGCGCCGATGAACACATACCAGGGCAGGTCGTACAGGTAGTTGCCGCCCGAGAGCGAGAGCCAGTCACGCAAGCCGGGCTTCTTGCCAGCGGCCGAGAGGCGCATCTGCTTGAGGGTGGCGACCGCTTCGGTGAAGCGGGTGTCGAGCACCTTCTGCTCGGGGTTCCCTGCTTCAGCGGGCCGCGCGGCCGGTGCCTGCATCAGGCTGTCGTTGAGTTGCCTGCTGGCCTTGCGTGCGGTAAGGCGCCGCCACAGGGCACGCGCCAGCACGATGAAGACGATGGCGCCGATGAGCGCATAGCGCACCATTTCGCTGGTCAGCGGCGCCATCTCGCCGATGCGGATCAGCGGGCCGACCCACCAGATCAGCACGGCCAGCACCAGGAGCGCCAGCACGGTGAGCAGCAGCGGGCTGAAGAGCCAGCCGAATAGCTTCTTGATCATCGCTTGACCCCCGCGAGGTCGGCGGCGACGCGTTCGGGCGGCGCCAGCAGCACGATGTCGACGCGGCGGTTGCGCGCGCGGTTGGCGGGAGAGTCGTTGGGCGCCACCGGCTCGGCGTCGGCCTTGCCGTCGGCGCGCAGCCGGGCCGGATCGACCTGTGCCGACAGCGCCAGGCGCACCGACTCCGCGCGCGCCGCCGACAGGTGCCAGTTGGATGGATAGCGCATCGAGCGGATCGGCACGTTGTCGGAATGGCCGGTGATCAGCACCTCGCCCTTGACCTCGGCCAGCGCCTCGCCGATGCGCTTGAGGACCGGCAGCGACTGCGCCATCGGCTCGGCGCTGCCGGAGGCGAAGAAGCTGTCGCCCTTGAGCCGCACGGTGCTGCGGTCGGCCTCGTCGGTGACGCTCACCAGCCCTTGCTTGACCTCGGGCTCGAGGAACTTGGCCAGGCGCGGCGCCTTGGCCGGCACGGTCGCCGGCGGCGCGATGTTGAGCTGCGGCACGCGCAAGGACGAGAGCTGCGAATAGGTGGCGTCGGAGCGGTAGTTGAGCGACATGCGCAGCCCGAACCAGGCCAGCGCCAGCACCAGGAGGAAGAGCGCGCCGAACACCCACAACGGCAGCGAATCGCGCAGCCGGACATTGCCCGCGCCCTGGCCGCGCCAGTGCGGCGAGAGCTCGGCCTCGAGCGCCGGCCGGTCTTTGCCGATCAGGTCTGCGAGGCGCTGGCGCACGCTGTCCAGTTGCGCGCGGCCGTTCTCCATCACCCGGTAGCGGCCCTCGAAGCCCAGCGCCAGCACGCTGTAGATCAGCTCCAGCAGTTGCCGGTGCGTGGGCACGTCCTGCGCCAGCTTGGCCAGCAGCTGGAACACCTTCTCGCCGCCCCAGGCCTCGTTGTGGAACTGCACCAGCAGGCTCTGCTTGTTCCAGCCGGCCTGCGTGCCCCAGGGCGTGTTGGACACCGCTTCGTCGAGGGCGGTGCACAGCACGTAGCGCGCGGCCAGCACCGTCTCGTTGCCAAGGCCGGCGCGCCTTGCGTCTGCGTCGAACAGGTTGATCGCATCGGCGGTGGAACTGCGCAGCGCCGCGACGTCGCGCGGCTGCACCATGTTTCGCAGTTTTCCGATCAGCATCAACAGGCGGCCGGCGGCGGAGACCAGCGGATTGAGCAGGCCCATCTCGCCCACGTCCGCGGACGACTCGCCGCCGCCCAGCATGGTGTGCGGGGCCGGCGCCGCGCTGCCGCTGCCGCTGCCGCGCGGCTTGGGCTTGATGACCGTGCGCTCCGATTCGTAGCCCGCGAATGGATCTGGCGTGTTCATGATGGTCGGATGGCCCAGAAGGCCAATTCAAGGCCCGGGAAGTCGCCCGCGATGTGCATCGCCATGCCGCCAGATTGCTCGAGCTGGCGCCACAGGTCGCTGTTGCGCGTCTCCAGTTCGAAATAGCTGGCGCCCGCATGGAAGGGAATCTGGCGCGGCGCCACCGGCATCGCGGTGAGCGCCACGCCCGGCAGCGCCAGCGTGACCAGGTCGCGAATGCGCTCCACCGGGCCGATGGTGACCTGCGTGGGAAAACGCGCGCGCAGCGATTCGCCCGGCATCTGCGCAGTGGCGGCCAGCACGAAGGTGGCGCGGCGCTGCAGGTCCACGTCCTTCACCACCGCCACGTGCACGTTGTTCTTGCGATCGTGCAGTTCGATGCGGATGGCGGCGCGCTCGATCACCACGGAGAAGCTGCGCCGCAGATCCTCCATCACTGGCTTGAAGCTCAGCTGCAGGTCATCGTGCACATAGGGGCCGAAGCGGGTGGTGCGACGCGCATCGCGGAAGGTGACGAGGTCGCCCGCCAGCGACAGCGCATGCTCGAAGAAGTGCTGCGGATGCAAGGTCGCGCTTTTCGCCAGGTGCGCGAACATGGCCTCGTTGCGGTTCACCGTCTGCAGCATCAGGAAGTCGGCGATCTCGGCCACGCCGCCGGTGCCGCCGGCCGTGAGCGAGCTGGCCAGTTCGTCGCCGCGCTGGCGCAGAAGGCCCAGCAGTTCATCCAGCCAGGACTTGGGCAACTGGTGGGCGGCCACATCGAGCAGCGGCGGCACCACCGCGCGATCGAGCAGCACCTGGTTGTCGACGCGGCGCTCCACCACCTTGGCCACGCGCAGGGTGGTCCAGGCATCGGTGGAATCGCCCGCGCGCATCAGGCGCGTGTGCAGGGCGCCCAACTGAAGCATGGCGCCGCGTTCGCCGGCGGTATTCGAATCGGGCACCTCGACTTCCAGCACGCGGTGGCGCACCAGGTCTTCATAGCCTTCGGCATCGGCCTCGCGTGCGCCGGCGCGGCGCAGCGGCAGCGCCAGCATGATGGCCTCGTCACGCAGGCCTTCGGGAATCTCGAGGGCTTCCGGCAATGGGTCCACCGCCGGCATGTCGAAGGGCGTGCCGTCGCCGAACACCCCGACGGCGCGGGTCAGCGCGAGCTTGCCAAGCGCCAGTGCCGCGCTGTCGATCTCCAGTTCGGCGAAGCCCCAGGCATAGGGGCTGGTGCTTCGCAGCAGCAGGTGACGTGCATGGTCGGCGTGGCGTTCGCTTTGCTGCAGGTGCTGGGGCTGCAACAGCATCCCCTCGCTCCAAACCACTTTAGTTCGCCAGCTCATCCGCGCTCCGTCCTTCGGCAGGGGTGCCAGAAACTTCAAGTTTCAGGTCCTTGCTGCGGCCGGCAAATCCGTCTAACGGCCTAGCGGGGGGCACGCCCCCTAATTCAAAGGGCCTAGAGCGCGATGTGCCACACGTTGTTGCAGCCGCGGCAACGCACGCGCAACTGTTCCTCGCGCCCGCGCTCGGGCGCATCGTCCTCGATGTCCCAGCGCGCATAGGCCCGGCAGGCCGGGCAGACGGCCTGGTCGGCCACGTGCTGGGCATGGCCCAGCAGGTACATGTAGCGCCGCAGCGCCCAATAGCCGACGCCGGCACTGGCGCCGGCGCAGGCCAGGGCGGTGAGTTGCGACAGCCAGCCCGCGCGCACCGCATACAGCTCGACTGCGCCCAGCAGCCCCAGGACGCAAAAAATCAGCAGCACCAGGTGGCCGTGGCTTTGCAGCAGCTCGCGCTCGTACCACTTGCGAAATCCGACGCGCTGGATGGTCCCTCGCACAGTCATGGACGACCTCCTCGACTTGGCGCTGGCCCGATGCTGCTGCATCGCACACAAGGGTAAGCCCCGAGCAGGGATATGGGTGGCCAGGCCCATTTGTAAGAAATCCGTAAGCCCCCGTGCAACAATGAAAGAGGTTTCGCCGGCCTGGAGGTATCGTGCTTCTGCTAGCGTCTTCCGTCAAATTGATTGCCGAGATCGCCTTGCTGGCATTGCTTGGCCAATGGTTGCTCGGAATGCTGGCCGGCAAGCGCCGCGAAGAGAACTTCTTCTACCGCCTGCTGCAGGTGCTGACGAACCCCTTCACCAAGGTGGTTCGCGCCATCACCCCGCGTGTCGTGCTCGATCGCCACGTGCCGCTGGCCACCCTGCTGCTGATGCTCGTGATCTGGCTTCTGGCCACGCTGGCCAAGGTCAACATCTGCATGCAAGTTGGCATGGAGGCCTGCCGATGAGCCCCCGCCCGGCCGCTCCGAAGGGGGCTCGCACCGCAGTGCGAAGCACGGAGGTTGCCTTGTGAGCGCGGCGCACTGGCGCCTGCGCCTCACAGCCATGGCCTGGCTGCTGCTGGGCCGCAACGAGGCAGCCGAGCAGACTTTCGGCGAGATGCTGGCGCGCTGGCCGGATGACGCCTACGCCCTGGCCAGCCGCAGCTTCGTGCGTGCCCAACAGGGGCGGCGCGGCGCCGCCATCGAGGATGCGCGGCGCCTGGTGGCGGCGCATCCGGAGCGCGCGGCAGGCGACTGGTTCAACCTGGGTTACCTGCTCGAGGCCGAGGGCCAGACGGACGGGGCTGCCGACGCCTTCGGCCGCGCCGTGGCGCTGGACCCCAAGCTAGATCGCGCCTGGTACGGCCTGGGCCTGGCGCTGCTGCGCCAGGGCCGCCTGGACGAGGCCATGGCCGCGCTCAAGCGCAATACCGAACTGCAACCGATGAGCCCCTACGGCTGGTACCAGCTGGCACGCGCCCACGTCGACTGCCAGCAGCCGGAGGAGGCGCGCCGGATCATCCGACATCTGCAGGGCTTCGAGCCCAAGATCGCCGCTCAACTGGAACGCGAGACCGGACTCGCAACGACATCGTGATTGGGGCCGGCTGCCTGCTTCTCTAAGGCAGCCGACCGCAAAAGTCCGCCGGCCGCGAGGCTGTGCACGTGCATTGAAGCAACGTAGGAGACAAGCGATGGAATTGACGGAAACGCAGCGCCATTACTGGCAGAAGAACCTGCGGATCACTGCGATCCTGCTCGGTGTCTGGTTCTTCGTGACTTTCGTGATCGGGTATTTCGCCCGCGACCTGAACTTCAACTTCTTCGGCTGGCCCTTCAGCTTCTGGGTCGCGGCGCAGGGGGCGCTGATCGTCTATGTGCTGATCATCTGGTTCTACGCGTGGTACATGGAACGCCTGGACCACGAACACGGCGTTGCCGAGGAGAACTGAGATGGCCGGACTTACTTTCGAGCACGGCACCGCCCGCACCGCCGGCGAGAAGCATGCTTTCAAGCAACAGCTGCACAAGGTCTACGGCTGGTACACCGGCGGCTTCATCGCCTTCATCCTGATCCTGGCCGTGCTCGAGCAGGCCGGGCTGCCGCGCAACTGGATCGGCTTCATCTTCCTGTTTGCCACCGTGGCCCTGTATGCCGGCATCGGCGTCATGAGCCGCACCAGCGACGCGAACGAGTACTACGTGGCCGGGCGCCGCGTGCCGGCCGTCTACAACGGCATGGCCACGGGCGCCGATTGGATGAGCGCCGCCTCCTTCATCGGCATGGCCGGCACGCTCTACCTCACCGGCTATGGAGGCCTCGCCTTCATCCTGGGCTGGACCGGCGGCTACTGCCTGGTGGCGCTGCTGCTGGCGCCCTACCTGCGCAAGTTCGGGCAGTTCACGATCCCCGACTTCCTGGGCGCGCGCTATGAGGGCAACCTGCCGCGCTTCATCGGCATCGTGGCGGCCATCCTGTGCTCCTTCACCTATGTGGTGGCGCAGATCTATGGCGTGGGCCTGATCACCACCCGCCTGTCGGGGCTGGCCTTCGAGGTCGGGATCTTCGTCGGGCTGGGCGGCATCCTGGTGTGTTCCTTCCTGGGCGGCATGCGCGCCGTGACCTGGACCCAGGTGGCCCAGTACATCATCCTGATCATTGCCTACCTGGTGCCGGTGGTGTGGCTGTCGGTCAAGCAGACCAACATTCCGATTCCGCATGCGGTGTACGGCTACCAGCTGGAGAAGGTCAGCAAGCGCGGCGACGAGCTGCGCAAGGACCCCAAGGAGCTGGAGGTGGCCGGCATCTTCAAGGCGCGCGCCGCGGAGTTCGACGCCAAGATCAAGGCGCTGCCCGGCTCGCTTGCCACCGAGAAGTCGGCGGCCGAGAAGAAGGCGGCCGACCTGAAGGCCGCCAGCGCCCCGCCGGCAGAGGTCGCCGCCGCCGAGAAGGCGCTGGCCGCGGTGCCCAAGGACGAGGCGTCCGCCCGCAAGGCATGGGGCGCGGCCAAGGCATCGAACGAGGCCCAGGCCCGGCCGCTGGCGGGCATGCCCAACCATGCGCAGATCTATGCGGGCGACCCGAACGGCGACGCGGCGGCGAAGAAGGCCTTCGACGAATCGCGGCGCAACTTCCTGGCGCTGGTGTTCTGCCTGATGGTGGGCACCGCCGCGCTGCCGCACATCCTGATGCGCTACTACACCACGCCCTCGGTGCGCGAGGCGCGCGAGTCGGTGACCTGGTCGCTGTTCTTCATCTTCCTGCTCTATTTCACCGCGCCGGCCCTGGCGGTGCTGGTGAAGTTCGAGGTCTTCAACGTGCTGGTGGGGACGCCCTTCGACAAGCTGCCGGCCTGGATCGCCAACTGGTCGGCGGTGGACCCGGCGCTGCTCTCGGTGTCGGACGTCAACAAGGACGGCATCTTCCAGCTCAGCGAGATGAGGATCGGCGGCGACATCATCGTGCTGGCCACGCCCGAGATCGGCGGGCTGCCCTACGTGATCTCCGGCATGGTGGCAGCCGGCGGCCTGGCCGCAGCGCTGTCCACGGCGGACGGGTTGCTCCTGACCATCGCCAACGCGCTGTCGCATGACCTGTACTACAAGATGATCGACCCGAACGCCCCGACCTCGCGCCGCGTGGCCATGTCCAAGGCACTGCTGGTCGTGGTGGCGATCGCCGCGGCGGCGGTCGCTGCGCAGAAACCGGCGGACATCCTGTTCCTGGTGTCGGCGGCCTTCTCCTTCGCGGCGGCGGCCTTCTTCCCTGCGCTGGTACTGGGCATCTTCTGGAAACGCGCCAACAAGTGGGGCGCATCGCTGGGCATGGCGGCCGGCCTGGGCGTGACCTTCTACTACATGGTCATCACCCAGCCCTGGATGCGCAGCGTGTTCGGCGTGACCAGCCCGATCGAGCTGTGGTGGGGCATCCAGCCGATTTCGGCCGGCCTGTTCGGCGTGCCGGTGGGGTTCGCGGTGATCTTCATCGTGAGTCTCCTGACCGGCCAGCCGAAGCAGGAGACGCAGGAGCTGGTCGAGCATGTGCGCTATCCGGACCTGAAGCGCGCCTGATTTCTCCGGGCGCCAACTGACCCGAGGCCGGGCGGCGGCTCGCGCGATGCGCGGACCGCCGCCCGGCCTCCTTTTTTGCTCACAGATTCAAATGATAATGATTGTCATTTGTACTGAAGGAGCGGATTTTGCTGAAGAGAAGAAGGAAGAAAGCCAAGTCTGCGCTGGGCCTGCAAGCCGGCGCCACCACCCTGATCGCACTATGCGCCGCCGCCCAGGGCCAGCGCGCCCAGGCGCAGGAAGCCGCAGGCCAG
>DATILH010000198.1:0-47582 GCA_035476655.1 Variovorax sp.
GTGCCACCAAGGTTGTTGCTCTTGGCGTCCGGCGCGGTCAGGCCAAAGCCCTTCAGGAAGACGTTGTGGCGCTGGGCGCCCACCGGGTGGCCGGGGAACAGGTCGAGCGTGGCGATCTTGGCCGGCTTGCCGGTCATGGCGGCCTTGGCGTACTGGCCGATCAATTGGCCAGCCTTGTAGTTGTCGGTGGCGAAGAGCGCATCGGTGGCGTCCATCGGGTCGGCCGGGCTGTCCAGGGCAATGAACATCACGCCCTTTTCCTGCGCCTTCTTGATGGCCGGGACGATGGCCTTGGAATCGTTGGGCGTGATCAGGATGGTCTTGGCGCCGCCGGCAATCATGTTCTCGATGGCCGTGACCTGGCCGGCGTTGTCGCCGTCCGCCTTGCCGGCCGCGCTCAGCAGCTTGGCGCCCTGGGCGCTGGCTTCCTTTTGCGCGCCTTCCTTCATCTTCACGAAGAAGGGGTTGGTATCGGTCTTGGTGATGAGGCCGATCACCGGCTGCTGCGCCACCGCCAGGGTGCTGGCCGCGGCGCACAGGCCGCAGATCAGGGTGGAAGCGATCCGGAAAGTCGCGGTCTTCGACATGAGGCATCTCCTTTGAGTTTGAAGTCGGAAGGCGCCGCATGCCTCGTGCATGCCAGCGTGAAGCGAATTCTGGTCGCGTCGACTAACTAAATCAATTCGATTTATTAGGTATTTTCCCGGGTTCTCGTAAGACGCGGGCTGGGCGATGCTCGCGGCGCAGCCGGAGGCAGGTGCGTATCCGGAAACGGGAGAAGACTCATGTTCGTGGTTTGCGGCGAAGCCTTGATGGATGTTTTCGCGGCCGGGGATACACCCACCGGCACTCAGTTGGACGCGCGCATCGGCGGCTCGCCTTTCAACGTGGCGCTGGGGCTGGCGCGGCTGGCACAGCCGATCGCCTTCTTCAGCGCGATCTCCACCGGCTTCCTGGGCGAGCGCCTGATGCAGGCGCTGCGCGCCGAGGGCGTCGACACCTCCAGCGTGGCGCGGGTCGATGCACCCACCACCCTGGGCCTGGTGGGGCTCGATGCGCAAGGCGTGCCCTCCTACAGCTTCTATGGAGAAGGCTGCGCCGACCGGCTCTTGCACATGGACGACCTGGCCCGGCTGCCGCAGCAGATCAGCGCGGTGCAGGTCGGCTCCTTCGCAACGGTGGTCGGGCCCATTGCCGCCACCCTGCGCGCACTGATCGAGCGCGAGCATCGGCGCACGCCCATCTGCTATGACCCCAATGTGCGGCTCAACGTCGAGCCCGACCTGGCTCATTGGCGCGAGATGCTGGCCTGGATGCTGCCGCGCACCCACCTGCTGAAGATCAGCGAGGAAGACCTGGCCCTGCTGCGCCCCGGCCTCGGCCTGGCGCAGTTCGCCGGCGAGGCGCTGGCCGCCGGCGTGCGCCTGGTGGTGGTGACGCGCGGCGCCGAAGGCGCTTGCGCGTGGACGCGCAGCGGCGAGGCCGCAGTGCCGGCGCGCGCCCTCACGGTGATCGACACGGTCGGCGCCGGCGACACCTTCCAGGCCGCGCTGTTGACCTGGCTGGCCGAGCACGGCTGCCTGGAGATCGAGGCCATCGGCACGCTCTCGTCGCAGCAGCTGGAAGCCGTGCTGGACTTTGCCGTGCAGGCAGCCGCCATCACCTGCGGAAGGCGCGGCGCCGACCTGCCTCGCCGTTCCGAGCTGCCGCGCTAGTGTCCTCTCGCAGCAATATGCACCGGTGTGCGCCGGCCGCTGCGGGAAGCCTCGAGCACCGCCAGCGCGGCGGCCAGGGAGCGCAGCCCATCTTCGCCGCTGGCAGCCGGCGCGCCCTCCCCACGCAGCGCCGCGGCGAAATGCTGCATGGCATGCGCGTAAAGGTTGTGCGGTGCCAGCGCGATCTGCCGTTCACCCTGCGCGGTGCGCAGCCACACCTCGCCCACCGGCCGCTGGGTCATCACATCGCGCCCAATGATCGAGCCGGCGCTGCCGTGGATCTCGATGCCGGTGCCGGCATGCGGCACGTTGAAGGCGTCGTGCAGCTGCGCCAGCACGCCGTTGTCAAAGCGCAGCACTGCCATCACGCCCTCTTCCACCGGCCCGCCGCCCTGGGTCATGGCCACCGCCTCCAGCGGCTCGGCATCGAGCAGGAAGCGCAAGGTGTCGGCGTCGTGCACCGTGATGTCGAGCACCACGCCGCCGCCGGCCGCGGCCGCGTTCACGCGCCAGCCCTGCAGATGCGTGGGCAGTTGCACCGCGTGGAAGACGCGTGCGAACAGCGGCTGCCCGATGGCGCCTTCGCGCAGCAGTTGGCGCATCGCCTGGTGCGCTGCGGCGTTGCGCAAGTGGTGATTGGTGCCCAGCAGCACGCCGGCCTCGCGGCGGGCCTGCAGGATGGCCTGCGCATCGGCCAGGCTCATGGCCAGCGGCTTCTCGCACAGCACGTGCTTGCCGGCGCGCGCTGCGGCAATGGCCTGGGGCGCATGCAGTTCGTTGGTGCTGCTGATGTAGACGGCGTCGATGGCAGGATCGGCCAGCAGGGCTTCGAGCGAGGTGGTCGAGGACGCGATGCCGTGCGCCTTGGCAAACTGGGCGCCGCGCTGCGCATTGCTGCTCAGCACCGACACGATCTCATGCCCCGGCTGGGCGCGGATGGCGTCGATCATCCATTCGCGCGCGATCGTGCTGGCGCCGATCAATCCCCAACCCCAGCGCTGCCTGCTTTCCACCATGGCGGTGCTCCTTGTGCGACGTGCTGGCCCAAGCGTAGGCCCGTTCGGCGCGCGGCAGTGCGACGGACCCCGCAGGCGCTTGCACGATCACCGCAAGCAAGCCGGAGCTAGCGACGATGCGCCCGCGTTTCGAACAGGTCAGCGTGGAAGGCGGCCAGTCCTGGACGCTGTTCGACCGCCGGCTGCCCGCCTTTCCCTTCCACTGGCACTACCACCCCGAGTACGAGCTGACCCTGACCCTCGACAGCATGGGCGAGCGCTTCGTCGGCGACCATGTCGCCAGCTATGGCGATGGTGACCTGGTGCTGGTGGGGCCGAACCTGCCGCATGCCTGGCAGTCGCGCGCCGCGCTGCAGCCGCCGCAGCCGCACCGCGCCCTGGTGGCCTGGTTCACCCGCGCCTGGGCCGAAGGACTGACCCTGCCCTACCCCGAGCTGGGCGGCGTCGGCCGGCTGCTGGCCGAGTCCTCGCGCGGCCTGGTGTTCGGCCCCAAGGCGGCGGCAGCCGTGCGCCCGCGTCTGCTGGGCTTGACGAGTGCAACGCCGGCGGCGCGCTGGCTCGGCCTGGTGGAGGTTCTCACCATTCTGGCGGCCGACGAGACGCGCCAGCCGCTGGCCTTGCAGGGCTTTGCCGCCGATGCGCAGCCGGCGCCGCGCGAACGCGCCCGGCTCGACCGGGTGCTGGCGCATCTGCACGCGCACTATGCGCAGCCGCTGCGCCTGGCCACCCTGGCCGAGCTGGCCGCCTTGAGCGAAAGCCAGTTGCAGCGCTTCTTCAAGCAGTGCACGCGCATGACGGTGAGCGACTACCTGGCCACCCTGCGCATCGGCCGCGCCTGCGCCCTGCTGATCGAAGGCCGGCACTCCATCGCCCGCATCGCGGAGGCGGCCGGCTACAGCCAGCCGGCCTACTTTGCGCGGCAGTTTCGCACGATCAAGGGCATGACGCCGAGCGAGTTCCGGCAGCGCTTTGCGGCCGGTGCAGGCTGGGCATCTCAGGCCGTGCGCTCCGCCGCCGCCGTCGGCGCGAAGCAGATCACCGTCCAGCCGGCATCGGCCTTGAAGGCCTGTTCGCTCGAGTAGATGCGGAACAAGCCGGCCGGCGACACGCCGCCGACCAGCCACCAGTCCTTGCCCACCTCGCCCATGCGCTCGGTGAGCTCGGTCCAGCCGTAGCTCTTGGTGAGGTTGGTGGTCTGCACTGTCCAGCCTTCCTGCAGCCACACATCCAGCGCGTGGTAGGTGGCCTCTTCGTGAAAAGCGAAGTAGCCGCGCTGCTGCAGCGACAGCTCACCCGCCGCCTGGCCGGAGCCGCGCCGCACCGCGAGCTGGAAGGTGCGGTGATGCCCGACCCGCCGCCCCTGCGCCTTGCACACCAGCGCGTTGTACGAATCGTTGTCGGTGGCGCACAAGAGGTAGCTCAGGTGCTGCACCTCCAGCGTCTCCTCGGCATGCTCGGACAGGAACTCGCCGTAGAAGACCTCGATGCCCTGCATGCGCGCGAGCTTGAGGGCGTCGTAGTAGCGGTCCACCACCAGCACCTCGATCTGCAGCTTCTGCAGGGCCAGCGCCAGCGCGCAAGTGAAGGGCGAGGCGCCGACGATCAGGAGGCCTGAATCGCTGCCGGCCGCCAGCCCCAGTCGCCGCGCGATGCGCCCCAGGCTCAGGCCGTGGCACAGCACGGTGGCGATGACGATCAGGAAGGTGACGGGCAGCAGCTTGGCGGCGTCCGCATAGCCGGCCTTCACCAATGCCGGGCCGAAGATGCCGGCGGTGGCCACCGCGACGATGCCGCGCGGCGCGATCCAGCCCAGGAGCAGCTTGTCTTGCTTGCGCATCGGCGCGCCCAGGGTGGCCAGCGCGATGGTCAGCGGCCGCACCAGGAGCAGGATGGCCAGCACGAAAGCCACCGTGCGCCAGTCGATCAGCTTGAGCTGGTCCGGCTCGAGCTGGCTCGGGATCACGATGAAGAGCACCGACAGCAGCACCACCGTCAGGTTCTCCTTGAAGCGCTGAAGCGACTCGCGCTCGGCCAGGTCCATGTTGCCGATCACCATGCCCATCACGGTGACGGTGAGCAGCCCGGCCTCGTGCTGCACCTGGTTGCTGGCCCAGTAGGCGGCCAGCACCAGCACCATGAGGATCGGCGCCTTCAGGTGCTCGGGCGCGCCGCCGCGCCGGTACAGCCAGCCGATCAGCCAGCCACCCAGCCCACCCAGTACCAGGGCCACCGCGATGGCGGCGCCCAGTGCCTTCAAGGTCGAGACCCAGCCGCCGCCCGACAGGGTGAAGTATTGGAAGGTGAGCACCGCCAGCAGCACGCCGACGGGATCGTTGACGATGCCCTCCCACTTGAGGAGTGCGGCCGATTCCTTGTTGAGCCGGGCCTGGCGCAGGAGCGGCAGGATCACCGTGGGCCCGGTCACCACCAGGATGGCGCCCAGCACGATCGCCACCGGCCAGCTCAAGCCGCCGATGTAGTGCGCCGCCAGGCTGCCGAACAGCCAGGCCAGCGGCGGCCCCAGCACCGTGAGCCGACCCACGCCATGGCCGACGCGCCGGAATTCGCCCAGCTTCAGGTCCATGCCGCCTTCGAACAGGATGATGGCCACGCCCAGGCCTATCAGTTCGCTGAGCTGTTCGCGCTCGATGTTGAGCTGCACCACGCCGCTCACCGGCCCCAGCAGGAGCCCCACGGCGATCAGCACCACGATGGCCGGCAGGCGGATCTGCGCCGCCAGCCACTGGCTGGCCAGGCCGGCGCACAGCACGATCAGGAGCAGGGTGGCAGCGTGCACCTTTCTTGTGATCCGATGCGCCGCGGCGCGGGATGCGGAGCCTACATCGGAATCGGGCATCATCCGCGCCATGCCAGAACACCGGTCTTCCTTCTTCGCATGGGTCCGCCTTCTCGTGCTGGCCTGCACCTTCCTGCTGGCGCCCGCCGCCTTCGCGCAGGACCAGGCCAGCGTGGTGGTGCAGAACCGCAAGGTGGCCCTGCTGCGCGCACCCTTCCTGGGCGTGTCGCCAGCCGAGCGCGCCAGCCGCGCCGAGCAGACCATCGCGGCCCTTCTCGACAAGGGCGGCCCCGGCGCGGTGACGGTGCAACAGGCACCGCAGGGCAGCATGATCATGATCGACGGCGCCTTCGCCCTGATCCTGGTAGCGGAGGATGTCGACAAGCTCAGCGGCCAGAGCTTCGAGGCCTTGACGCAAGGGGTGGCGCAGGCGCTCACCCACGCGATCGGCGAAACCCGGGAGGCGCGCAGCAAGGGCCGCCTGCTGCATGCGGCGGCCTACAGCGCGCTGGGCACGCTGATCTTTGCGCTGGCGGTCTGGGTCACCTGGCGCATCCGCCAGGCCGTGATCGCGCGCACCGCCCGTCTGCTCGAAGCCACCGCGGCCGACATGCAGGTGGCCGGCGCCCCGCTCCTGCATCCCTCGCGCCTGCGCGGCGTGGTGCGCTGGCTGATCGGCGCGTTGGCCGGGCTGGTGGTGGTGGTGCTGGCCTACGAATGGCTGGTCTTCGTGCTGACCCGCTTCGCCTACACCCGCGTCTGGGGCGAGGAGCTGGGCAACTTCCTGCTGGGGGTGCTGCGGCGCATCGGCGGTGGCGTGCTGCACGCCCTGCCCGACCTGATCATCGCGCTGGTCATCTTCTTCCTGGCGCGCAGCGTGATTGCCGCCATACGACCGGTGTTCGACCGCGTCGAGCGCGGCGGGGGCGACATCGGCTGGCTGGACCGAGACCTGGCCGCGCCCACGCGGCGCATCGTTGTCGCGGCCGTCTGGTTGTTTGCCCTCGCCATGGCCTACCCCTACCTGCCCGGCGCGCAGAGCGAAGCCTTCAAGGGCATCTCGGTGCTGGTGGGCCTGATGCTGACCCTGGGCGGCTCCAGCCTGGTGGGCCAGGGCTTCAGCGGCCTGATCCTGATGTATTCGCGCACCATCCGGGTGGGCGAATACGTGCGCATCAACGACCAGGAAGGCACGGTGACCGAGCTGAGCACCTTCACCACCAAGATCCGCACCGGCATGGGCGAGGAGATCACCCTGCCCAATTCGCTGATCATGGGCTCCGTCACCAAGAACTATTCGCGCACCATCCGTGGCCAGGGCTACATCCTGGACACCGCGCTCACCATCGGCTACGACACGCCGTGGCGCCAGGTCGAGGCCATGCTGCTGGAGGCCGCCCGGCGCACCGAGGGCGTGCTGGAGGCGCCGCCACCCAGGGTGTTCCAGACCGGGCTGTCCGACTTCTACGTGGAGTACCGCCTGGTCTGCCAGGCCGTTCCCTCCAGCCCGCGTCCGCGTGCCGAGGTCATGCACATGCTGCACGCCCATGTGCTGGACGTGTTCAACGAGCATGGCGTGCAGATCATGTCGCCGCACTACCTGGGCGATCCCGACCGGGCCAAGGTGGTACGCAAGGCCGACTGGTATGCGACGCCGGCGCGCACGCCGGGGCAGGACGAGGCCTCCGGCTGATCCGGCACGGCGCCTGCTTTTCGAGACTCCGGGCTTCCCCCATGCAAAGGCGGGGCGGCGTGACGTAGCGTCAGCCACTTTCACGTCCCGCCTCTTCTAACAACAGGAGTTCTCGATGAGATTCAAGCAATTGGCAGGCGCGCTGGTGGCCGCGATGGCATTGGCCAGCGGCGCAGCGCAGGCGCAGCAGTTCTTCCGCATTGGCACAGGCGGCACGGCCGGCACCTACTACCCGGTGGGTGGGATGATCGCCAACGCGGTGTCGCAGCCCGGCAAGATCGTGGCGACGGCGCAGGCCAGCAACGGCTCGCTGGCGAACGTGAATGCGATTGCCGGCGGCTCGATGGAATCAGGCTTCTCGCAGGCCGACGTGGCCACCTGGGCCTTCACCGGCACCGGTCCCTACGAAGGCAAGCCCAAGGTCGGCGATCTGCGCATGATCGCCAATCTCTATCCGGAAAGCATCCACCTGGTGGCCAAGAAGGGCGCCGGCATCAAGACCGTGGCCGACCTGAAGGGCAAGCGCGTGGCGCTGGACGAACCGGGCTCGGGCACGCTGATCAACGCCCGCATGGTGCTGGCCGCCTGGGGCGTGAAGGAAGCCGACATCAAGCCCGAGTACATCAAGCCCAACCAGGCCGGCGACAAGCTCAAGGACGGCTCGCTCGATGCCTTCTTCTTCGTCGGCGGCGCACCGGCCGGCGCCATTGCCGAACTCGCCTCCGGCGGCACCGGCATCGAACTGGTGCCGCTGGCCGGCACCGAGGCCGACGGCCTGCGCGCCAAGAACCCCTACTTCGCGACCGACACCATCCCGGCCAACACCTACAAGGACGTGGCTGCCGTGCAGACCCTGGCGGTGGGCGCACAGTGGGTGACCAGCACCAAGGCCGACACCGAGGTGGTCTACCAGATCACCAAGGCGCTGTATGGCGAGGCCGCGCAGAAGGCGTTGGCGGCCGGCCATGCCAAGGGCAAGCTGATCACCAAGGAGAACGCAGTGCAGGGCGTGGGCATCCCCTACCACCCTGGGGCCGAGAAGTTCTACAAGGAAGCGGGCCTGATCAAGTGAGTGCGGCAACTGCCGCCGCCCTGCCGGACGACAAGACCCTGCAGGAGCTCGAACAGAAGTTCGATCCGGAAATGCGCTTTCGGCCGGCGGTGCCGCCGGCCACCTGGATCGTCACCGCGCTGCTGATCGCGCTGTCCTGCTTTCATTACTACACGGCAGGCTTCGGCCTGCTGCAGGAGATCACCCACCGCGGGGTGCACCTGGCCTTCGTGCTGGGGCTGATCTTCCTGGTCTTTTCCGCGCGCAAGCACAAGGAGAGCGAGCCGCTGCCGCGCAGCCACTGGTGGGCGCCGGGCGGCATTCCGCTGGCCGACTGGCTGCTGGGCCTGGCCTGCGTCGCCAGCGTGCTCTACATCCCGATCGTGTTCGACGACCTGGCCTTTCGCGTGGGCAACCCGAGCTTCACGGATGTGCTGTTCGGCTCGATCCTGATCGTCACCCTGCTCGAAGCCACGCGGCGCAGCATGGGCTGGCCGCTGCCGGTGATCGCGATCGGCTTTTGCATCTACGCGCTGGCCGGGCCCCACTTCCCCGGTTTGCTCAAGCATGCCGGCGCGAGCTGGTCGCAGCTGGTGAACCACCAGTACCTCACCAGCCAGGGCATCTACGGCGTGGCGGTGGGCGTGGTGGCGACCTACGTCTTTCACTTCGTGCTGTTCGGCGTGATGGCCACGCGCATCGGGCTGGGGCAACTCTTCCTGGACATCGCCTCCGCCGTGGCCGGGCGTTATGCCGGCGGGCCGGCCAAGGTCAGCGTCTTCGGCTCGGCCATGTTCGGCATGCTCAGCGGCTCCTCGGTGGCCAATGCGGTCACGGTCGGATCGCTCACCATTCCCGCGATGATCCGCGTGGGCTACAAGCGCGAGTTCGCGGGCGCGGTGGAGGCCGCATCGTCCACGGGCGGGCAGATCACGCCGCCGGTGCTGGGGGCTGCGGCCTTCCTGATGATCGAGTTTCTCAACGTGCCCTACCAGACCATCATCGCCGCGGCGGTGGTGCCGGCCTTCATGCACTTCTTCGGCGTCTTCATGCAGGTGCATTTCGAGGCCAAGCGCGACGGCCTGCGCGGCCTGACCGAAGAAGAGATGCCGCGCCTGCGCCAATCGCTGCGCGAGCGCTGGCCGACGCTGATCCCGCTGGTGCTCCTGATCTGGATCCTGGTGAGCGGGCGCACGCCTTACCTGGCCGCCTTCACCGGCATCACCTCCTGCCTGATCGTCGGGCTGGCCCTGCAGACCACGGGCAACCGTCCCGGCCATTGGATGCTGATGGCCGTGCTGCATGTGCTGCTGGTGATGCTGGCCTTTGTCGACTGGGGCCCGCAGACGCACAACGTGCGGCTCGCACTGTTTGCAGCCGGCGCCGCGATCCTGTGGGGGGCGCGCAGCCTGGCCGGCCTGCGTGGGCGCATGCCGCTGGCGGTGGTGCCCGAGGCGCTGGAGACCGGCGCCAAGTACGCGCTGGCCGTGGGCGCTGCGGCCGCCACCGTGGGCCTGGTGATCGGCGTCGTGACCCTGACCGGCGTCGGCTTCAAGGTGAGCTACATCATCACCAACGCCGCCCAGGTGCTGGCTCAAGGGCTGACCATGGTGGTGCCGGCCTGGCTGGCCTCCACCCAGGGCATGACCTTGTTCGCGGCGCTGCTGATGACCGGCGCGGTCTGCATCCTGATGGGCTGCGGCATTCCCACCACCGCCAACTACATCATCATGGTGACGGTGGCCGCACCCACGCTGGTGCAGATGGGCGTGGAGCCGCTGGTGGCGCACTTCTTCGTCTTCTACTACGGCGTGCTGGCCGACATCACGCCACCGGTGGCCCTGGCCGCGTATGCGGCGGCGGGCATGGCGGGGGGCGATCCCTTCCGCACCGGCAACACCGCCTTCCGGCTGGGGCTGGGCAAGGTGCTGGTGCCCTTCGTCTTCGTCTTCTCGCCCAGCCTGCTATTGGTGACCAAGGGCTTCAACTGGGGCGACTTCGTCGTCACCTTTTTCGGCTGCGTGATGGGCATCACCGCGCTGGCGGCGGCGCTCAGCCGCTATCTGCTGGTGCCGATGAAGACGTGGGAGCGCCTGCTGTGCGTGGCGGCGGCGGTGCTGCTGATTGCACCGGGACTGAGCATCACGCTGATCGGCATGGCGACGTGCGCGCCGGTCTTGTGGCGGCAGTGGAATGCCTGGCGGGCGGGAGCGGTGGTGGCGGCCTGAGGCCGCCTGCCCTGCTCAGCGGCTGCGCGGCGGGCGCATTTCCAGCAGCGGCTGCGACACGCCCTGCACGCCCACCAGACCCAGTACCGTCATCAATGACGTCTGCGCGCCCTTCCAGCCGTCGGTGAGGTCGATCCATTCGGTCAGCGCGTGAAAGCCGCCGGTCTTTCCGCCGCCACCCACGATGATGGCCGGGATGCCCAGCGACATCGGCACGTTGGCGTCGGTGCTGGCACCGGTCAGCAGCGTCTTGTTGCCGAAGGCGGTATTGGAGCGCACGGCTGCCTCGACCATCACCGTGTCGGCCTTCGTCATGCCCCCGGGACGGTCGCCGATGAGCTTGTTCGACACCGTCAGCGTGTTCAGGTTCCAGCGCTTGTTCTCCTCGACCACCGCCTCGTCGACAGCGGCCAGGATCTTCTTCTCGGTTTCGAGCAGCGGCTCCATGGCGTCGGAGCGGATGTCCACCGCCATGCGCGCATCGGGCGCGATGGTGTTGACCGAGGTGCCGCCGGCCACGGTGCCGACGGTGAAGGTGGTCTTGGGGCTGGCGGGCGTCTTCACCTCGGCGATCTTGGCGATGGCGCGGCCCATGCCGTGAATGGCGCTCGGCACATGGCCGAAAGCGGCATAGCTGTGGCCGCCAGGCCCCTTGAAGCTGAACTCGTAGCGGTGGCTCCCGGTGCCCAGGATCAGCACCGAGCCATCCGGCGCGGGCTCCAGGCCGACCATGCCGTCGATGTCGCGGTGCTCGGCAAAGATGTGCTTCATGCCGCGCAGGTTGCCCAGCTCTTCCTCGCCGACATTGCCGGCGAAGACCAGGTCGCCCACGGTCTGCACCTTGTTGTCGTTGAGCACCTTGAGCCAGGACAGCAGCACCGCCAGGCCGCGCGTGTCGTCGGAGATTCCGGGGGCGTGCAGCTTGCCGTCGCGTTCCCTGACCTTGACGTCGGTGCCGGACGGGAACACCGTGTCCAGGTGCGCCGAGATGAGCAGCTTGGGCCCGTTGCCCGTGCCCTTGCGCACGCCGATCGCATTGCCTTCGGCGTCGATCTTCGCGTCAGTGAGGCCCAGGGCCTTCAGCCGGGCCAGGAAGGCCTCGGCGCGCTTCTGCTCCTTGAAGGGCGGCGCCTCGATCTCGGTGAGCATCTTGAGGTCTTCGATCGAACGCTCGTGATCGGCCTTCACGGCCTCGAGCAGCTTCTGGATCTGCGGCGCGGCGAGGAGCTGCGTGTAGGCCTGATCGACGGCGGGGCGGACTTGTGTCGGTGTCGGGGCGACGACGGCCTGGGCCTGCGCCGCCTGGGCTGCGCAAAGCGCCACCACGGCAAGGGTGAGGCTGGAAAGAAGACGGGTGTTGGCGTTTAGTTTCATTACTTGTGGAATGAAGGAAGAAGGAAGAAGGTTGGGCGCCTTGCTTCGGCCGGCGCGTCTAGGCGAATGGCCCCGTAGCCAGTTTCTCTGGCGGCTCGATCATGCTCGCTACCAAAAACGCCACCATGGTCTGCGCCTGCTGGCCGGGGCTCTCAGGTCTGCACCCAACGTTGACAGCGCGCCGCTGCGCCTGCGCAGCTCACGCTCCAACACTTGCGCCCGGTCGTTCGCGTCGTGCTCGCCATGCAGGGCTCGGCGGCGCCAGTCGGCGGCCTGCGCAGCGAGTTCGTCATCGGTAAGTTGCTGCTCGGGATTGGTCATAGCTTCACCAGAACCTCCACCATGGCGACATTGTGCGACGCCGCCTGGCCAGTTTCACCCGCGGGATCGAGGGTCGAGGCAGAGAGTCGCGCGGAAGCCGTGCACATCCCGTGCCATCGGGCCTTAGATGTCGGTGCTTCCGATGACCTTCCCAACTTCAATCAGGCATGCAACGTTGACTACGGCAAAGGTCAGGTCGACTGACGGGAGACTTGGGCCGTACACGAAATCCAGGACCGCGCGATGGATGATTGACAAGGCAGTGGCAACACGCCGATCCACTTCAGTTGGCGAAGCTTGCTCAGGTTCTTTCAACAGCTCGAGCGCCCTGTCACTGCTTGCGCCGCCGTCCCGAAATTGGGCAATCTTGGCCGCCAGTCGTGCGTGATGCTGGCAAGCCCCACCAGCGTAGTGGGCGACCGCAGGAACCGTCGCGAACGCAGCGCCAAAAGCACGCTCGAGCTCTGACGCAGCGGGGAGCTCTTGCGCGACGATGTGCGTCGACATCAAAGAGCCGGCAAGAAGAAGTGCGGTCCACAGCTATGCAGCCATATTGTTCATTCTGCACATCCGTACGAATTTCAGATTCTTGGCGGAGAGTGTGAGATTCGAACTCACGGACGGTTGCCCGTCGGCAGTTTTCAAGACTGCTGGTTTAAACCACTCACCCAACTCTCCGTGCATGCGGCAGCCGCGAACCGCGATTTTAGACTGACGCGCCCTCAGCCTTCGGCCAAGAAGATCTCCTGCAGATCGCTAAGAAAATCAAAGCCCTTCTCCGTGGGCCAGGCATGCCACAGGTCGCGCGCCAGGAGCCCCTTGCGCTCGGCCTCTTCCATGCCGCGCTGGATGGCGGTGACGGCCAGTCCGGTGCGCTCGCCGAACTGCGCCATCGTGAAGCCTTCCTTCAGGCGCAGCGCATTGAGCATGAACTCGAAAGGCAGATCGGCAATCGCCACCTCCTCGCTTTGCGCCACGGCATGGCCGGCCAGCGCGTTGTCCATGTACAGGCGCGGATCGCGAAAGCGCACTTGCCGCACGACGCGATGCGCAAAGCTCAGCTTGCCATGCGCGCCGGCGCCAATTCCCAGGTAGTCGCCGAACTGCCAGTAGTTGAGGTTGTGCGCGCAGCGATGCCCTTCCTTGGCATAGGCCGAGATCTCGTAGCGGGCCATGCCCTCAAGCGCGGTGCGCTCGGTGATGTGGTCCAGCATCGCGTAGGCCTCGTCCTCGGGCGGCAGCGCGGGCGGGTACTTGGCGAAGTATGTGTTGGGCTCGAGCGTGAGGTGGTAGACCGACAGGTGCGGCGGCTTGAGCGCCAGCGCCCGCGTCAGGTCGGCATCGAGCTGCGCCGAGGTCTGGCCCGGGAGCGCATACATCAGGTCGAGGTTGAAGGTGTCGAAGGCGCTGGCCGCCTCCTCCACCGCGGCGATGGCCTGCGCGCTGTCGTGCACTCGGCCGATCGCCTTCAGATGCTCGTCGTTGAAGCTCTGCACGCCGACCGACAGGCGCGTCACCCCGGCGGCGCGGTAGCCACGGAAGCGGTCGCGCTCGAAGGTGCCCGGGTTGGCCTCAAGGGTGATCTCGCAATCGGGCGTGAGCTTGAGGCGCGCGCGCAGGTCGCCGATCAGGCGGTCGATGCTTTCAGGCGAGAACAGGCTGGGCGTACCGCCACCGATGAAGATGGTGTGCACCGAGCGGCCCCAGATCAGCGGCAGCGCCGCATCCAGGTCGGCCACCACGGCATCCAGGTAGCGCTGCTGCGGAATGCCATCGCCGCCGTTTCGCCACTCATGCGAATTGAAGTCGCAATACGGGCACTTGCGCAGGCACCAGGGCAGGTGCACGTACACCGACAGCGGTGGCAGGGCCGCCAGTTGCAGCGGACCGGGCCGCATCTGGTGCAGCACGTCGTTGGCCTGGGTTGCCGCGGCGCCGGAGTCCGGCGCCACGGACTTGATCGGGATGCTCACAACAAGGAGGACCAGCGCTCGCGCATCAATTCGAGCATCGTGCGCGCCGCCTGGCCGCGATGGCTGTTGGCGTTCTTCACTTCGGTAGGCAACTGGGCGAAGGTCTTGCCGAACTGCGACAGGAACATCACCGGGTCGAAGCCGAAGCCGTTGTCGCCGATGGGCTCTTGGGTGATCTCGCCCACCGCACGGCCGACGGCGATTAGCGGTTCGGGGTCGTCATGGCGACGCAGCGCCACCAGGGTGCTGACCAGAGCGGCGCGCCGGTTCGCCAGGCCCTGCATCTGTTCCAGCAGGGCACGCACGTTGTTGGCATCGCCCTTGGGATAGCCGAACTGGGTGGCATAGAAGGCGGTGTCCACGCCGGGCAGGCCACCGAAGGCGTCGACGCACAGGCCGGCATCGTCGGCGATGGCCGGCAGGCCGGTGGCCGCGCTGGCATGGCGCGCCTTGGCCAATGCGTTCTCGACAAAGGTGCGATGCGGCTCCTCGGCCTCGCCCACGCCCAACTCGCTCTGGCGCACCAGTGCGATGCCCAGCGGCGCAAAGAGCTGCTGCAACTCGGCCAGCTTGCCGGCGTTGTTGGAGGCGAGGACCAGTTTCATGTTCAAGCGGCCTTCAGCGCCTGCTTCTGCATCTCGATCAGCTCGCCGATGCCCTTTTCGGCCAGGCCCAAGAGCTTGTCCATCTCTGCGCGCGAGAAGGCCGCGCCCTCGGCGGTGCCCTGCACTTCGACATAGTGGCCGGCGCCAGTCATCACCACGTTCATGTCGGTGTCGCAGGCCGAGTCTTCGGTGTATTCCAGGTCCAGGAGCGGCGTGCCGCCGACGATGCCCACCGAGATCGCCGCCACATGGCTCTTGATGGGCGAGGCCGGGATCAGCCCGCCGGCCAGCAGCTTGTTGACCGCATCCTGCGCCGCCACGAAGGCGCCGGTGATGGCGGCAGTGCGGGTGCCGCCATCGGCCTGCAGCACGTCGCAGTCGAGGTGGATGGTGCGTTCGCCCAGGGCAGCCAGGTCGAACACGGCGCGCATGGAGCGGCCGATCAAACGCTGGATCTCCTGCGTGCGGCCGCTTTGCTTGCCGCGCGCCGCCTCGCGGTCGCTGCGTGTGTGGGTGGCGCGCGGCAGCATGCCGTATTCGGCCGTGACCCAACCTTCGCCGCTGCCACGCTTGTGCGGCGGCACGCGCTCTTCAACCGAGGCGGTGCACAGCACGCGGGTCTGGCCGAACTCGATCAGAACCGAGCCTTCGGCGTGAATGGTGAAACCACGGGTGATGCGCACCGGGCGCAGCTGGTCGGCGGCGCGGCCGCCGCTTCGGATGAAATCGGTCATGGATCGGAAAACTGAACAAGAGGAAAAGAAGCCGCTCAGGTCTTGCTGCGCTCGGCCGAGCGGCGAATGGCTTCGTTGATCTCGGCGATGGAGCGCTCGATGGCGTCTTCGTCGAGGTCGGCCGCCTCGGTCTCGGAGGGCATGCCGGCCTGGATGGTGGAGGCGAACACGCCTTCGCTGATGCTGTCGGTGGAAATGCCGCGCTCGGCGCCTGGGGCGTCGGGCGTTTCCCATTCGAGCGCGATCATGGTCACGTTGTCGCCGTTGGCGCCGCCGCGGCGCAAGGCCATCTCGACCAGCTCGGGCGCGGCATCGGCCACTGGACGGGTCGCCAGGATGCGCGTGATCTGCATCTCGTCCATCACACCCCACAGGCCATCGGAGCACAGCATGATGCGATCGCCCTGCTGCAGCGGCAACGGATCGGAGATGTCGTACATGGGCGTGGTCGGCGAGCCCAGGCAGGTCAGCAGCAGATTGCGGTTGAAGCTCTCCGGGCCGGGGTTGGGACGCGGACGCTCGGCGTGCGAGTGGTCGCGCGTGCGGGTGAGCAGTTCGCCCTCGCGCACCACGTACAGGCGCGAATCGCCGCAGTGCACCCAGGTTGCGCTGGTGCCCTGCAGTACGGCCGCCACCACCGTGGTGCGCGGCGTGTCGAGCATGCCCTTGTTGCCGGCGTAGCGCATGATCTGCTGGTGCGCCGACATGACGGCGGAGGCCAGGAAGGCCTTGACGTCCTTGAGTACCGGCCGCGCCTCGCGCTGGTAGAGCGCCGCGATAGTCTGCAGCGCCAGTTGCGCCGCCACCTCGCCCTCGGGGTGGCCGCCCATGCCGTCAGCCAGCACGAACAGGCCCGACTCCCGCGTGTAGCAGTAGCCCATGCGGTCTTCGTTCTTGAGACGGCCGCCTTTGCGGCTGACCTGGAAGACGGAAAACTTCATGCCGGTCTCGTGGTGGGCGCCGCGGCCTTGGGCAGCGACTTCTTCTCGGGCGAGCGAATGTTGTCGATCGACAGGCGAACCTTCTCGCCGACGGTGAGCTTGGTGTAGCGGCGCTCGCCTTCGCGGCTGAGTTCTTTTTGCAGCGCAAACACCGACTGCGGGCGCGACAGCGGGTCGAGCGACATGCACCACTCGACCACCTCGATCAGGTTGTCCGAATACACGCCGCGCAAGCGCGACAGGGAAAGCGAAAGCCGGTCCTTCTCGATGCGCTGCGGCGCGTCGCTGGGCGGATAGCCCTGCATGCACGCATAGATGCAGGCGCCGATGGCGTAGATGTCGGTCCACGGCCCCATCGACGAGTCGCGCCGGTACATCTCGGGCGCGGCAAAGCCGGGGGTGTACATGGGGCGGATGAAGTTGCCTTCCTTGGACAGCACCTCGCGCGCTGCGCCGAAGTCGATCATCACCGCGCGGTCGTCGTCGGTCACGAAGATGTTGGCCGGCTTGATGTCCAAGTGCAGCATCTTGTGCTGGTGCACGATGCGCAGGCCGCGCAGGATCTCGTCGAAGAGCGAGCGGATGGTGGACTCGCGGAAGACCTTCTGCTTCTTCAGATCGCGAGCGGTGACGATGAAGTCCTGCAGGGTCGCGCCCTCCAGGTAGTTCATCACCATGTAGACCGTCTCGTTTTCTCGAAAGAAGTTGAGCACGCTCACCACCGAGGCGTGCGAGATCTGCGCGAGCGAGCGGCCCTCTTCGAAAAAGCTCTTCAGGCCCAGGCGGTAGAGCGAAAGCTTCTCTGGCGCCACCACCGGCAGCAATTCGCCAACACCGCGGGTGGCCAGCGAAGACGGCAAATATTCCTTGATGGCAACCTGTTGGCCGGAACTGTCGACGGCCAGATAGACGACCCCGAAGCCTCCCGCCGACAGACGGCGCACAACGCGATATCCGCCGATGACCGTATCCGGCAACAAGGGCGAAGGTTTGACCTTTGACATAATCCGGGAGTTTCGCCCGAGGCGGCTCAAGCGGCAAGCGAACGCGTTGCCGACGCCCTCGTGCACACAACAGAACACAAGCGAGGCGTAATGCCAGTTTACAGCATGACCGGCTACGCAAGTGGCCAGACCGGCAGCACCGCGGGCGGCGCGGAAGGCGATGCCCGCCCCTCGACAGCGGGCCGGCTGGGCCTCGAGATCCGATCGGTCAACAGCCGCTTTCTGGACCTGACTTTCAAGCTCCCGGAAGAGCTGCGCCAGCACGAAGCGCAACTGCGCGAACTGTTGGGAGAACGCCTCAAACGCGGCAAGGTGGAAGTGCGCGGCGCCATCGAAAGCGCGGCCCCGGGTGGCGTGGTGGACCCATCGCCCCGCTTTCTGCAGCGCATCAATGGCGTGCAGGACAGCATCCGCGCCTGGCTGCCCGGCGCCCGCGAGCTGAGCGTGGCCGACGTGCTGCGCCTGGCCGGCGGCGACAGCGCGGCCCATGGCGACTGGGGCCCGGCCCTGGCCGAGCTGGCCACCCGCGTGGCCGACGATCTGCTTGCGGCACGTGCCCGCGAAGGTGCCCGGCTGGCCACCATGCTCGGCGACCGCGTCTCGCAACTGCGCAAGCTCGCCGCGCAGGCGGCTCCGCTGGTTCCGCAGCTGGTCGAGCAGCAGCGCACCCGCTTCCTGGAGCGCTGGCAAGAGGCCATGGGCCTGGCGGCAGGCAGCACCTTGCCCGAGGCCGCCCAGGACCGGGCGCTTTCCGAAGCCACCGCTTTCGCCATTCGCATCGACGTGGCCGAGGAGCTGACGCGCCTGGCCTCCCACCTAGACGAGATCGAGCGCCTGATGAAGAAGGGCGGCGACATCGGCAAGCGTCTCGATTTCCTGATCCAGGAGCTGCACCGCGAGGCCAACACCCTGGGCTCCAAGTCGGCCACCCTGGAGCTGTCGCGCATCGGGGTCGACATGAAGGTGCTGATCGAGCAGATGCGCGAACAGGTACAGAACATCGAGTAAAACCGGACATGGACTATCCCGGAAACATCTTCGTGGTCGCCGCACCCAGCGGCGCCGGCAAGTCGAGCCTGGTGAAGGCACTGATGGAGCTCGACTCGGCCGTTCAACCCTCGGTCTCGCACACCACCCGGCCGCCGCGCGGCCAGGAAAAGCACGGGCGCGAGTACTTCTTTGCCTCCCATGCCGAGTTCGACGCCATGGTCGAGGGCGACGCTTTTGTGGAATGGGCGCATGTGCACGGCCAACGCTACGGCACCTCCAAGCGCGCGATCGAGGAGCGCATCGCCCAGGGAGCCGACGTGGTGCTGGAAATCGACTTCCAGGGCGCCCTGCAGATCCGCAAGACCTTTGCCAATGCGGTGCTGATCTTCATCCTGCCGCCGAGCTGGGAAGAGCTGCGCTCCCGCCTGGAACGGCGTGGCGAGGACAGCAACGAGGTGATAGAGCTGCGCCTGAAGAATGCCGCAGAGGAGATGGCGCAGGCCAACAAGTTCGATTTCGTTATAATCAACGAGTTATTTGAACGTGCGCTTTTCGACCTCAAAGCGATCGTCCATGCGCAGCGGCTTCGCTACACGGCCCAAAGGCGCCTGCGAGCCGACACTTTCTCCGCGCTGAACCTACCCTGACCTCCACACCTTCGAAAGCTCAACGATGGCCCGCATTACTGTCGAAGATTGCCTGCAGCAGATCCCCAACCGCTTCCAGCTCGTGCTGGCCGCCACCTATCGCGCCCGCATGCTGAGCCAGGGCCATGCGCCCAAGATCGAGAGCAAGAACAAGCCGGGCGTGACCGCCCTGCGCGAGATTGCCGAAGGCAAGGTCGGCCTGGAGATGCTCAAGAAGGTTCCCGGCTGATAGCGGCTGATCACTTCCCTGGAGAAAGGCACCCGGCGCGGTGCCTTTTTTCATGCCCTGAGACGGCCGGGCGGCTGCCAAGCTAAAGTCGGGGGTCATGAGCGCGGTCGCCAAACCCAAGCCCAACGCCAAGCCCGGCGCCGTCGGCGTGGTGCATCATCGCCCCACTCCGGCAGCCCTGAATGCCGCGGCCGCCAGCTTTGCCGCGCTCACCGCCAAGCTCGATTACCTGAACGCGGACGACACCGAGCAGGTGCGCCGCGCCTACCGCTTTGCCGACGAGGCCCACCTGGGCCAGCTGCGCAACAGCGGCGAGCCCTACATCACCCACCCGATCGCGGTCGCCGCCCAGTGCGCCGAATGGAAGCTGGACGCCCAGGCCCTGATGGCGGCCCTGCTGCACGACGCGATCGAGGATTGCGGGGTCACCAAATCCGAGCTGATCGAGCGCTTCGGCGCCCCGGTGGCCGAACTGGTGGACGGCCTCACCAAGCTGGACAAGCTCCAGTTCAATACCCGCGAGGAGAACCAGGCCGAGTCCTTCCGCAAGATGCTGCTGGCCATGGCGCGCGACGTGCGCGTCATCCTCATCAAGCTGGCCGACCGCACCCACAACATGCGCACCCTGGACGATGCGCCGCGCGAGAAGTGGGGCCGCATCTCCAAGGAAACGCTGGACATCTACGCGCCGATCGCGCACCGGCTGGGCCTGAACCAGACCTACCGCGAGCTGCAGGAGGAGTCCTTCAAGCACCTGCTTCCCTGGCGCCATGCGGTGCTCTCGAAGGCGGTGACCAAGGCGCGCAGCCGCCGGCGAGACCTGATCCAGAAGGTGCAGCGCGAGGTCGAGACCTCCTTCGCCGCCGCCAGCATCAGCGTGCGCATCGCCGGGCGCGAGAAGACGCTCTATTCCATCTACCGCAAGATGCAGGACAAGCACCTGAGC
Organism: Variovorax sp.; assembly: GCA_035476655.1. Classification (GTDB taxonomy): domain Bacteria; phylum Pseudomonadota; class Gammaproteobacteria; order Burkholderiales; family Burkholderiaceae_C; genus Variovorax. The sequence continues at coordinate 20,265 of DATILH010000198.1, forward strand.
TTTGCCCAGGTGACCGACATCTACGGCTTCCGGCTGATCCTGCCGACGGTCATCAACTGCTACACCGGCCTGGGGCTCTTGCACCAGATGTACAAGCCGCTGCCGGGCAAGTTCAAGGACCACATCGCGATCGCCAAGGTCAACGGCTACCAGTCGCTGCACACCACCCTGGTCGGGCCCTCGGGCGTGAACGTCGAGTTCCAGTTGCGCACCGAGGCCATGCATGTGGTGGCCGAATCCGGCGTGGCGGCGCACTGGCTCTACAAGGCCGCGGAAGGCGCGCCGGCCAGCAACGAGCGCCTGGGCACCAAGTGGCTGCAGTCGCTGCTCGACATCCAGGACGAAACGCGCGACGCCGCCGAGTTCTGGGACCACGTCAAGGTCGACCTGTTCCCCGACGCGGTCTACGTCTTCACCCCCAAGAGCCAGATCCTGGCGCTGCCGCGCGGCGCCACCGTGATCGACTTCGCCTATGCCATCCACAGCAATGTGGGCGACCACACCTCGGCGGCGCGCATCAATGGCGACCAGGTGCCGCTGCGCACCGAACTGAAGAACGGCGATGTGGTGGAGGTGATCACCTCGCCCACCGCCAACCCCAACCCGGCCTGGCTGGGCTTCGTGCGCACCGGCCGGGCGCGCTCCAAGATCCGCCACTACCTCAAGACCCTGGCGCAAGCCGAGTCCGAACAGCTGGGCGAGCGCCTGCTGGCCCAGGCGCTGCGCGCCGAGGGCCTGGGTAGCCTGCCGGCCGACGACGAAGAACACCAGCCGATGTGGGAGAAGCTGCTGCGCTTCACCGGCAACCGCACCCGCGCCGAACTGCTGACCGACATCGGCCTGGGCCGGCGCATCGCCACCATCGTCGCCAAGCGCTTGATGGCGCTGCTGGGCGAACGCGGCGAGAAGCCCGATGCACTGACACTGAGCCGCGAGCGCTACACCGCGCACGAAACGGTGTCGCAGGGTGCCGTCACGCTGGATGGCAGCGAGAACTCTTCCGTGCGTTTCGCCCTGTGCTGCCGCCCTATCCCCGGAGACGCCATCGTCGGCTACCTGGGGCACGGCGAGGGCCTGGTGGTGCACACCGACGAATGCGGCGTCGGCCAGCGCCTGCGCTACCGCGACAGCGAGCGCTTCTTTGCCGTCGAGTGGGCCGACGAGCCGGTGCGCACCTTCGAGACCGGCGTCATCATCACCGTGCGCAACGACAAGGGCGTGCTGGCCCGCGTGGCGGCCGCGCTCTCGGCCGCCGAAGCCGACATCACCCACGTCGAGATGTCGGAAGAAGCGCCGCAGGACTCGACCGACCTGCGTTTCGTGATCGCGGTACGCGACCGCTCGCATCTGGACGCGGTGCTGCGCGCGGTGCGGCGCACGCCCTCGGTGCTGAGCGCGGCGCGCACTGTCCCTGCCCCCTAGTGAGGCTTGGGGTAGCGCACCCCCAGCACCTCGATCTCGTGCACGCCGCCGGGCGTGACCAGCTTCACCACGTCGCCTTCGCGCGTTTTCAACAGGGCCCGGGCGATGGGCGAGATCCAGCTTACCTCGAGCTTGCTGCTCTCGGCCTCGTCGATGCCCAGGATGGTGACGCTGCGCTCGTCGCCGCTTTCGTCGGCATAGGTGACGGTCGCGCCGAAGAAGACCTGGTCGCTGCCATGGTGAACCGAGGGGTCGGTGACCTCGGCGATCTCCAGCCGCTTGGTGAGGAAGCGGATGCGCCGATCGATCTCGCGCAGGCGCTTCTTGCCATAGAGGTAGTCGCCGTTTTCCGAGCGGTCGCCGTTCTTGGCGGCCCAGTGCACGGCCTCGACCACCTTGGGCCGCTCCTCGTCCATCAGGCCGAGCAGTTCCGCGCGCAGGCGCTCGAAGCCGCCTGGCGTCATGTAGTTGCGGGTGCCGGCGGGGCTGGCGGGGACGGCGCCATCGTCCTCGTCGTCCGCGTCGATTTCCTTGGTGAATGCCTTGTTCATTTCAACTGAAATGATAGTTCGCGGCTAGAATCGCGGTACTGCAGGAGAGCGGGCTTCCAACAAAGCCCTACCGAAGGCGCAAACTCCCATAAACGCTCAGGTCGGCCCCAACAGGCCTCGTACTGCAGACTTTGAAAATGCCGTCTGGAGAGCCGTCGTGCAACAAGCGCGACGCACCGAAGGAGCAAGTCCGCTGCGGGTGCAGCGGATGAATCTCTCAGGTACCAAGGACAGGGGGAGCGGCAACTTGAACGGCTTTGCGTTCCGGTTGCCCATCTATCCCCGATGGCATCCACGCCCTTGCCGTTCAAGCGCTGCACCTTCGAAAGGTACTGCAATGCGCGTGATCGTCCTTGGCGCCGGCCTGCTCGGCACCACCTCGGCCTACTACCTCCAGCAACTCGGCCACGAAGTGACCGTGATCGATCGGCAAGCCACCCCGGCCGCCGAAACCAGCTTCGCCAACGGCGGGCAGATTTCCGTCAGCCATGCCGAGCCCTGGGCCAACCCCGGTGCGCCACTCAAGTTGCTGCAATGGCTGGGCAAGGAAGACGCTCCCCTGCTCTTTCGCCTGCGTGCCGACCTGCGCCAGTGGCTCTGGGGCCTTCAATTCCTGCGCGAATGCACGCCGGCGCGCACCCGCCACAACATCGAGCAGATCGTGCGCCTGGGCACCTACAGCCGCGATTCGCTCCAGCAACTGCGCCGCGACACCGGCATCGCCTACGACCAGCGCAGCCAGGGCATCCTGCACTTCTATACCAACGAGAAGGAATTCGATGCGGCGCTGGCGCCGGCCGAACAGATGCGCCAACTCGGCTGCGAGCGCCAGGTGATCTCGGCCGACGAGGCGGTCGCGATCGAGCCGGCGCTGGCCCACATCCGGCCGCAACTGGCGGGTGCCACCTACACCGCGGAAGACGAGTCGGGCGACGCCAACGCCTTCGCGCGCGAACTGGCGCGCCTGGCCCAGGCCAATGGCGTTCAGTTCCTGACGGGCCACACCATCACCGCCCTGCGCGAAGCCGGCGGGCGCATCGACCATGTGGAAGTCACCGACGCCACTGGCCGCTTCCAGAGCATCCGTGGCGACGCGTTCGTGCTGGCCATGGGCTCCTTCAGCCCGCTGCTGGCGGCGCCGCTGGGCATCCGCCTGCCGATCTACCCGGCCAAGGGCTATTCGGTGACGCTGCCGGTGAAGGACGCCTCCAAGGCGCACCAGGTCTCGCTGACCGACGATGAGTTCAAGCTGGTGTTCTCGCGCTACACCTCTCCCGCGGGCGACCGCCTGCGCATCGCCGGCACGGCCGAGCTCAACGGCTACGACCGGGACCTGAACCGGGTGCGCTGCGAAGCCATCGTGCGCCGGGTCGAAGAGCTGTTCCCCGGCGCTGGCGACACGGCCCAAGCCCAGTTCTGGACCGGCCTGCGCCCCGCCACGCCGAGCAATGTGCCGCTGATCGGCAAGACCAAGCTCTCGAACTTCTACCTGAACACCGGCCACGGCACCCTGGGCTGGACCCATGCATGCGGCTCGGGGAAGTCGATCGCCCGCATCGTGAGCGGATTGGCGCCCGAAGTGGACTTCGCCTTCGCCGGCATGCCGGCACCGGCGGTGGGGCGCTTGGCGCCCGCCTGAGTTCAGGCGGCCGGCGGGCCGGCGCGCATGGCCTGGAGGAAGCCCTGCACCACGGCGTTGGCCGGCCCCTTGCGCCAGACGCAGTAGGCCTCCGACCGAGCCGCCTCCGATTCGAGCGGCCTGAACACGGCCCCGCGCAGGGCGGCGTGGCGCATTGCGTCGGGCACCAGCGCCACGCCCATGCCCTGCGACACCAGCGAGACCACCGACAGCCAGTGCCGCACCTCGTGCCGCACCTCGGGCCGGAAGCCCGCGTCCGCACAGATCGCCAGGATGCGCTCGTGATAGTCGGGCGACACGCTGCGCGCGAACAGCACGAAGGGCTCGTCCCGCAGCAACGACGGCGCAATGCTGCGGCGCCGTGCCAGCCGATGCTCGGACGGCAGGCAGGCGACGAAGGGCTCGGACATCAGCAGCACATGCTGCAGTTCGGACGGCATGCGGCTGGTATGAACGAAGCCGACGTCGAGCCGATCGTGCAGCAATTCGGCGATCTGCTCGCCGGAATTGAGCTCGGCCAAGGTGACGCGCACTGCCTGGTGCTCCTGCTGGAACTTGCCCAGCGCCTGCGGCAGGCCGCGATAGAGCATGGCGCCGACGAAACCGATGCGCAGGCGGCCGGCCAGCCCCTGGGCAACGTCTCGCGCCTCGAGGGCGGCCTCCTCCGCCTGGCGCAGAAGCCGGCGCGCCGACTGCTGCAGCGCCTGGCCCGCGGGCGTGAGCCGCACCTGCTTGCTGTTGCGCTCGAAAAGCTGCGCCCGCACCGAGTCCTCGAGCTGGCGGATCGCCACGCTCAGCGGCGGTTGCGAGATCGACAGGCGGCGCGCGGCCCGGCCGAAGTGCAGCTCCTCGGCCAGCACGACGAAATAACGCAGGTGACGCAGCTCCATTTGTCGATATTCAAATCGGATTGAAGAAGAGGTATTCGATATTGGACACGAATCGTAGGCGAACGCAAGATCCGCCCAGACCAGGAGACACGCCATGCCAGAGACCGCCCATCCCGTGCCCGACCGCCACGGCCAGAACCTCTTTTCCACCGACACCGAACTGCACGGCCTGCTTGGCCTGTACCTGCCTCCCGACCTCCTGCGGCACATGCAGCCGCACTTCGAGCGCCTGGGCGCCCTGGCCGGCGGCCACCTCGACGAACTGGCGCACACGGCGGACCTCAACCCGCCGACGCTGGAGCACCGCACGCGCACCGGCATCGACGAGCAGACGGTCGTGAAGCACCCGGCGTACGTCGAGATGGAGCGCCTGGCGCTGTCCGAATTCGGCCTGGCTGCCATCTCGCACCGCGAGGAGACGCTGGGATGGAAGGGCAAGATGCCGCCCATCGTCAAGTACGTGCTGACCTACCTCTTCGTGCAGGCGGAGTTCGGCCTGTGCTGCCCGGTCTCGATGACCGACTCGCTGGCCCGCACGCTCAAGAAGTTCGGCAGCCCCGACTTGGTCGAGCGCTTCCTGCCGCGATTCCAGTCGCTGGATTTCGACACCCTGGCCCAGGGCGCGATGTTCATGACCGAGCAGGCGGCCGGGTCCGACATTGCCGCCACGCAGACGCGCGCCTGGCAGGACGAGCAGGGCCGTTGGCGCCTGTCCGGCGACAAATGGTTCTGCTCCAACCCGGACGCCGACTTCGCGATGGTGCTGGCGCGGGCCGATGGCGCAGCGGCCGGCATGAAGGGCGTGTCGCTCTTCCTGCTGCCACGCCGGCTCGAGGACGGCAGCGCCAACCACTACCGCATCATCCGGCTCAAGGACAAGTTGGGCACCCGCTCGATGGCGAGCGGCGAGATACGCCTGGAGGGCGCAGTGGCCTACCTGGTGGGCGAGGCGGGCCGCGGCTTCCAGCAGATGGCCGACATGGTCAACAACTCGCGCCTGTCCAACGGCGTTCGCGCCGCTGGCCTGATGCGCCGCGCAGTGGCCGAGGCCGAGTTCATCGCTTCCGAGCGACGCGCCTTCGGCCGGCGCCTGGCGGACATGCCGCTGATGCAGCGCCAGCTCGACAAGCTGCGCCTGCCCGCCGAGCAGGCGCGCACCATGGTGTTCCAGACGGCCCTGGCGCTGGCTCGCTCCGATGGCGGCGACGCCAGCGCTTATCCGCTGCTGCGCATCCTGACGCCGCTCATCAAGTTCCGCGCCTGCCGCGATGCGCGCAAGGTCACGGGCGATGCGATGGAAGTGCGCGGCGGCTGCGGCTACATCGAGGAGTGGAGCGATCCGCGCCTGGTGCGCGACGCGCACCTCGGCTCGATCTGGGAAGGCACCAGCAACATCGTCGCGCTGGACGTGATCCGAGCCGTCCAGCGCGAGCAGTCGTTGCCGGCGCTGACGCGCCACTTCGGCGCGCTTCTGGACGAGAGCGGCGTAGCGCCAGCCTTTGGGCAGGCACTTCGCCGTGCGCTGGAACGCGCCGGCGCGCTGGCCGAGCATGCCGCGCGCGAAGGCGGCGATGTTCTGGCGCGCCAGGCCGCCTCCGCCCTCTACCACTGCTGCAGCGCCATCGCGATGGCCTGGGAAGGCCGTGCGAGCGGCTCGGCGCAGCGCCTTCGCTGGGCGCAACTGGTGCTGCTGCACCGGGTGCTGCCGCGCGATCCGCTGGCGCCCAACGAGCTGCCGGCCGACTGGAACAAAGACTGATAGACAACGCAGGAGACAAGCACCATGAAGAAACTCGTCACTTTTGCCGTGGCCGGCATTTCGGCGCTCGCGCTCGTTTCGCCGGCGGCGCATGCAGAAGGCTATCCGGACAAACCGATCTCGCTGGTCGTGCCCTTCCCGCCCGGTGGCCCGACCGATGCCATGGCGCGCACCCTGGCGGCGGAACTGCGCGACAAGCTGGGCCAGCCGATGGTGGTGGAAAACCGCGCGGGCGCCGGCGGCAACATCGGCGCCGAATACGTCGCACGCGCCCCGGCGGACGGCCAGACCCTGCTCTTCGGCACCTCGGGCCCCCTGGCCATCAACGCCAGCCTCTACCGCAAGATCAACTACAACCCGGTCAAGAGCTTTGCGCCGGTGATCCAGATCGGGCACCTGCCCAACATCCTGGTGGTGCACCCTTCGGTGCCGGCCAGGAACGTCCAGGAGCTGGTGGCCTATGCCAAGGCCAACCCGGGCAAGTTGAGCTACGCCTCTTCGGGCAACGGCGCTTCCTCGCACCTCGCGGGCGTGATGTTCAACTCGACGGCCGGCGTCGAACTGCTGCATGTGCCCTACAAGGGAACCGGCCCCGCGCTCAACGACCTGCTGGGCGGCCAGGTAAGCATGAGTTTCACCGACGTGCTGACCGCACTGCCCTACGTCAAGGCCGGCAAGCTGCGCGCCCTGGGTGTGACCACTGCGGCGCGCTCACAAGCGCTGCCCGATGTGCCAACGATTGCCGAGCAGGGCTACAAGGGCTTCGACGTGAGCGTGTTCTTCGGCATCGTCGCGCCGGCCGACACACCGCCGGACCGGATCACCAAGCTCAACAGCGCCTTTGCCGAAGTGCTGGCCTCGCCCAAGGTGAAGGAGCTGTTCGCGCAGCAGGGCCTGGAGGCGGCGCCCTCCACCTCGCCGCAGCAACTGGCCAAGTTCATCCCGGCGCAGATGGCGATGTGGGCCAGCGTGGTCAAGCAATCCGGCGCGCAACTGGACTGAGGCACATGAACACCGCCAATTGCGCCGGCGCACTGGCCGGCATCCGCGTCCTGGACCTCTCGCGCGTGCTGGGCGGCCCCTACTGCGGCCAGATCCTCGGCGACCATGGCGCCGACGTTCTGAAGATCGAACCGCCGCAAGGCGATGACACCCGCACCTGGGGTCCGCCCTTCAAGGACGGCGTGGCCTCCTACTACCACGGGCTGAACCGCAACAAACGGGTGCAGCACATGGACCTTTCCTCGCAGGAGGGCCGCGATGCGCTGATGGCCCTGCTGCCACAGGCCGACGTGCTGATCGAGAACTTCAAGACCGGCACCATGGAGCGCTGGGGCATCGGCTACGAGACCTTGTCGCAGCGCTTTCCTGGCCTGGTGTGGTGCCGCGTCTCGGGCTTCGGCGCCGACGGCCCGCTGGGCGCCCTGCCGGGCTACGACGCGGCGGTGCAGGCCATGACTGGCATCATGAGCATCAACGGCGAAGCCGAAGGCGGCCCGATGCGCGTGGGCCTGCCGGTGGTGGACATGGTGACCGGGCTCAACGCCACCATCGGCGTGCTGCTGGCGCTGCAGGAGCGGGCGAGGAGCGGGCGCGGACAACTGATCGAGGCGGCGCTGTACGACAGCGGCCTGTCCTTGCTGCATCCGCATGCGGCCAACTGGTTCGTCGACGGCAAGATGCCCAAGAGAACGGGCAACGCGCATCCCAACATCTACCCCTACGACGCGCTGCGAACAGGCACCGATCCGATCTTCCTGGCGGTGGGCAACGACCGGCAGTTTGCAAGCTTCTGCAACTGCATCGGTGTGCCGGAGCTTGCCGATGACGAGCGCTTTCGCGATGCGCGCTCGCGCTCCGTGAATCGCGACGAACTCAAGTCGACGCTCGAAGCCGCGCTCACGCGTTTCGATGGCCGCACGCTTGTCGAAGAGTTGATGGCGGCCGGCGTGCCCGCCGCGCCGGTATTGCCCGTGGACGCGGCACTGGCGCATCCGCACACGGCGCATCGCGGCATGGTGGTGGAACTGGAGGGCGGCTACCGAGGCATCGCTTCGCCCATCAAGCTGAGCCGAACGCCGGCGAGTTACCGGCACACCCCGCTGACGCCCGGCAAGTCTTTCAAGAGCTGAGTGCCAAAAGAAAACGGGCCAGCATCTTTCGATGCTGGCCCGTGAAGGGTGGTGCGGGTGGCAGGATTCGAACCCACGACCCCTTGGTTCGTAGCCAAGTACTCTATCCAACTGAGCTACACCCGCACAGCTTGCGATTATAGCATGTCAAACCATGCTCTCTTTGGCGAAAGCCCCGAACTTGCGTTTCGAAGCGCGCCAATCGCGAAGCCTTCGATTATGACATATTTCCAAATGGTAGGCCGTGCTGGGCTTGAACCAGCGACCAACGGATTATGAGTCCGCTGCTCTAACCAACTGAGCTAACGGCCCACGTGGGGCGCAATTCTACTTTCGGTGGCTGAGCGCGTTGCTCACCAGGCGCGAAGTGATATCGACGATCTGGATCATGCGCTCGTACGGCATGCGCGTGGGGCCGATCACGCCAAGCGTCCCAACCACCTGGCCGTCGACCTCGTAGTTGGCGCTGACCACCGACAGTTCTTCATAAGGCACGAACTGGCTTTCGCCGCCGATGAAGATGCGCACGCCCTCGGCCTTGCTCGACACATCCAGCAGGCGCATCAGCTGCGCCTTCTGCTCGAACAGCTCGAAGGCCCGGCGCAGGTGGCCCATGTCGCTGGAGAAATCGCTCACCGACAAGAGGTTGCGTTCGCCGGCGATCACCACTTCGTCTTCCGCCTCGCTCAGCACATCGGAGCTGACCTGCACCGCTGCCTGCATGAGGGTGGCGATCTCGCTGCGCAGGCTGTCGATCTCGGACTGCAGGCGGTCGCGCACCTGCTCGATCGTCAGGCCCGAGTAATTGGCGTTGATGTAGTTGGAAGCCTCGACCAGTTCCGACTGCGTGAAGTCGACTTCCGGAAAGATCACCCGGTTCTGCACGTCGCCGTCGGGCGAGACGATGATGACCAGCAAGCGCTTTTCCGACAGCCGCAGGAATTCGATATGACGAAACGTCGAGGCACGCCGCGGCGCCATCACCACCCCGACGAACTGCGACAGGTTCGACAGCAGGTTGGCCGCGTTGGTGATCACCTTCTGCGGCTGGTCGGCCACCAGGGTCGGTGCCGCGATGCCGTCACGTTGAACCGTCAACATGGTGTCCACGAACAGGCGGTAGCCGCGCGCCGTGGGGATCCGGCCAGCGGAGGTGTGGGGGCTGGCGATCAGGCCGTGCTCTTCCAGATCGGCCATCACGTTGCGGATGGTGGCCGGGGAAAGCTCGAGCCCCGGGACACGGGACAACGTGCGCGAACCGACGGGTTGCCCGTCAGCGATGTACCGCTCGACCAGGGTCTTGAGCAAGAGACGTGCGCGATCGTCCAACATCAGATGATTTTAATGTTGTAATTTGTAGATGACCCCCCGCTTCCGGCACGTTGCGCTAATAGGTAAATACCAGGCAAGCGGCGCGCGCCCGCAGGTTAGCGCGCCGGACGAGATGCTGGACAGCATCGGCCGCTTCCTGCGCGCGCAAGGCTGCGAGGTGGCGGTGCAGTGCGAGGACGGCTGTACGCCTTCCGGCGGCTACCCCGCCCTCAGCGTCGAGGAGATCGGCCAGCAGTGCGACCTCGGTCTGGTGGTGGGCGGCGACGGCACCATGCTTGGCATCGGCCGGCAGTTGGCGCCCTTCGGCGTGCCGCTGATCGGCATCAACCGAGGCCGCCTGGGCTTCGTTACCGATATACCGCTCGACAACTACCAGTCCACGCTGGTGCCCATGCTGGCCGGCGAATACGAGGAAGAGCGGCGCAGCCTGATGCAGGGCCAGGTGATCCGCGACAGCCAGGTGGTGTTCGAGGCGCTCGCCATGAACGACGTGGTGGTCAATCGCGGCGCCACCTCGGGCATGGTGGAACTGCGCGTGTCGGTGGGCCGCCACTTCGTGGCCAACCAGCGCGCCGACGGCTTGATCATCGCCACCCCCACCGGATCGACCGCCTACGCGCTGTCGGCCGGCGGGCCGATTCTGCATCCGGCCATTCCGGGCTGGGTGCTGGTGCCGATCGCGCCGCACACCTTGTCGAACCGGCCGATCCTGCTGCCCGACGACGAAGAAGTGTCGATCGAACTGGTGGCCGGGCGCGACGCGAGTGCCAATTTCGACATGCAGTCGCTGGCCACGCTGGCGCATGGCGACCGCATCGTGGTGCGGCGCTCCCAACTGGACGTGCGCTTCCTGCACCCCAAGGGCTGGAGCTATTTCGACACGCTGCGCAAGAAACTGCATTGGAACGAGGGAGGTTCCTGACTTGGCTTTGAGAAGGATCACACTGCGCGACTTCGTGATCGTGCGTTCGCTGGACATCGAACTGTCGTCCGGCTTCACCGTGCTCACCGGCGAAACCGGTGCGGGCAAATCCATCCTGATCGATGCCCTGCAACTGGCACTGGGCAGCCGCGCCGACCCGGGTGCGGTGCGCGAGGGTGCCCAGCGCCTGGACGTCAGCGTCGAATTCGACCCGGCGCCGCAACTGGGCGCCTGGCTCGACGAAGGCGGCTTCGAATCCAGCGCCAGCGACGCGCTGCTGCTGCGCCGTACGGTCGACCTGCAGGGCCGCAGCCGCGGCTGGATCAACGGCAGCCCGGCCACCGCGGCGCAGCTGCGCGAACTGGGCGAGCGCTTGCTCGACATTCACGGCCAGCATGCCTGGCAGAGCCTCACGCGGCCCGATTCGGTGCGCGGCCTGCTCGACGCCTATGCCGGCGTGCGTCAGGACACGCTGGAAGCCCCCTGGCAAGCCTGGCGCCAGGCCATCGCCGCGCTGGATACGGCGCGCAACGCCCAGGATTCGCTGCAGCGCGAGCGCGAACGCCTGCAATGGCAGATCGGCGAAGTGAACAAGCTCGCACCCGGCGCCGACGAGTGGGACGAACTCTCTGCCAGCCACGCGCGCGCCTCCAATGCGCAGGCCCTGATCGACGCAGCCGAGGGCGCTCGGGCAGCCATCGAGGACGACGACCAGGGCGCGCTCAACGCCCTGAATCGCGCCATTACCCTGCTGCAGGGCTGCGAGCACATCGAACCCGAATTCAAGACGCTCGGCGAAGTGCTGGCCTCCGCCGTTGCACAGGCTGCCGACGCCGCCCACAGCCTGCACGGCTACCTGCGCCATGCCGACACCGACCCGCAACGCCTGGCCGAGCTGGACGAGCGCATGGGCTCGTGGATGTCGCTGGCGCGCCGCTATCGCCGCCAGCCCGAGGAACTGCCGGCGCTGCTCGCCGGCTGGCAGGACGAACTCAAGGCGCTCGATGCCGCCGCCGACCTGGATGCGCTGGAGCAGGCCGAGAAGACGGCGCAGCAGGCCTACATGAAGGAAGCGCGAGCGCTGGGCAAGGCGCGCCAGGCGGCGGCGCCGCGCCTGGCGGCGGCCATCACACAGGCCATGCAGGGCCTGGGCATGAAGGGCGGCCGCTTCGAGGTTGCGCTGGCGCCCCTGGCGCAGCCCAGCCGCGCGGGCCTGGAAGACATCGGCTTCCTGGTCAGCGGCCACACGGGCAGCACGCCGCGCCCCATCGGCAAGGTGGCCTCCGGCGGCGAACTCTCGCGCATCGCGTTGGCCATCGCCGTCACGACCAGCCAGCTCGGCGAAGCGCAGACGCTGATCTTCGACGAGGTCGATTCGGGCGTGGGCGGCGCAGTTGCCGAGACGGTCGGTCGGCTGATGCAGCAGCTCGGCCGCGACCGCCAGGTGCTGGCCGTGACCCACCTGCCGCAGGTGGCGGCCTGCGCCGATCATCATTTGCTGGTGTCCAAGCAGCAAACGCAGAAGGACGCCGACGGCCCGCGCACCGAAAGCAGCGTGGCGCTGCTCGAAAATGAAGCGCGCGACCAGGAGATCGCCCGCATGCTGGGCGGCGAGCGGGTGTCGCAAACCACGCTGGCCCACGCGCGCGAGATGCTCGGCAAGCCGGCCGCACCGGCGAAGGCACGGGCATGAACGAAGCAGCGAACGGCTTGGCCATGAGCCTGGAAGTCGTCCTCATCACCGGCATGTCGGGCTCCGGCAAGTCGGTGGCGCTCCATGCGCTGGAAGACGCCGGCTACTACTGCGTCGACAACCTGCCGCCCGAGCTGCTCTCGGCCTTCATCGCGCTGGAACGCCAGCAACAGGCGCGCCGGGTGGCAATTGCCATGGACGTGCGAAGCGGCGTGTCATTCCCGCTCATTCCGCAGCAGCTCGAAGCGCTGCGCCAGGAAGGCGTGTCGCTGCATTCGCTCTTTCTCGATTCCACCACCGACGCGCTGGTGCGGCGCTTTTCCGAGACCCGGCGGCGCCATCCGCTGTCGCGCCAGGAAGGCGACGTGGATGCGCCCGAGCGCCATCGTGCCCTGGTGCAGGCGATCGAGCTGGAGCGCGAACTGCTGGCCGATCTGCGCGACGGCGCCGACATCATCGACACCAGCATCATCCGCCCGTCCCAGCTGCAGAGCTACATCAAGGACCTGATCGCGGCGCCGCAGAGCACGCTCACCCTCGTGTTCGAATCCTTCGCCTTCAAGCGCGGCATTCCGCTGGATGCCGACTATGTGTTCGACGTACGCATGCTGCCCAACCCGCACTACGTGCCGGCGCTGCGCCCGCTCACCGGCCGCGACGCGCCGGTGATCGAATGGCTGCGCGAGCACGACGAGGTGCTGCGCATGTACGACGATATCGAGGGCTTTCTCACGCGCTGGCTGGATGCGCTGGCGCGCGACCACCGCAGCTATGTCACGGTGGCGATCGGCTGCACCGGTGGCCAGCACCGCTCGGTGTTCCTGGTCGAGCAACTGACCCGCACTTTCGACAAGCGTTGGGCGGCGCTCAAGCGGCACCGCGAACTCGCCGACGGCTAGGCTGCCAGGAGCTTGCGTACCGGCGCGGGCAGGCCCAGCGCGGGCCATGCATCCCCTGCAAACCAGGCGCCCCGCGGCGACAGCGGCGCGCCATCCCGGGCCGTCCAATCCACCGGATGCAGGTGCAGATCCTTGTGCGTCAGCACATGGACAAAGGCCGGCGCGTCATGCAGCTCGCCCGCCAGATGGGGGGCGGGCAAGGCGCCGCGCAGCGCCTGCCGGTCATCGAAGCATGGAAGGCAATAGAGCCCTGCCCAGATGCCCTTGGCGGGCCGTTTCTCGAGCCAGACGCGGCCAGCGTCATCGCGCGCTACCAGCATCCACAGAGCCTGCGAACTGCGCCGCAGCTTGCGCGTCTTGACCGGAAAGCCCTCCTGCTCGCCGCGCCCGTGCGCCACGCAGCGCACCTGCACCGGGCAGGCGTCGCACTTTGGCCGCCGCGGCGTACACACCGTGGCACCCAGGTCCATCAGGCCCTGCGTGTAGCGGCTCATGTCGGCCTTGCTCGCGGCGGGCGGCAAGAGAGTCGTGGCGATGTCCCACAGCGCGCGCTCGTTGGCACTGCTGGCCAGATCGGCCCCGAAGCCCAGCACCCGGGTCAGCACGCGCTTGACGTTGCCGTCCAGGATCGCGACCCGCTCGCCAAAGCAGAAGGCCGCGATCGCCGCCGCGGTCGAGCGGCCGATGCCCGGCAGGCTGGCCAACTGCCCGGCGTTGCGAGGAAATTGGCCGCCAAAGCGCGCCATCACCTCCTGCGCGCAGCGATGCATGTTGCGCGCCCGGCTGTAGTAGCCCAGCCCGCTCCACAGGGCCATCACCTCGTCTTCGCTGGCTGCCGCCAGATCGGCGACGCCCGGGAAGCGCTTCAGGAAGCGATCGAAGTAGCCCAGCACGGTGCTCACCTGGGTCTGCTGGAGCATCACCTCCGACAGCCAGACACGATAGGGATCGCGCGTGTTCTGCCAGGGCAATTCGCTGCGGCCATGGCTTGCCTGCCAGCGCACGACTTGCGCGGCGAAGTCGGCTTGCGCAAGGTAGGGAGCCGGCGCCGCCTCGTTCAGCAGCGCACCCACGGCAGCGGTCTTCCTCAAGCGACGCGCAATGCGGGCCGCCCGCCGACGTCGGTGGGCGATTCCTGGCTGGTCAGCAGCGAAGTCAGCTCCTGCAGCCGTTCGCCCAGCTGCTTGAGCGCCGCTTCCTGCATCTCGATCTCGGCCAGGCGCTCGTCGAGGCCGCCGGCCGCACTCTGGATCCGCTCCACCGACTCGATGCGCCGGCCGAAGTTGCGGCGGCGCTCCTTGAGCTGCGCATCGAGCTGGGCCCCGGCGCCCTTGCTCCAGCGCTCCACCTCGGTCATGGCGGACTCGTTGACCACGCGCAGGCGGCTGGCCAGCGCGCGCACCAGCTTGTCGCAGAACTCGGGCTGGGCCAGCTTGAGGATGTTGCCCACGCCAAGGTACTGGATGTGGCTTTGCTCGATCTGGCTGAGTTGCTTGACGAAGCCACTCAGGTCCGGCTCGGCCGGGGCCAGCAGGTTGAAGCCATGCTCGGCGTTGAGCTGGCGGAAGGTGGCGTTGAGCATGGCCTGGATCTCGGCCGTGGTCGCCTGCACCTCGCGCAGGTTGCCGCGCAGGGCGTCGAAGGTTTCGGCGTAGGTCTTGCGCACGTTGAGCTTGATGCCCGGGCGCTTGAGCGCCGCGGCCAGCTTGCCCATGTCGGCCTTCAGCGCCGTGCTGCCGAGCACCGCATAGACCTCGCGCAGCAGCTTGCTCTGCACCGAGCGCAGCGCCAGGATGCGCGCGTTGCTGCTCTCGAACTCGCTCTGCTCGCCTTCGATGCGGCTGCGCATGTGGCGAATCACGCTGGCGTTCTTGCCGCGCAGGCCCTGCAGTTCCAGCGCCTGCTCCGACAGGTCGCGCGAGCGCACCTTCAACAGGCGCTCGCCTTCCGTACGCAGGGCGGTGATGCCGTTGTTGATGGCCAGGCGCAGCACGGTCTCGCGCTTGCCCAGCAGGCCCTCGCCCAGCACGGTTTCCAGCGCCGGCAGGCGGCTGGCCTGCAGGAGCGGCACGTCACGCCGGATCTTCGCCTGCAGCGCCTTCTGGGCCGACACCGGCAGCACATGTGTCAGCGGTACGTCCAGCACCTTGGCCGAGGCCTTGCACTGGCGGTCGATCTGCTGCTCGACTTCGGCCGGGGTGTTCAGGATGTCCCAGAGCGTGTCGATCTTGTTGAGAACGACGATGCGGGTGTCCTTGCTGTCGCCCTCGGTGATCAGGTGCTCGCGCCAGATCGACAGGTCGGAGCGCGTCACCCCGGTGTCGGCGCCCAGGATGAACACCACCGCGTGGGCCTGCGGGATGAGGCTCACCGTCAGTTCGGGCTCGGCGCCGATGGCGTTCAGGCCCGGGGTATCCAGGATGACCAGGCCCTGCTCCAGCAGCGGATGCGGCATGTTCAGCACCGCATGGCGCCAGCGCGGGATCTCGACCCGGCCCTGGGCATCGGGCGCAGGGTTGTCCTCGGGGCTGTCGTCGCTCCAGAAGCCGAGCGCGCGGGCCTTGTCCAATGGCACCCAGTCGACCTCGGCCACCTTGTGCATGGTCTGGGCCAGCAGTTCGGCGTTGCGCACGTCGATGGGGAATTCGGTCCAGCGATCCGCCTCTTCACGCCAGTGGGTCAGCGAATGCGGCTCCAGCCGGGTTTCGATGGGCAGCAGGCGCAGGCTGGGCGCAAGGTGAGCGTCGTAGCCCAACTCGGTCGGGCACATGGTCGTGCGGCCGGCGCTGGCGGGCATGATGCGGCGGCCGTAGCCGGCAAAGAAGATCGCGTTGATCAGCTCGGACTTGCCACGCGAGAACTCGGCGACGAAGGCCACCATGACCTTGCTGGTGCGCATCTGCGCTTCCAGCTCCTTCAGGCGCTCGCCGACGGCCTGGTCCAGCAGGTCGTTCTCGCGCAGCCACCCCGACAGCCACTTGAGCCGGTGCGCAAAGTTGCGTCGCCAGGCGCCATGCTGGTCGAACTGCTGGGTGAAGGATCGGGTCAAGACCGAGAATGTAAATGTCGACTTACAAAATATAGCACCCACCCCTGCCGCAATACCGCCTCGGCCGCGCCGACGTCTCGGATTCGTTGCGTGTATGCCCAAAGGCCGGCCTGCGCTTAGTACTTTTGGCAGTGCGGGCAATAGAAAGTGGAACGCTGGCCCTGGCGCAATTGGCGGATCGGCGTCTCGCAAATATGGCAGGGAAGCCCCGAGCGCCCATAAACCATGGCCTCGAGCTGGAAATAGCCGCTTTGTCCGTCCACGTTGGAAAAGTCGCGCAAGGTGCTGCCGCCGCGCTCCAGCGCCCGCGTCAGGATGGCCCGCACCGCCTCGCGCAGGCGCGCCGCCCGCGGCCGGCTGATGCGCGAAGCCGCCAAGGTGGGGCGGATGCCGGCGGCAAAGAGCGCCTCCGAGGCATAGATATTGCCCACGCCCACCACCAGGTCGCCCGCCAGCAGCACCTGCTTGATGGGCGCATTCCGGCGCTTGAGCCCTTCGTGGAAGCGCTCGAGTTCGAAGCCCTCGCCCAGCGGCTCGACACCGAGGCCGCCGAGCAGCTTGCGCGCAACGGGCGAATCTTCATCCGGCGCATAGACCACGGCACCGAAGCGGCGCGGATCGTTCAGCCGCAAGGTGCCCTGGCTGGTGACCAGGTCGAAATGGTCGTGCTTGCCCGGCTCCGGCATGGTGTCCGCAAAGCGCAGGCTGCCCGACATGCCCAGGTGAAGCAGCAGCACGCCCTGCGGCTCGAGGTCGACCAGCAGGTATTTGCCGCGCCGGCGCACCTGGCGCACCCGGTGCCCGGCCAGGGCGGTCGGCTCGACGCCCAGCGCCCAGCGCAGGGGCTTGCCCAGGCGCAGCGCCTGCACCTGCGCACCCGCGATGCGGTCGGCAAAACCGAGGCGGGTGACTTCGACTTCGGGTAATTCCGGCATGGATTGGAGGGGCGAGAGAAGGCGTCGTCCGGGTCGCAAGAGCCCTGGACATCGTGGCAAAAGTTGCTTGGATTATTATGGTCCGATGACCCTCCCGCCCCGTCGACTCCGCCTCGCGGCGGCCGCCTTGCTCGCGCTTTCAGCCTGCGCCCAGTTCGACCCGGCGCCACCCGCCGCGCCGGCAACTGCTCCAGCGCCCACCGCCGCAGCCCCCGCAGCGGCGCCGGCCCCGGCCGCCCCTGCCGATTCCGCAAAAAGGGATTCGGGCGACGCCCCGGCACGCCCTTCGGCGATGACGGCGCAGGTCTTCTACGAGGTGCTGCTGGGCGAAATGACGCTGCGCTCCGGCGACCCCGGTGCCGGCTATGCCCTGGTGCTCGATTCGGCACGCCGCACACGTGATCCGCTGCTGTTCCAGCGCGCAGCCGAAATCGCCCTGCAATCGCGCTCGGGCGAGGCCGCTCTGACGGCTGCCCGCGCCTGGAAACAGGCCCTGCCCGACTCACGCGACGCGCGCCGGCTCGAACTGCAGATCCTGATCGCACTGGGCCGTATCGGCGAAACCGCGGAACCCCTGCGTGCCGAGCTCGCCGCCACTCCGCAGATCGAGCGCCCTGCCCTGATGAATGTGATCGCCCGCAACTACTCGCGGGCCACCGACAAGAAGCAGGCCGCCCTGGTGGTCGAGCAGGCCCTGGCGGACGAATTGAAGACGCCCGCCACCGCCGCCCCGGCCTGGGCGGCCATCGGCCGGGTGCGCCTGGCCGGCGGCGACAGCGCCGGCGCGCTGGAAGCCGCCCTGAAGGGCCAGGAGGCCGACCCGGGCGCGGAGGCGCCGGCGCTGCTGGCGCTCGAGCTGATGGAGTCGAACCGGCAACAGGTGGACAGCGTGCTCAAGCGCTACCTCGACAGCCCCAAGGCTTCGGCCGAAGTGCGCATGGGCTATGCGCGCGAACTGGCCGAGGGCCGGCGCTACCCCGAGTCCAGCCAGCAGCTCTCGATCCTCACGCGCCAGTATCCCGACCTGCCAGACCCCTGGCTGCTGCTGGGCACCCTGCAGGCGCAGGCCAAGCAGGACGCCGCCGCCGAAGCCTCGGTCAAGCGCTACATCGAGGTCTCGCAGGCGATGCGGGATGCCGATGAACGCAGCCGCGGCCTGACGCAGGCCTATTTCGTCCTCTCGCAGATCGCGGAGCGGCGCAAGGACTATGCCGGCGCCGAAGCCTGGCTGGCCAAGGTCGACAGCCCGGAGGACGCCACCGCCACCCAACTGCGCCGCGCCTCGCTGCTGGCACGCCAGGACAAGCTTCCCCAGGCGCGCGAGCTGATCCGCGCCCTGCCCGCCGCCAACGCCGACCAGCGGCGCCAGAAGTTCCTGGCCGAGGTGCAATTGCTGCGCGACGCCAAGCGCTTCCAGGAGGCCTACGACATGCTGGCCGAGGCCAGCGCCGCCGCGCCCACCGACGCCGACCTGATCTACGACCAGGCCATGGTCGCGGAAAAGCTCAACCGCATGGACGAGATGGAGCGCCTGCTGCGCCGCCTGATCGTGATGAAGCCGGACAACCAGAACGCCTACAACGCCCTGGGCTACTCGCTGGCCGATCGCAAGCTGCGCCTGGACGAGGCGCGCACGCTGATCATGAAGGCGGTGCAATTGGCACCGGACGATCCCTTCATCGCCGACAGCCTGGGCTGGGTCGAATTCCGCATGGGCAACACCAGGGAGGCTTCGCGCATCCTGGAGGCGGCCTACAAGCAGCGACCAGATGCGGAGATCGGCGCGCACCTGGGCGAGGTGCTGTGGGTCAGCGGCCAGCGCGACCGCGCCATGGCGATCTGGAAGGAATCGGTGCTGGCCGATGCCGACAATGAAACGCTGCAGGAGACACTCAAGCGCTTGCGCGTGAAGCCGTGACGAGTCGGCGCCTGGCGCTGGTGGCCTTCGCCTCGACATTGCTGCTGGCGGGCTGCGCCGGCACCGGTGGGCGAGCCACGCCTGCGACAGACGGCGCTGCACCGGCCCATTGGAGCGGACGCATGTCGCTGCGGGTAGACAGCGCGCCGCCGCAGAGCTTCTCGGCCCTCTTCGATCTGCGCGGCAGCGCACGCGTCGGCGAGCTGCAACTCACCAGCCCGATCGGCAGCACCCTGGGCCTGGCGCGCTGGTCGCCCGGCGAGGCGCTGCTGCAAAACGGCTCCGACATCCGCCGTTTCGACTCGGTCGAGGAGTTGATCGAAGCCGCCACCGGCGCCGCGCTTCCCGTCGAGGCGCTGTTCGGCTGGCTGGAAGGGCGCGAGCAACCGGTGGCCGGCTGGAAGGCGGACCTGAGCCAGGTTGGCGCCGGCCGCCTGCAGGCCACGCGCAGCATGCCGCAGCCGGGCGCCGAACTGCGTATCGTGTTCGAGCGGCCCTGAGATGAAGGCTATTTACGACCTGCCGGCGCCAGCCAAGCTCAACCTCTTCCTGCACATCACCGGCCGGCGCGCCGACGGCTACCACCTGCTGCAGTCGGTCTTCATGCTGATCGACTGGTGCGACACGCTGCACGTGGAATTGCGCAGCGACGGCCTGCTCACGCGCGAAGACCTGACGACGCCACTGCCGGCCGACGACCTTGTGCTGCGTGCCGCGCGCGGCCTGCAAGCCTGCGCCCCGGCCGGGCTCGGCGCCCACATCGGCATTGCCAAGAGCATCCCTGCGCAGGCCGGCATGGGCGGCGGCTCCTCGGATGCCGCCACCTGCCTGTTGGCGCTCAACCGGCTCTGGCGCTTGAACTTGCCGCTTTCGAAGCTGGAAGAGATCGGCCTGGGCCTTGGCGCGGACGTGCCCTTTTTCCTGCGCGGGCGCAATGCGTGGGTGGAAGGCATCGGCGAGCAGATCACCCCGATCACGTTGCCGCCGGCCCAAGTCGTGGTGGCCAAGCCGGCCGAGGGCCTGGACACCCAATCAATTTTTGTTGCGCCGGATCTTGAGCGGACCACGGCTCCTGCTATAATCTCTGGCTTTGCTGCATACGACTCGCAACGATTCGAAAGGATCTTCGATTTCGGTCGAAACGACCTGCAGCCAGTCGCCCAGAGGCTTTGCCCCGCGGTCACCCAAGCCATCGATTGGCTGGGCACCAAGGGATTGAAGGCGAGGATGACCGGTTCGGGTAGCGCAGTGTTCGCGGTTGGTGCGGCAAAATCGCATGAAGCGAACAGGGCGGATCTGGATCTGTCCGATGCGCCGCAAGGCTGGTCGGTTCGTCAATGCAGTAATTTGTCGGTTCATCCCCTGGCCGGATGGGCAGACAGCGACAATTCATAGGTCATCGGTTTTCCGGTGTCCCGTGTAGGGGAGTCGCCAAGCTGGTTAAGGCACTGGATTTTGATTCCAGCATGCAAAGGTTCGAATCCTTTCTCCCCTGCCAAATTTCTCAAGACCATAGACGGCCCGAAAGGGCCCTTCGCATTGCCGGGACGCTCGCATGCAGGCTTCGAATCCTGATTTCATGGTTTTCACCGGCAACGCCAATCCTGGTCTTGCTGCCGAGATCGCGCACAACCTGGGCACGACGGTGGGGGCCGCCCGCGTGGGCCGCTTCTCCGACGGCGAAGTCACGGTCGAGATCAACCAGAACGTGCGGGCACGCGATGTGTTCGTGGTGCAGTCCACCTGCGCCCCGACCAACGAGAACCTGATGGAACTGCTGATCATGGTCGACGCGCTCAAGCGCGCCTCGGCCGAGCGGATCAGCGCCGTGATCCCCTATTTCGGCTACGCCCGCCAGGACCGCCGCCCGCGCTCGAGCCGGGTGCCGATCTCGGCCAAGGTGGTGGCCAACCTGCTGCAGACGGTGGGCGTGAGCCGGGTCCTGACGATGGACCTGCATGCCGACCAGATCCAGGGCTTCTTCGACATCCCGGTCGACAACATCTATGCCTCGCCGGTGCTGCTGGGCGACTTGCGCGCACAGAACTACGAAGACCTGATCGTGGTCTCGCCAGACGTTGGCGGCGTGGTACGCGCCCGGGCGCTGGCCAAGCAGTTGAACACCGACCTGGCCATCATCGACAAGCGTCGCCCGAAGGCGAACGTGAGCGAAGTGATGAACGTGATCGGCGAGATCGACGGCCGCAACTGCGTGATCATGGACGACATGATCGACACTGCCGGCACGCTGGTGAAGGCCGCCGAAGTGCTCAAGGAGCGCGGTGCCAAGAAGGTGTACGCCTATTGCACGCACCCGATCTTCTCGGGTCCGGCGATCGAGCGCATCACCCAGTCGGCGCTGGACGAGGTGGTCGTGACCAACACGATTCCCCTTTCCGACGGCGCCAACGGCTGCGCAAAGATCCGCCAGTTGTCCGTGGCGCCGCTGATCGCAGAGACGATCCAGCGCATTGCCAAGGGCGATTCGGTGATGAGTTTGTTTTCGGATCAGGACAACCTTTTTTAAGGGCCTGGCCGAACCAAGAGCGGGCCTTCCCTGGTGAAGGCCTTTTTTCAATCGGCATTGCACTGGTCGCGGTGGATGCCTACAGGAGTTAGCTATGAAATTCGTCGCTTTTGAGCGCGCCAAGCAGGGTACGGGTGCGAGCCGCCGTCTGCGCATCTCGGGCAAGACGCCCGGCATCGTCTACGGTGGCGAGAGCCAGCCGCAACTGATCGAACTCGATCACAACGCGCTGTGGCACGCCCTGAAGAAGGAAGCCTTCCACTCGTCCATCCTCGAGATGGAAGTGGACGGCGCGGTGAGCAAGGTTCTGCTGCGCGACGTGCAATACCACCCGTACAAGCAACTGGTGCAGCACATCGACTTCCAGCGCGTTGACGCACGCACCCGCCTGACGGCCAAGGTGCCGCTGCACTTCAAGGGCGAGGAAGAATCCGAAGCCGTGAAGCTGCACCACAACCTGGTGAACCACGTGATGAACGAACTCGAAATCAGTTGCCTGCCGGCCGACCTGCCCGAGTTCATCGAGATCGACCTGGGCAGCCTGACCGACGGCGCCACCCTGACCGTCAAGGACATCAAGCTGCCCAAGGGCGTGAAGTTCGTGCCGCACGGCAACAAGGTCAACCCGGTGGTGGTCTCGGCCGTTGCCCCGCGCGTGGAAGAAGAAGCAGCCCCCGCTGCCGAAGGCGCCGCTCCGGCCGAAGCCGCTGCCCCCGCCAAGCCCGCCGCCAAGGGCAAGAAGTAAGCAATTTCTGCTGTCACGCTTCGACAAGGAACGGCCCGCCTCGCGCGGGCCGTTTTCTTTTTGATAATCGCATCATGATCAAGTTGTTCGTCGGCCTCGGCAATCCGGGCACTGAGTACGAAGCGACGCGGCACAACGCGGGCTTCTGGTGGATCGACGCCCTGGCGCGCGAATGGAAGCTGAGCCTGGTGCCCGAGCGCAGCTACCACGGCTATGTGGCGCGCACCAACATCGGCGGCCAGAGCGTGTGGCTGCTGGAGCCGCAGACCTTCATGAACCTGTCGGGCAAATCCGTCTCTGCGCTGGCGCGCTTCTTCAAGATCGCGCCCGAAGAGATCCTGGTGGTGCACGACGAACTCGACCTGCTGCCCGGCCAGGCCAAGCTCAAGCTGGGCGGCAGCCATGCCGGCCACAACGGCCTGCGCGACATCCATGCACAACTGGGCACCGGCGACTACTGGCGCCTGCGCCTGGGCATCGGCCATCCCGGCGCCAAGTCGGAGGTGGTGGGCTGGGTGCTGAAGAAGCCCCTGCACGAGCACCGCGACGCCATCGACGAGGCGATCGTGCGAACACTCAAGGCCGTGCCTGCCTTGGTGGCCGGAGAAATGGACAAGGCCACGCTACTAGTTCACACCAGCAAGCCGCCGCGGCCCAAACCGCCGCGCAAGGACCCTGGCGAAGGCGGCGGGACAGCCCCAAACTAGCGGCACAAGACAGGGAGGAGGAGATGCATGTCGAAACTGTCACTAAAGGCGGCACTGGATCGCGCTGGCCTGCGCCGCCATCGTCATCGCACAGGCCCAGGCTGCGCCGCTCATCTGGCGCTGCGGCAACAGCTATTCCGACAGGCCATGCGCCGACGGCAAGGCCATCGAGACCGATGAGCCGCCCGGCGCCGAGCGCCGCCGCCAGGCCGACGAGGCCACGCGCCGCGACATGGAGGCCGCGAGCAGGATGCAGCGCGAGCGGCTTCGGCTCGAAGCCGCCCAAGCGCATCAGCGCGCAATCGTGATCGGACCGGCGCCGCGCGAAGCACCGACGGACATCAAGCCAGCCAAGAAGAAGGCGAAGGGGCTGGCCGCGCCCGACGCCTTCGTGGCCAGCTACCCGAATCCGGACGCCAAGGAAAAGAAAAAGAAGAAGGCCAAGGCGCCGGTCGACGGCGACTAGGCTGCAGGCGACGCCGCGCCGCCTTCACGCGCCGCCTTGGCCGCGGCAAGGCGCTCGAACTTCTGCCACAGCGTCTCGCGCGTCTCCACATGCGCCGGGTTCACCGGAATGCAGGCGACAGGGCACACCTGCACGCACTGCGGCTCGTCGAAGTGGCCGACGCATTCGGTGCACTTGTGCGGGTCGATCTCGTAGATCTCCTCGCCCATGTAGATCGCGTCGTTGGGGCACTCCGGCTCGCACACATCGCAGTTGATGCATTCGTCGGTGATCATGAGGGCCATGGCGCAATTATCGGCCGCCCCGCATGTCCGCGTTCGGCCTGCGTGCAATCCCCGGCATGCTTGTTGCGAAGCTCGGGTTATGCTGCGGCCCGCCCCATGAGCCTGTTCCTGTTCAAGCGCATCCTCACGCTGGTCGCCACGCTGATCGGCACTTCGGTCATCGTTTTCCTGGTGCTGGAGATCTTGCCGGGCAATGCGGCGCAGATGCTGATGGGCGCCGACGCCGCGCCCGAGGCCGTCGCCGCCAAGGCCATCGAACTGGGGCTGGACCAGCCAGCCTGGACCCGCTACTGGCACTGGGTCGCAGGCATGCTGACGGGCAACCTGGGCAACAGCTACGCCTACGGCTCGCCGGTGCTCGACCTGGTGCTCGAGCGACTGGCGCTCACCATTCCGCTGGCCCTGCTGGCCATGGCCTTCACCACCGTGCTGGCGCTGATCGTCGGCGTGACGGCGGCGGCGCGCCACAACAAGCTGGGCGACGTCGGCCTCATGGGCCTGACGCAGATCGGCATCGCCATTCCCAACTTCTGGTTCGCCATCCTGCTGATCCTGGTGTTCTCGGTGCAGTTGCAATGGTTCTCGGCCGGCGGCTTCGACGGCTGGAGCGAAGGCTTCCTGCCTGGCCTCAAGGCCCTGCTGCTGCCGGCCCTGTCGCTGGCGGTGGTGCAGGCGGCCATCCTGGCGCGCATCACCCGCTCGGCGGTGCTCGAGGTGATGCGCGAAGACTTCGTGCGCACCGCGCGCGCCAAGGGCGTGTCGCAGCGCGCGGTGCTGTGGGGCCATGTGCTGCGCAACGCGATGATCCCGGTGGTCACCGTGATGGGGCTGCAGTTCTCCGAACTCCTGGCCGGCACCATCGTGGTGGAGAACGTGTTCTACCTGCCGGGTCTGGGCAAGCTCATCTTCCAGTCGATCAGCAACCGCGACCTGATCGTGGTGCGCAACTGCGTGATGCTGCTGGCAGCGATGGTGGTGATCGTGAACTTCGTCGTGGATGTGCTGTACGCCATGATCGACCCGCGCCTGAAGGCCAGCGACATATGAGCGCGCTGCCGGGCAATATCCCAAGCGCTGCTGCCCTGAAGCTGCCCGGCTTCTGGCGCCGGGCCATGCAGCACCGCAGCTTCGTGATCGGCGGCGTGCTCACCGCACTGCTCCTGCTGGCCGCGTGCCTCTCCTTCGTCTGGACGCCCTGGTCGCCCTACGAGATGGACATCGCAAACAAGCTGCAGGCGCCCAGCGGCGCGCACTGGCTTGGCACCGATGTGTTCGGGCGCGACGTGGCGTCGCTCCTGCTGGTGGGCGCACGCAGCTCGATCCTGGTAGGCATCATCGCGGTGGGCATCGGCCTGACGGTGGGCACCGCGCTGGGCCTCCTGGCAGCGGCGCGACGCGGCTGGGTGGAGGAAGGCATCATGCGCCTCGCCGACTTCACGCTGGCCTTCCCGGCCATCCTGTCGGCCATCATGATGACGGCGGTGTTCGGCGCGGGCATCGTCAACGCGATCATCGCGATCGGCATCTACAACATCCCGACCTTTGCCCGCATCACCCGCGCCTCGGCCAACGCGATCTGGTCGCGCGAGTACGTGGCGGCCGCGCGCGCCTGCGGCAAGGGGCGCTTGGCGATCACCATGCAGCATGTGCTGCCCAACATCTCGGCGGTGCTGATCGTGCAGATCACCATCCGCTTTGCCATCGCCATCCTGGCCGAGGCCGCCCTGTCCTACCTGGGCCTGGGCACGCAGCCGCCGCAGCCCTCCTGGGGCCGCATGCTGGCGGAGGCGCAGACCATGATGTGGCAGGCGCCGCTGCTGGCGGTGTTCCCCGGCATGGCAATCGCCCTCGCGGTGCTGGGCCTGAACCTGCTGGGCGACGGGCTGCGCGACCTGCTCGATCCGCGCCTGGCACGCGCCCGTTGAACGGTTCTCTTCATGGCCCTGCTCGAAGTCGACGACCTGCACATCCGCCTGCAAACCCAGCGCGGCCCGGCCGAGGCGGTGCGCGGCATCGGCTTCACCCTGGAGCGCGGCGAGACACTGGGCATCGTCGGCGAATCGGGCTGCGGCAAGTCGATCACCGTGCAATCGCTGATGGGCCTGCTGCCTTCCAACGCGCAGGTGCTCGGCAGCATCCGCTTCGACGGCCAGGAGCTGGTGGGCCTGCCCGAGCGCGAGATGTGCAAGATCCGCGGCAACCGCATCGGCATGATCTTCCAGGAGCCGATGACCGCTCTCAACCCGGTACACACCATCGCGCGCCAGGTGGCCGAGCCGCTGCGCCTGCACCGTGGCCTGTCGATGGCCGAGGCCCGCAAGGAAGTGCTGGCCCTGCTCGAGCGCGTGGGCATTCCCGATGCCGCCTCGCGCCTTGACGCCTATCCGCACCAGTTCTCCGGCGGCCAGCGCCAGCGCATCGGCATCGCCATGGCGCTGGCCTGCGGGCCGGACCTGCTGATTGCCGACGAGCCCACCACTGCGCTGGACGTCACCATCCAGAAGCAGATCCTGGAACTGATCCAGGGCCTGGTGGCCGAGCGCGGCATGGGCTTGATCCTGATCTCGCACGACCTGGGGGTGATCGCACAGAGCGTCTCCAAGATGCTGGTGATGTATGGCGGCAGCATCGTCGAGGGCGGGCCCACCGCCGCCGTCTTTGCCGATCGCGAGCATCCCTACACGCAAGGCCTGTTTGCCGCGCGGCCAGCCCTGGGCGCGCCGCGCGGACAGCGCCTGGCCACCATCCGCGGCAGCGTGCCCGAATTGGTGGACCTGCCGCCGGGCTGCCCCTTTGCTGGGCGCTGCAGCTTCACGGCAGATGCCTGCCACACGGTGCGGCCGAGCGCGACGGCGCTCGCGCAGGGGCACGAGGTGCGCTGCCTCCGGCTCGACGTGGTGCGGGCCGCTGCAACCGACGAGGAATTGGCTTGAACACGCCACCTCTGCTCGAAGTCAACGACTTGGTGCGCCACTACAGCCTGCCGCGCGAGCGCCTGTTCGCGCCGCCGCCCCAGGTGAAGGCACTCAACGGCGTCAGCTTCACGCTGCAAGCCGGACGCAGCCTGGGCATCGTCGGCGAGTCCGGCTCGGGCAAGTCCACCATCGCCCGACTGGTGATGGCGCTGGACCAACCCACCTCCGGCAGCGTCAAGCTGCTCGGGCGCGACCTGCACCGGCTGCCGCCCGACGAGCTGCGGGCCGCGCGGCGCGATGTGCAGATGGTGTTCCAGGACCCCTACGGCTCGCTCGACCCACGCCAGACGGTGGAGCGCATCGTGGCCGAGCCGCTGGCCGCATTGAATGGCAACTCGCGCGCCGAGCAGCGCGAGCGCGCCGCCGAATCACTGGCCGCGGTGGGCCTGCGCGCCAGCGACTTGCACAAGTACCCGCACGAATTTTCCGGCGGCCAGCGCCAGCGCATCGCCATCGCCCGCGCCCTGATCACC
>DATILH010000199.1:0-13873 GCA_035476655.1 Variovorax sp.
GCGGCATCTGGCGTGTCCTGGCTCTACGCTGCCATGCTCGGCGTTGGGCGGCCGTTGTCGTGGAAGTATTCGCTGCTGGAATTGATGGCGGCGTACCCGCTGCTGATTGCCGGGGGCTTCATGACGATGCTGGCGGTGACCTTGCTTGGCACGTACCGCGCCAATGAATCGTCACGCAGTGACGCCGAACCTCCGTTTGGAAGTGCGATAGCAACGTGACGGTTGCGGGCGTAGTAGCAGAAGGCGGCTGTACGACGCTCTCGATCGCAGCCCTCGGGCCTCAGCGCCGGAACTTCGAGCTTCAGCCAGTAGAGCGCCGTCTTCCTATCCCAACTGCTCCACCAGCAGCTCGCGCACCCGCCCCACCAGTTCCCCTTCCCCACGCCGCGCCGGCAGGAAATGAAACACCGCCCGCGGCAAGGCCGGCAGGCCGTGCGGCGGCTCGAGGAGCTCGACGCCCTCGCCCATGGCCGATTCGTTCAGGCACGCCACGCCCAGGCCCGCTGCCAGCGCCGACTGCAAGCCGGCCACTCCGGAGGCCACATGCGCCACCCGGTAGTCGACGCGGCGCTTTTGCAGCAACTCTTCCGTGAAGCGGCGCAGCGAGCAGCCCTCCGACAGCACCAGCAGCGGTAGCCGCCCGGCCGCGCGCTCCATGCGCCAGCCGGCCGCTGCCATCCAGGCCAGCGGCTCGCGGCGCAAGGCGGCCTCCTTCCCCGCCGCACCGGCCACGATGCGCATCGACAGGCCGATGTCGATCTCGCCACGCGCATGCATGGCCTCGATCTCGCTGCTCTTGCGGATGCCGACGTTCAGCCGCATGCGCGGATGGCCCTGGGCCAAGCGCGCCAGCAGCCGGGCCAGCTCGCGCGGGCGAAAGTAGTCGGTGACGGCCAGGCGCAACTCGCCCTGCAGCGCCTCGCCGCGCAGATCGCGCAGGGCTTCATCGGCCAACGCCACGATGCGCTGCGCATGCGCCAGCAGGCGCTCGCCGGCGGCTGTCGGCTGCACGCCGGCCTTGCTGCGCGCAAGCAGGCTCTGGCCGGCGCGCTCCTCGAGCTTGCGCATCTGCTCGCTGACGGCCGACTGCGACAAGAAGACCCGCGGCGCCGCGGCCGTGAGGCTGCCGGCGTCTAGCACCGCCATGAAAGTCCTGAGCTGCTCCAGATCAAAGCCCTGCATCGGCGCCTTCCCATTTCATCGGCATACCTGATGGAAATCATCATATCTTCCCGCTTTTCAGGAAGATAGGTGACACCCAGAATCCCTTCCATCGCAACAAGAACTGAAGGAAGAAGCGCCATGCCCCACGTCGTCATCCACCTCTCCGGCCAGCCCGATGCGCAACTCACCCGCAGGGTGGTCGATGCGGTCAGCGAGCTGACGCAATCCGTGCTGGACAAGAAGCTGCCGGTGATTGCCGTCACCGTCCAGTACATCGCGCAGGATGCCTGGTTCATCGGCGGACAGTCGCTGGCCGACCTGGGCAAGTCGGCCTTCCACCTGGACATCAGCATCACGGACGAGACCAACACCAAGGCCGAGAAGGCCCGCTACCTGCGCGAGATCTACAACGCAATGGCGCAGCTGCGGCCAGGCCTGCATGAGGTGTCCTACGTCCACCTCATCGATGCGCGCGCAGCGGCCTACGGCTATGGCGGCAAGACGCAGGAGTTCCGCCACCAGCAGGCGGGTGTGTAGACCCGGCAAGCCGGCGGCAAAATAGGCCGCATGCAAGACAGCCTCGGCAACCCGCTCACGATGCACGACGGCGCCAGCCTCGGTGCCGTCAACGACTTCGTGGAGGGCTTCATCGCCAGCGAAGCGCGTGCCGTGAACGTGCTGCAGGCGGCCGAAGACGCCAGCCCGATCGTGCAGGCCTATTGCGCCGCCCTGCACCTCTTTGCCGAATCGCGCGACGCCTTGCCCAACGCCCTGCCCTTCCTGCAACGCGCACAGGCCGGGGCGGTGCAAGCCACGCCGCGCGAGCAGCGCTTCATTGCCGCCGTTGCCGCCTGGGCCGAGGGCGACATCCGGCGCGCCATCGATCTGCACCAGGAGCAGGCGCACGAATTTCCGCGCGACCTGGTCTCGCTCAAGCTCGGCCAATACCACGCCTTCAACACCGGCGACTGCCCCGGCATGCTGCGCCTTGCGCTAGCCGCCCTGCCAGCCGCCGCCGACGTGCCCTACCTGCACGGCATGGCGGCCTTCGGCTATGAGCAATGCCATCTGATGCGCGAAGCCGAGGCCAGCGCCCGTTGCGCCATCTCCATGTGCCGCACGGAGCCCTGGGCGCACCATGCACTGGCCCATGTGATGCTCACCGAGGGGCGGCTCGCCGAAGGCCTTGCGTTCATGGAGGGCGTGAGCGACAGCTGGGTCGGCCTCAACTCCTTCATGCTGACCCACAACTGGTGGCACCTGGCCCTGTTCCTGATCGACCTGGGGCGCGACGCCGAGGCGCTCGCGGTCTATGACCAGCATGCCTGGGGCGTGGAGAAGGGCTATTCGCAGGACCAGATCGGCGCCGTCTCGCTGCTGGCGCGGCTGGAGCTGGCCGGCATCGCGGTCGGCGAGGCGCGCTGGGCCGACGTGGCGCAGTGGCTTCAAGGCCGCACGCAGGACCATGTGCTGCCCTTCCTGGATCTGCAGTACCTGTACGGCCTGGCGCGCGCCGGGCGGCCCGAGGCAGAGATGCTGCGGCAGAACATCGAGCGCTACGCGCCTTCGGCGCCGCCCTCGGTGCGCGCAGCCTGGGAGCGCGTCTGCGTGCCGGCGGCGCGCGGCCTGCTGGCCCATGCGCAGGGCGACTTCGCCGGCGCGGTCGACGGGCTGGGGAGCGCGCTACCGCGCCTGGTGGAGATCGGCGGCAGCCATGCGCAGCGCGACCTGTTCGAGCAGCTCTACCTCGATGCCCTGGTGAAGAGCGGCAAGCCTGCGCAACTGGCGGCCGCGCAGGGCCTGCTGCAGCGGCAGCTCAACAGCCAGCCGCAATCCAGGCGGCTGGCGCGCCAGGCCGGCGCGGTCTACGCCGCGCTGGGCTTGCCGACCAGGTAACGCTTCTGGTCGTAAGTCGGCTGCGCGGGCAGGTCCAGCAGGTGGCGGGTGTCGGCCCAGTCCACGATCTCGATGCCGGCCGGATCGGCGGCATCGGCGATCCGGATGCGATTGAAGCCGGCATTGGGAATCTGGCTCTGCCGTGGCCCGCTCAGGCCCAGCCCGCGCGCGGTGCGCCACACCATGTCGAGCGCGCCTCCGTGGGTGAAGACCAGCACCGTCTGGCCCGGGTGCGCCAGCACGATCTCCTTGAGCGCGCCCAGGATGCGGGTGTGAAATTGCCGCGCCGACTCGCCCTCGGGCATGGCGTGGTCTTCCTGGAACTTGAGCCAGTCTTCCCAGGCGCGCGGATGCTGTGCCTGGATCTCGTCGGCCCGCATGCCCTCCACCGCGCCGAAATGCTGTTCGCGCAGCGCCTCGGTGGTGCTGATCGGCAGCGCCAGTTGCAGCGAAGTCGGCGCCGCCGTCTGCTGGCAGCGCATCAGGTCGCTCGACACCAGGTGGTGGGCCCGCTCCCTGGCCATGCGCAGGCCCAGGCGGCGCGCCTGCTCGTGGCCCATGTCGTTGAGCGGCACATCGATATGGCCCTGGAAGCGCAGTTCGCGATTCCAGTCGGTTTCACCATGGCGGATCAGGATGAGTTCAGTGGACATAGGTTGGCAACCATTGTCCACGCGACAAGGTTGCCAGGCGAGCATGCCCGCACAAGGTGACGTGAGAAAGACGAGGGCTGTGGCGCCTGCGCACCACGAGGCCTGGCTCAGGAGGCCCCGTCGATCACTAACTGCGTCTGCGTGACCACCGCGCAGAGCTTGCCATCGGCATTGCGGATCGAGGTCTGCCACACCATGGTGGTGCGGCCGCGGTGCAGCGCCACGCTCTCGCCGGTGACCGTGCTGCCGACCTTGGCGCCGGCCATGAACTTGGTGCTGGAGTCGGTGGTGGTGGTCTTCTTGCCGGGCGCCAGGTTCAGCACCGTGCCGACCGCGCCCAGGGTGTCGGCAAAGGCCATGTAGGCGCCGCCGTGCAGGATGCCGCCGGAGGTGCACAGATCGGGGCGCACTTCCATGCTTGCCAGCACCCGATCCGGCGCCAACTCGAGCAGTTGCACGCCCATCAGGCCAGGAAAGAGCGGCGCGAGGAGTTTCTGCAGCGTGTCGCGATCGAGCATTCTTCTTGTCTCCTAGTTTCGCAATTCGACCTCGCCCTCGATCTCCACCGGGATGTCGAAGGGCAGCTCCGCCATGCCGACCGCACTGCGCGCATGGGCGCCCACCTCCGGCCCGAAGACTTCGAGGATCAGGTCGGAAAAGCCGTTGATGACACTGGGCTGCTGGTTGAAGCCGGGCGCCGAATTGACCATGCCGAACACCCGCGTCCAGGCGACGATGCGGTCCAGGTCGACCAGTGCGCGCTGCAGGCTGCCCAATATGGCCAGCGCCGTCAGGCGCGCCGCGGCGTAGCCCTGCGCCACATCCAGTTCGCGCCCCAGCTTGCCGCGCGGCAGTGCGAGCGAGCCGTCGGCATTGGTCGGCCCGTGGCCGGAGATGAAGGCGCGCTTGCCATGCAGCCGCACGAACTGGAAGGGCAACACCACGCCCGCCGGCGCCTGGACCGGCCCAGGCAGTTCCAGGCCAAGCGCTGCAAGCCGTTGCTGTGTGGTGGGCTGTGTCATTTCAGGGTCTGACTCTACCGAAAGCGCTCGGCCAGCGCAGCAGGCAGGCCAAGCGTCGCCTTCGCACCCGGCCGGCGAAAGGTGCCGGCCGTCGCCTTGCGCACCTTCAGGCTCACAAGCGCCTCGGCCTGCTTCACCGCCGCGGCCATCTGATCGACCACCGGCACCGGGATCCGATGCTTCACCCGTTCGGCCAGGCCCGCCAGCGGCGCGCCGGCCAGGATCACTACGTCGGCCTCGTTCTCCGTCACGGCGGCGTTGGCCAATGCGACCAGCAACTCTTCCTTCTCATCCTGCACATCGGACACCGACGCGAACTTGCCGTCCAGCATGCGGATGCCCGCCAGCCGCCCGGTCAGCCCGTGCGCCTCGACGCACTCCTGGTACCACGGCCCGAGCGACTGCGCGAAGGTGACGATGGCAAATCGCCGGCCCAACATGCAGGCGCTCAGCATGGCGGCCTCGGCCATGCCGACGACGGGCAGGTCGAACAACTCGCGCGCGCCGAACAGGCCCGGGTCGCCGAAGGCCGCAATGATCGCGGCGTCGAAATCCTGGTGGTGCTCGGCCAGCATCTCGAGCGCAACGGCGCCGCCGATCTGGGCCTCGGCGCGGGTGGCGATATAGGGAAAGCCGCGCGGCGCGGTGAGGGCCACCAGCTCGGTGCCGGCGGCGGCCGCCGGAAGCGCCGCGCTCATCAGTCGATCGGTGATGCCCTGGCTGGTGTTGGGGTTGAGAACGAGGATGCGCATCTTGTTCCTAGTGTGATGGATGGACGATGGGCGCGAGCGTGGCCTCGATGGCCTTGGCGGTGTCCAGCAACTGGCGATCTTGCCCACGCGCTGCGATCAGTTGCATGCCCACCGGCAGGCCATCGCGCCCGCAACCGCAGGGGATCGAGATCGCAGCCGCCCCGGCATGGTTGACGAAAGGCGTGAAGACCGCGTGGCCGCGCGGCTCGACTTTCTGACCGCCGATGGTCTCAGGGCCCAGGCGGTCGTTGCGCCAGGCCACGCAGGGCGTGGTCGGGCAGATCAGCAGGTCCAAGCGAGTGAAGAATTCGGCCAGCGTGTAGGCGATTCGCAGGCCCGCTTCACGTGCGCGCGCCACGTCGGCGCCACGCCATTGCAGGCCGCGCTCGACCTGGCGCGCAATGTCGGGGTCAAAGCGCGAAGGATCGCGCTGCCACGCCTCGCCGAACAGGTTGGCCAGGCCGACATGCTGCAGGGGCATCAATGCGTCCTCGTCGGCGCCAACGGGCCACTGCGGATCAGCTTTCTCGATGCCCAGGCCGGCGCCTTGCAGGCGCTCGATGGCCTGCGCCAGGCAGGCCTTTACATCGGCATCGACCGGAACCGAGAGGCCCAGCCGCGGACTGAAGGCGATGCGCAATTGCGAGGCCGGCCGCAGCGACACGGCCGGCAAGTCGATGGACTGCGGGTCGCGCGGGTCGGAACCGGCCATGGCTTCGAACATCAGGCGGGCGTCTTCCACCGTGCGCGTGATGGGCGCCATGACCTGAAGACCGATGAAGGCATGCGGAAAGCCGATGGGGTCAGGGATCGCGCCAAAGGAAGGCTTGAAGCCAACCACGCCCGAATGCGCCGGCGGGCGTCGGCTCGAACCGCCGCCGTCGGTGCCAAGGGCCAGCGGCGCCATGCGATCGGCCACCGCCACCGCGCAGCCGCCCGAGGATCCGCCTGGCGTCAGCGTGGGGTCGAGATGGTGCCGCGTCAGGCCGTAGACCTTGTTGGTGGTGAGCCCCTTGCACGCGAACTCGGAGCTGTTGCCCATGCCGATGACAAGCGCGCCGGCTTGGCGCAGCCGCTCGACCGCCACCGCATCCTGCGGCGCAACGAAATCGCGGAACAGCAGCGAGCCCTGCGTCACGCGCTCGCCGCGCACCCAGATCACGTCCTTTACCACCACCGGCACGCCCGCCAGCGGCAAGCGCTCGCCGCGCGCGATGCGCTGGCGCAGTACGGCCAGGTCCGATGCCAGGCTGGCCGGCACCTCGCCGACCACCGCGTTGAGTTCGGGATTGCGCTGTGCGATGCGCTGCTGAAAGGCTGCCAGCACTTCGCCCGGGTCCAGCGCACCGCTGGCACAGCCGGAGGCGATCTGCGCACCAGTCAGCTCAAGCACGATGGGTCTGCGCCAGCCTGGCCAGCGCATCCGGCAGGTTCGCCACATAGTGGCCGCCGTCGGCCGGGTCCACCACCTTGGGCCGTGCCATGTCCGGCGTGCCGCAGGGCAGGAAGCGGCCGTGGCCGGCGCGGCCGATCACCTGGCCGTCGTCCCATACGCGCTCGCCGCGCACCAGCGTCGTCACCGGCCACCCGGTGACCTGCATGCCCTCGTAGGGCGTGTAGTCCACGGCGTGATGCAGCATGCCGTTCTCGATGGTGACTTCCTTGTTCGGGTCCCAGATCGCGATGTCGGCATCCGAGCCGATGGCGATGGTGCCCTTGCGCGGGTTCAGGCCATAGAGCCGGGCCGGGTTGGTGGCCGTGAGCGCCACGAATTGATTGAGCGTGATGCGGCCCGTACGCACGCCTTCCGAGAAAAGCAGCGGCAGCCGCGTTTCGAGTCCCGGGATCCCGTTCGGGATGTACTGGAAGGGCACCTCCTTGCCGCCGGGCTTCTTGCCCTGCGGGTCGTCGAAGCGAAACGGCGCGTGATCCGAAGAGACGATGGTGAAGAGCCCGTCCGAGAGCCCGTCCCACACCACGCGCTGGTTCGCCTTGTCGCGCGGCGGCGGGCTGCACACGCACTTGGCGCCTTCGTAGCCGTGGTCCAGGTGATCGGCGGTGAGGAAGAGGTATTGCGGGCAGGTCTCGGCGTAGATGCGCAGGCCCTTGCCATGGGCCCAGCGGATCTGGTCGATGGCTTCGCGGCCCGAGACATGCACGATCAGGATCGGCACGTCCACCAACTCCGACAAGGCGATCGCACGATGCGTCGCCTCGCGCTCGACCACCATCGGCCGCGAGTTCGCGTGGTACTTGGGCGCGGTGTGGCCGGCCTCTTCCAGCGTCTCGGTGAGCCAGGCGATGCAGTCGGCGTTCTCGGCATGCACCATGGCCAGCGCGCCGTGGCGCCGCGCCACTGCCAGCAGCTTCAGGATCTGCCGGTCGTCCAGCTTCATGTCGTCGTAGGTCATGTAGATCTTGAAGGACGTGTAGCCCTCGCCGATCAGCGCCGGCAGTTCGTCCTTGAGCACGGCCGGCGTCGGGTCGGTGACGATCATGTGGAAGGCGTAGTCGACCAGCGCCTTCTCTGCCGCGCGCCCGTGGTAGTCCTCGACCGCGGCGCGCAGCGACTGGCCGCGCTCCTGCGCCGCGAAGGGAATCACCGTGGTGGTGCCGCCGCAGGCTGCCGAGCGGGTGCCCGTCAGGAAGTCGTCCGCCATCTTCAGACCCTCGCCCATGGGCTGGTCGAGGTGGCAATGGGCATCGACGCCGCCGGGCATCACCAGCCGGCCTGTCGCGTCGATCTCCTCGCGCCCAGGCGCCAGGCCCTGGCCCAGGGCCACCACGCGGCCGTCGCGGATGCCGATATCGGCCGCCATGGTCTCGCAGGCGGTGACGACCAGGCCGTGGCGGATGACGGTGTCGAAGGTAGTGTCCATGGCGTTCAGTGCCCTGCGTCCTTGAGCTGGATATGCGCGGTTTCGCGCGCCGCGAAGGCAGCCACGGCGATCAGCACACAGGCGATGGCCAGGTAGACGGCCACCGGCGTGGCCGAGTCGTACTTGGCGATCAGCCCGGTGGCGATCAGCGGGGCCAGCGCGCCGCCGAACACGCCGGCGAACTGGAAGCCCAGCGAAGCGCCGGTCACCCGCACCCGGGTGGCGAACAACTCGGGCAGGAAGGAGGCGAGCGGCGAGAACATGAAGGACACCAGCACCATGCCGACGAAGGAGGCCGCCATGATCGCGCCGGCGTTGCCCGTTTGCACCATCTGCATGAAGACGAAGGCCCAGATGGCGCCACCGATGCCGCCGATCATCAGCACCGGGCGGCGCCCGATGCGGTCCGACAGCCAGCCGGCCACCGGGATGAAGACGATCTGCGCCACCGCGCCCATCAGCACCGCGTTGAGCGCGACGCTCTTGGGCAGGCCCAGCTTGGTCGGCACGAAATAGAGCAGGAAGAGCGTGAACACGTAGAAGGCGATGTCGCCGCCCAGGCGGGCAAAGAAGGCGATGGCCAGCTGCGGCTTGTAGTGGCGCAGCACTTCCATGATGGGCGCATGCTCCACGTGGCCCTTGGCCTCCTTCTCGAACACCTTCGACTCCTGCACGTTGAGCCGGATGTACAGGCCGACGCCGACCAGGATCGCGCTCATCAGGAAAGGCACGCGCCAGCCCCAGGACAGGAAGGCCTCTTCCGAGACTTGCCAGGTCACCAGCGCGAAGGCGCCGTTGGCAAGCAGGAGCCCGATGGGCGCCGCAACCTGCACCACTGCGCCCAGGAGGCCGCGCCGCTTTCCTTCGGGGTCGAGCTCGTTGACCATGATGGCCGCCCCGCCCCACTCGCCGCCCAGTGCCAGGCCCTGGATGATGCGCAGCACCACCAGGAGGATCGGCGCCAGGATGCCCACCTGCGCAAAGCTCGGCAGGCAGCCGATCAGGAAGGTGGCCAGGCCCATCATCAGCAGGGTGATGAACAGGATCGACTTGCGGCCCAGCTTGTCGCCGAAGTGGCCGAATATCGCCGCCCCCAGCGGGCGCGCCGCGAAGGCCACGCCGTAGCTGGCGAAAGACAGCAGCGTCGCCACCAGCGGCTCGCTCTGCGGGAAGAACAGCTTGGGAAAGACCAGCGCCGCGGCAGAGCCGTAGATGAAGTGGTCGTAGAACTCCAGCGTGGTGCCGGCCAGGCTCGCCGCGGCGACGCGGCGGGTCGAGGACGGACTGGCGGCGGTGGATGTGGCGCTCGCATCGGCGCCGGTGGGCAGGGTCGCTTGCATGAGAAAAGCTCCGTGAATGGATCAGCCGTGGGATGAGGAACTCAGGTGGGCGAAAGATAGGCCACAACCGCCATGCAATCAAGACATTTTTTGTTCTTCGGTTTAAATTTCTTTGTATGATGGCTTCAGGTAGTGGTTAACCCTTGCCGCTGATGAGATTCCTGGGCAGTTCGGTAGGATTTCAACGGAAATTGACCGCAAAACCGCCATACAATTCATTCGATGGCAATGTGCAAGAGGAGGTGACACGATGGTCAAGAGCGCGACGGACAAGGCAGAGCCAAGTGGCGGCGCATCGGTCGACGAGATCGGCGACCGCATCCTGGGCGCGATCTGGGAGCACCGACTGCCTCCTGGCACCAAGCTGGTGGAAGAGAAGCTGGCCTCCGCGTTCGGCGTCAGCCGCACCAAGATCCGGCTGGCGCTGGCCAAGCTCTCGCACGACAGCATCCTGACGGTGGAGCCCAACCGCGGCACCTTCGTCTCCAGTCCCACGGTGGCGCAGGCCCGCCAGGTCTTCGACGCCCGCCGCGTGGTCGAGCCAGCCCTGATCCGCGAGCTATGCACCAGCGTGCGCAAGGAGCAGCTGGCGCGCCTGCGCAAGAACATCGTCATGGAAGCCGAGGCGCGCGCGCGCAACGACCGGCGCGCCACCATCCGCCTCTCGGGCGAGTTCCACGTGCTGATCGCCGAGCTGACGCTAAACCCCTACATGACCAGGTACATGCGCGAGCTGTGCTCCCTCACCTGCCTGGTCATTGCGCTTTACGACGCGCCGGGCACGCCGGCCTGCCCGCACCACGAGCACACCGCCATCGTCGACGCGCTGGAGGCGCGCGACGCCGACACCGCCTGCGCGCTGATGGTCGAGCACCTCACGCACGTGGAGAACACGCTGCGCCTGGAAATGCCGGCCGACCCCGAGATCGACCTCGAGGCCCTGTTCGCCTGAGGCGTCCTCCTCAGTCCTGCTGGCGCAAGCGACCGACGGCTTGCGCAGACACATCGCCCGGCTGCCCGCCGAAGCGCACCTCGCAGGTAGTTCGTCAGCTCGGCCACCTGCGCGTCGCCCAGTTCGTGCCCGAAGCCCGGCATCTCCTGCATGCGCTCCAGCCCTGGGAAGACCTGCGCCGGGATGCCGTCGAGCACAGAGACCACCAGGTTGCGCGGATCGGCCAGGCGCAGGCTCGAGTTGCCGGCCATCGGCACCACCACATGCGGCTGGCCCTGGCCCCCAGTGGCATGGCAGCCCGCGCACAGGTTGAGGTAGGTCTGCCGGCCGGCCGCGAACTTCTGGTCGGCGCTGGCGTCTTCGACCGGCGGGCGCGGCGCGACGGGCGTGTCGCCGGTCATGAAGCGCACCAGCGCGGCCGAGTCCTCATCCGCCAGCTTCGAGGTGCTGAGCGCAACCACGGTGTGCATCTCGCCCCAGGCCGAGCCTTGCGGCGCGATGCCGGTCTTCATGAAGGCGGCAATGTCGCGTTCCGTCCAGCCGCGCTCGGCCAGGCCCTGTGGCGTGATGTCGGGCGCCAGCCAGCGGCCGATCTGCGCACCCTTCCATTGCATGCCCAGGTCGAGTTGGCCCAGCTTGCCGCGCGGCGTGTGGCACTCGGCGCAGTGGCCCAGCACGTCGGCCAGGTAGCGCCCGCGCGCCCATTGCGCGGACTGGCCCTGGGAGGCGGCCGGCAATTCGTCCTTCAGGAACAGGAGCTTCCAGAAGTAGACGCCAAAGCGCATGTTGTAGGGGAAATGCAGGTCGGGCTCCTGCGAGGCCTTCTTCACCGGCGGCAGTTGCATCAGGGTAGGCGTAGACCGCGTCCACGTCCTCGCGCGGCATGCCGCGGCAGGAGGCGTAGGGCATGGCCGGATAGAGCTGGCGCCCGCCCGGCGAGCTGCCGTCGTGCATCGCCTTGTAGAAGTCGTCGGCGCTCCAGCGGCCGATGCCGTGTTCCGGGTCGGGCGTGATGTTGCTGCCGTAGAGCTTGCCGAAGGGCGATTCGAGCGCCGCGCCGCCAGCCATGGGGGCGCCGCCGGGCGCCGTGTGGCAGGCCGCGCAGTCGGCCGCGCGGGCCAGGTAGCGGCCGCGCGCCACCTGCTCCGGCGAGGCCTTCACGGGCTTGCCGTCGCCGTTGGGGCCGCCGCAGCCGGCCAATGCACCGAGCGCCAGCAGCACGGGGACGAGGATTTTGATCATGCTCTCAGCCCTCCGTCGTCAGGCCGGGCGTGCCAAGGATCAGGTCCTTCACCGCCTGGTAGTAGCGCACGTAGCCCGTGCAGCGGCACAGGTGGGTGTTGAGCGCCGCCGTGATCTCCGACTCCACCCGGCTCTTGGCAATGGGCTTGCGCTTGAGCCGCTCGATGAGCACCGTGGCGCCGTTGACGAAACCCGGCGTGCAGTAGCCGCACTGGAAGCTGTAATGCTCCAGGAACTTCTGCTGCACCGGCGAGAGCGCGACGATCTCGCCCTTCTCGTTGCGCTGCGCGTGGCCCTCCACCGTGCGCACCTTTCGGCCCGCGAAGAAGTGCGCGCCGGTGATGCAGGTGCGCCGCTCCTCGCTGCTGCCGTCGTCCTTGTCGACGATGACCACGCAGGCACGGCATTCGCCGATGCCGCAGCCCAGGCGCGAGCCGGTGAGGTGGGCGTACTCGTGCAGGAAGTCGAGCATCATCTGGCGCGCCTGGACAGATCGCACACCCTATAACCCCGAGCGTCACCTCGGCGCCCTCAAGCTCGCTTCCAGCGAGGCAGGTTGACCCAGGATGTCTCATTGCAGAACCTCCCTGATCATTTCCGCCGTGACCGGCAATTCCGTGAAGCGATGGCCGATGGCATGGGCCACGGCGTTGACGATGGCGGGCACGATGGCAATCATCACCACCTCGCCCATGCCCTTGGGCGGGTCGGTGTCCGACAACGGCGGCAGCACCTGCGCGCTCTGCTTCCACACCGCCACGTCGCTCGCGCGCGGCAACTGGTAGCGGTTGAAGTTCCAGGTGCCGTTACCGGGGCCGTCCTCGTACAGCGGCAGGTATTCGTGCAGCGCGTGGCCGATGCCCATGGCGATGCCGCCCTGGATCTGGCCCGAGACGAGCTGCGGCACGATCTGGTTGCCGCACTCGAGTACCGAGTGGTGTTCCAGCAATTGGACCTGGCCCGATGCGGTGTCGACCGCGATCTCGGCGATGGTGGCGATGGCGGCGTAGTAGGTCACGCCCGCGTTGTTGCGCTGCACCGGCGGGTAGAACACGTTCTGGCGAATGACCGGGCGGTAGGCGCTGGCCTTGTCGCCGTGGCGCACCGCAAGTCCGTCGAGCGGGCGCCGCTGCTTCTGGCCGCCGACCTCGAAGTCCGCCTCGGCCCACTGCCATCGGTTGAAGGTGTGGCCGACGGCGCCCGTCACCAGGCCCAGTTCGTGCGCCTTGGCGGCCAGGTGCGCCAGTTCGACCCAGCGCGCGTCGTCTCGGCGCACCGTGTGCGGCGCCGCCTGGCCGCCGCCGATGCCGGCACTCCAGATCGCCATCGCGGCGGGCCACCAGCCATGCTCGAACAGCACGCGGGCTGTCTCGCGCGTCCCGTGCGAGAAGTAGAAGGCAGAATTGCTGGCGCTGGAGGGCGAGCAGTAGGCCGGCGTCCACTTCGGATCCTTCATGGCCTTGTCCTCGTCCGCCTGCTTCGACAGGTAGGGGTCGCCGCTGGCGAACATCGGCAGCTCGGGTCATCCGGTGACGGAGGTCTCGATGCTGTCGGCCGCGCGGCCCAGCCAGCGCGCGCACACCACGGCCTGCGAAGGTCTGCATGCCGGTGCCCATCTCGGCGCCACTGTGGCGCAGCGAGATGCGACCGCTGGGCGAGAGCTCGATCTTCACGAAGCAGGATTCGGCGCCGGTGCCGAAGCCCTTCTGCACGCAGCCAAAGCCCACGCCATAGTGCTTGCCGGGGTGCTTCGCCTCGTACTCGGTCTTCTGTCTGGCGCGGTCTTTCCAGCGCGGGTGCGCCTGCAGCTTGCGCATCACCTCGTCGGCGCGGATGGCGCCGCCGCGGATCGCGCCCTGGCTGTTCTTCATGCCCGACTTGAGCACGTTGCGCAGTCGGAACTCGACCGGATCCAGGCCCAACTCCTCGGCCACCTCGTCCACCAGCATCTCGGTGGCGCCCATGGACTGCAG
>DATILH010000200.1:0-44674 GCA_035476655.1 Variovorax sp.
CCACCACCACCACCACCACCGCCGCCGCCGCCACCACCGCCACCGCCACCGCCACCGCCACCGCCACCGCCACCGCCGGCACCCCCTGCACCGACGCCACCGCCGCCCGCACCGACGCCACCGGCCCCCGTGCCTCCCCCGGCGCCTTTGCCCCCGGCACCGCCTGCGCCTCCGCTTCCCCTCTATCGTCCCGAGGTCGGCGCCTACCTCTCCAATCAACGCCAGGCTGTCGGCATGTTCGTGCACAGCCTGCACGATCGGCTGGGCGAGCCTCAGTGGATCGAATCGCAAAGCTTCGACACCCAAGACACCCAGCGCCGTTCTGGCTGGCTGCGCGTCGTCAACAGGCAGACGAACTCCGATTCGGGCGACGGCAACTTCTCTGTCGACGCCGACAGCATGCTGGTTCAAGGTGGCGCCGACATCGCGCGTTGGGCGGTGGGAGGCGAAGCCGGCAGGCTGCATCTTGGAGGCATGCTGGCCTACGGCTCATCCAATGGCGACGCGAGCTCGGCAGGCAACCCGGCGCGCGCCAGGGGCAAGGTCGAAGGTTGGAGCCTGGGCGCCTACGCAACCTGGTACCAGAACGATGCGAACAAGCTCGGCTGGTACGTCGACGCATGGGCCAGCTACGGATGGTTCAACAACAAGGTGCAAGGCGACTCGCTGCCGCAGGTCAAGTACGACGCCAAGGGACTGGCGCTTTCCGGCGAGGCCGGCTACGCCATCAAGATCGCAAGCAGCGACTGGGTGGTCGAACCACAGGGCCAACTCATCTATGTGAAGTACGACGAGGACGACATCACCGAGCCCAACGGTACCCGCGTCAGCGGGGAAAACGGCAGCGGCTGGGTCTCGCGCCTGGGCGTGCGCACCTACCGCACATGGGTGCGCGGCGACGGCCGCAGGCTGCAGCCGTACCTGACGCTGAACTGGTGGCACGACACCGTCAACGGCACGCAGGTCTTCAACCATTTCGCGTTCAAGGACATGTACCCGAAAGACCGCTACGAAGTGAAGGCGGGCATCAATGTCGACCTCGCACGCGGCTGGACGGCATGGGGCAATGTGGGATACACGAGCGCAAGCGCAGGCTACAGGTCGACCAGTTGGAGGTTGGGCGCCAAGTACACCTGGTAGCGCCGTCGAAGATACTGTGCCTTTTCGCAGGAGCGTGAGATGAGCCGAAACGACGGCGACGACGGTCGCTCTGTTGCCCTGTACTGGGATTTCGAGAACCTCCATGCCGGCCTCGCGGAAAGCAAGTTCGGCGAAGGCTTCTACGCCCGCGGCGATTCGCGCTTCAAGCCGCAGGAGCCCCTGATCGATATCCAGGCCGTCGTCGAACTCGCGGCCTCCTTCGGTCCCGTCGCGATCAATCGCGCCTACTGCAACTGGCAGTTCTTCGGGCGCTACCGCGATGCGCTGCTTCAGGGCGGCGTCGAGCTCATCCAGCTGTTCTCACCGGGCGCGTCTGCCAAGAACGGTGCCGACATCAAGCTGTGCCTCGATGCCGTGGAGGACATGAGCCGCTTCGATCACATCGGGACGATCATCGTCGTCGGCGGCGACAGCGACTTCATGCCGGTGGCCCAGAAAGTCAAGGCCGCCGGCCGCACGCTGGTTGGCATAGGCACGCGCAAGAACACCAATCGTCATTGGGCCAAGAGCTGCCACGAATTCCGCTACTACGAGAACCTCGTCGAGGAACCTGCCGAGGGCGAGGCCGAAAAGCCGATCGAGGCACCTGCGCCGGTCGATCCTGCCGCCGACATCCTCAAGCGGGCAGTGCGCCTGTTGTCCGAGACCATGGGCGAGGCCTGGGTCAACAAGGGTGCGACCTGGCACATGATCAAGCGCCTCGACCCGACCTTCGACACGAAGGATCACGGCCACGCCAGCTTCGTGGAGATGGTCAAGGCGCTCGATGCAGTCGTCGAGATGCGCAAGGGCGAATCCGACCACCAACTGCGGCTTCGATGAGGCGATGCGTCAGCGCGCGTTGGTCGTCACGATCGACTGCGGATTGCTGAGGCCACCCGAATCGCTCCTGTAAGTCAGCGCGCCGTCCGCCGGGGCGACGTCGAACTGGTGGATGTTGCCGTCAGCAGCGTTGACCACGTAGGTGAAGCGCCCGGTCGGGTCCAAGGCGATCGACGAGGGGATGTGTCCCGCTGTCACGCTGCCGGCGCCCATGGCGCTGAGTGAGCCGGCGCCGGAGTCGATGGCGTATTGAGAAACGGTGTCGTCGTTGGCGTTCGGCACATAGGCGTACCGGCCCGTCGGGTCGATGGCGATCGAATACGGGCTGGCGCCTGTCGGGACTGCAGGAGCAACGGCACTCAGCGAGCCGTCCAAGCCGTCGATGGCGAACTGGGACACGCTGTTGCCAGAGAAGCTCGCGACGTAGGCGAACCGCCCCGAGGGGCCCACAGAAACGGAGTACGCAGTGCTCACCGGCACAGTCGGATTGGCCATCGGGGTGAGCGCGCCACCGGTGCCGATGCTGTACTGGGAGACGGTGCCGTCGTTGTAGTTGGCCACGTAGACGTAGCGACTCGTGGGGTCCACGGCGATTGATCTCGGGAAGTCGCCCGCGGACACGCTGGCCGATGCCAACGGAGTGAGCGACCCGTCAGCACCGATGCTGTACTGGGAGATCGTGTCGTCGAGGCTGTTTGCCACGTAGGCGTACAGACCGTTGGGTGCGATGGCGATGAACAGGGCGCCGTTGCCGGCCGCCACGGTCGCATTGGTGGTCATCGGGCTGAGTGAGCCGTTCGAGCCGATGGCGTACTGCGAAACGTTGGCGCCATTCGAGTTGGCGGCATACGCGTAGCGGCCCGAGGGGTCCACCGCGATCGAAGTCGGCGTGTTTCCTGCCGCAACGGCAGGCATCGAGGTCAACGTACCGTCCGAACCGATCACGTACTGGCCGATCTCGTTGCTGCCGGCCAATGCAACATAGGCGTAGGCCGTCCGCACAGAGCAAACAATCGCCACCGTGGTCACCGGCGCGCCGACATTGGTCCCCGTCCCGTTGCTGACCGTGCAAGTCTGACCCGCGGGTTGGGTACTCACGGTGACGGCGTAGCCGCCGCCGTGGGCCACCTGCGTCGCGAAGCTGAAGCCGGCATTGCC
The DNA here is from genome assembly GCA_035476655.1 of Variovorax sp. Lineage (GTDB taxonomy): Bacteria > Pseudomonadota > Gammaproteobacteria > Burkholderiales > Burkholderiaceae_C > Variovorax. The sequence goes on from DATILH010000200.1 coordinate 3,142, forward strand.
GGCAACGGGCGTTTCATCGTCGCCGTTGTTCTTGAGCGTGACCTGCTGGCCGGCAAGCAAGCCCGAAACGCTGCCACTGATGCTGTAGGTGATCGCCGAGCAATGAACCGCGACGTCGCCGATGGCGCCCGTCACTCCTGAACCCGTCGCGTTGCTGACCGTGCAAGTCTTCCCCGTCGGCTGGGTGCCGACCGTCACGGCATAGTTGCCGCCGTGAGCGACCGGCGTCGGGAAGCTGAAGGGACCATTTCCGATCGTCCGGAGATCGGCACCATTGTTTTTCAGCGTGACCTGCTCGCTCGGATCCAGGCCCGACACGTTGCCGCCAATGCCGTAGGTATTGGTCGAGCAGACGACGCTCACGTTCGCCACATTGCTCGTCACCCCCGAGCCGGACCCGTTGTTCACGGTGCAGGTCTGGCCGGCAGGCTGCGCATCCACCGTGACGACATAGCTGCCGTTGTGGGCCACCGGCTTGGCAAAGCTCATCGTGCCGTTGGCGCTGACGACCAGTGGATCGCTCCCGTTGTTGTTCAGCGTCAGTTGCGCACCAACAGCCAAGCCCGAGACCACACCGCTGATGGCAAAGGAGTCGGTAGAGCAGACGATGTTGATGTTGCTGACATCGCCCGTCACGCCGGCACCACTGAAGTTCGCAACCGAGCAGGTTTGTCCTGTGGGCTGCGTCACCGTGACGTTGTAGCTGCCATTGGAAGGCAGGTTGGCGACGAAGCTGTATGGCCCATTGGCGCTCACCGTGAGCGCTTCGCTGTCGTTGAGCTTGAGCTTGAGTTGCGCGCCCGCGTCCAGTCCCGACACGACGCCGCTGAAGCGATGGGAAGACGGCACGGTCTTGTCGTCGCCGCCGCCTCCTGCGCCTCCGCCGCCCCCGGAAGCGCCCCCACCTCCGCCACACGCCGCCAAACCGACTGCAAGTACGAGGCAGGTTGTCATCTTGAGGAGACAGCGCGTTAACACGGTGATGGGCATGGAAACCTCTCGAGATATGTAAGAACAACTCGTTACACGACCGCGAGGCGAGTGTAGGGCGATTGCAAACTCCTGAACTAGGGGTATTTCAGGGGTATCTCATTCTTGTTGGGCGCCCAATCGTTACAACCTAATAACTAGTTTTCCCTATTGCCCACGGCCAAAACGGGGGGGCACACTACGTAACATTTCGTACAAGGTTGTGCCATGCGCCTGCTCTTGGTCGAGGACAACGAACTGCTGGGAACCGCCGTACACAAAGGCCTAGTGCGGTCCGGCTATGCCGTGGACTGGATCCGTTCCGGCAAGGAGGTCCTCGCCTCGCTGGCGTCCTGCAACTACGACTGCCTGCTGCTGGACCTCGGCCTGCCCGATGTCGACGGAGACGCGCTGCTGCAGAGCATCCGCAGGCGCGGCCTGTCGGTCCCCGTGATCGTGGTGACCGCGCGCGGCGGCATCCAGGATCGGATAAGCCTGCTGGACATCGGTGCCGACGACTACATGGTCAAGCCGATCGACCTGGGCGAGGTGTCATCACGCATCCGGGCCGTGTTGCGCCGGGGGGAGGGCAAGGCGCACGGCGCGTGCGAGCCGGAGCATGGCCCCTTGAAGCTGTACCCCTCTCACCGCACGGCGACCTGGCATGGCGCCGTGGTGCCGCTGACCAACAAGGAGTTCTGGCTGTTGGAAACCCTGGTGCGCCGCAAGCACCAGGTGCTCTCGCGCGCCCAACTCGAGGAGGCGCTCTACACCTTTGACGCCGAGGTCGAGAGCAACGCGGTGGAGGTCCATGTCCACTACCTGAGGCGCAAGTTCTCGCCGCACCTGATCCAGACGGTTCGAGGCGTCGGCTACCAGCTCGGCCCCGAAAACCCGAATGCCTAGGGCCTTCGCCGCCTGGTCCTTGCGCCGGCGCCTGGTGGCGATCTCCGCCTTCGTGTGCACCACCACCCTGCTGGCCGGTGGCGCCGCCATGTACCGCGCCGACCACCTGGGCGACAAGAAGGTGCTGGACGCGCGGCTTGTCGCGCTGGCGCACACCGTCCAGGCCCTCGCAGAGCACGACAAGATCGGCGAAGACCTTGTCGAGGGCCGCGGCGGCGTGGTCCAGATACACACCGAGGAAGCGTCCAGCGACGCGCCCTATCGCTACCAGATCTGGTCACTCGATGGGCGCCTTCTGCTCCAGGGTCACGATGCGCCCTCGAGCGGTCCACTGCGGCCGCTTGCCGAGCGTGGCTTCGGCCGGGCAAAGCTGGAGGGCGAGGACGTCCGCACCTACACCGAGGCGACGCCGCACGGCGGCATGGTCATCCAGATCGCCGAACGCATGAGCGACCGGCATGTCGCGATCGGCACCGTCACCGGCTACTTCCTGGCCTTGCTGGCGGTTCCGCTGCTGCTGATTGCCGTCAGCACCTGGTGGCTGCTCGACCGCGCCCTGCGTTCCGTCGACGGCTACGCGTCCCAGCTGCGCGAACGCAATGCGCTCGACCTCACCGAGCTGGATGCCGCGAACCCGCCGACTGAACTCAAGCCGATGGTCGAGTCGATCAACGCCTTGTTCGGCCGCTTCCGGCAGGTGCTGTCCGTCGAGCGGGAGTTCACGACGATTGCCGCGCACGAGTTACGCACGCCGCTGGCCGGACTGCGCGCGCAGGCCCAGCTGGCCGGCTCGCTGGCCGGATCGCCCAGGGAACTGTCTGCATCGCTGCGCGCCATGATGTCGGGCATCGACCAGGCCAGCTACCTGCTGGACCGGCTGCTGGATCTCGCCCGCATCGACAGCCTTGCGCTGGCCAGCGGACATGTGCTGCGCACCGTGAGCCTGGAAAAGATCTATCGCGGCGTGATGTCCGACCTGGGGCCCGAGGCGGCCGAACGCCAGGTCTCGCTGAAGACGCGATTCGAGGTGGCCGAGTTGCCCGCCGTCGAGTTCGGCCTGCACCTGCTGCTGCATAACCTGCTCGCCAACGCAATCCGCTTCACGCCCGTTGGCGGCCGCATCGAGGTCGGCAGTGCTCGCCACGGCCAGGCCACCATGCTCGCCGTCGACGATGCCGGCCCGGGCATCCCGGCCAGCCGGCACGCCGAAGCGTTCCAGCGCTTCAACCGCCTCGGCCGCGCCGATGCGCGTGGCGTCGGGCTCGGGCTGTCGATCGTGGAGGCCGTGGCGCAGGCCCACCACGCGAAGGTGCATCTGCGCGAATCGCCGCTGGGCGGCCTGCGGGCCGAGGTCTGGTTTCCGGGCTGATATGGCCCGTTTTGTCAAGGGGGCGCGAGATTTTTCCTCGCGAAGCTTCGCGATAGCCGGATGGGACCGACGGTGAAGTTAAAACGGCGTCACACCGGCACCCTGGACTCGACGCATGCAGCTTTAACGACGATGAATCACGCTGATATCCGCGGATTGGGTACCGCATTACATGGCTGCGTCGCGGGGCTGCCTCGCTCTAGTGACGGGGATCATCCGGGTGGATGCCCACATAGCCCGGTCGAGGGTTCCCCTATCGTGTGCATTCGTCGAGGTTGCGGTGCGGTGTGAACGCAATCAATTCAATGTTGCTGCGCGGCAGAGGTTGACGCCTTCGGGGTGACCTGGTGGCCCAGATCCCACACAAAGCCAGCGAGCTTGATGAGCTCGCTCAGGCGAGCACCGACCGTGCCGACAAACCGTGGAGCCTCGCGCCCGGCGTGCGCCACCGCGATCGCCGTGGACTGCGCATGGACATCCAGACCAACATAAACCGTGCTAACTTCTTCCATGTCTGCCTCCTGTGCAAAGCTGCAGATCACACCCTCGGGTGCTCTGCATGTGGCTCGGCGCACTCGCAGTGCGCAACCCACGGTACTCCTGCAGGAGGCAGACCGTTCCATCTACCCAATCTCTTCTGCCCGACTGCGAGGTCGGGCCATCATGTCTAGCGCCTGCGGCTCACATCTGCCGGGCGGCCCGGCGCAAGGTGGAAGTGATCGGTTCCGCCAGGTACTGGAGCGCGGTCTGGAACCCGCCGTCGATATACACCTCGGCCGGCATGCCGGCCTGCAGCGTCAGGTCGCCCACCGCCTTCACCGACTCGGCATCGGCCAGGATGGAGACGCTGTAGTAGGGTAGCTGCGAGGCCTTGTCGGTGAAACGGTCGCCCGATACGTAAGTCACCTTGCCCGTCACCATGGTGGCGTTGCGGTACTTGAAGGCGGTGAACTTGATGCGGGCGTGTTGCCCCACCATGACGTTGTTGACTTCTTCCGGGCGAATCTGCGCCTCGATCATCAGCGCGGTGTTGCTCGGCACGATCTCGGCAATGGTTTCGCCGGGGCGCACGACAGCGCCCGGCGAGCTGAACTTCAGGTCGATGACCTCGCCGGCCGCCGGCGCCAGCACGACCTGGCGCGTAGTCGCGTCTTCGGACTTGCGAAGCTCCTGCTCGATCTCGCTCACCCGCGCCACCGTCGTCTTGAGCTGGTCGCTGGCGGAGCGGACGTATTCGTTGATGATCGCGTTGGTCTTGATGTCGGCGTCGACCAGCCGCCCTTGGGCACGCGCCAGCTCGGAGCGGCGCTCCTCCAGCCGCGCGGTGTAGTCCGCCACGGAGGCTTCGATCTGGTTGATGCGTGCGGTCGAGACGAAGCCCTCGCGCACCAGGTCCCGGTTGGATTCCAGCTCGTGCCGCTGCAGGGCCAGCGATTCCTGCGCCTTGGCACCTTGCGCCTCCAGCGCGCCGATTTCCTGCTGCCCGCGCTGGCGCAGCTGCTTCATCAATGCCAGTTCGCTGTTCAGCGAGTGCTGGCGCGCAGCGAACAGGGCGGCTTCCTTGGCCAGGGCGTCCTGCAAGCGCGGATCGCGGCGGGCCTCGGCCTGCAGTGCATCGGAGAACACCAGGCGGGCCGCGCGGCGCTGCTCTGCGTCGAGCCGCTCCTGCGTGGTGCGCTCAACCGCGAGACGGTAGCCGATCCGGTTGCGGTCGGCCTCGACACCCACGTCACCGAAGACGACCAGCGGCTCGCCTTCCTTGACCTTCTGTCCGTCGCGCACGAGCACCTGGCGCACGATGCCGCCTTCCAGGTGCTGCACGGGGCGCCGGTTCAGATCGACCTTGACATGCGCCGGTGCCACCACCGCCATGGCCAGCGGCGCGAGCCCGATCCACAAGGCCAGTGGAATGACGATGACCAGCTCCGTCCACAGGCCCACGGCGACCAGGCGCCTGATCTGCCGTTCGCTGGCCTCGCGTGGTGGTTCCATGCTGCCGGGTGACAAGGTTTGTGCGTGCATCATTGGTTCCTCAGGCCGCGCGCTCGGTCAGTGCCGCTTGCGCCTGCTTCTGCATGGTCTTCATCACTTCGCCGGCCGTCCCGAACTGCTTCACCTGGCCAGCCTCGAGGATGAGGATCTTGTCGACGTGCGCCACCAGGGAAGGGCGGTGCGTCACGACGATCGAGGTCACGCCCTCGGCGCGCAAACCGCTCAGTGCGCGCGCCAGCGCGATCTCGCCCTCGGAGTCCAGGCTCGCGTTCGGTTCGTCGAGCACCAGCAGGCGCACGTCGCCGTACATCGCGCGGGCCAGGGCAATGCGCTGGCGCTGCCCGGGCGACAGGCGAGTCCCGCCGTCGCCGATGGGCGTGTCGTAGCCCTGCGGCAGCTGCACGATCATCTCGTGCGCATTGGCACGCCTGGCGGCGGCAATGACGGCCTGCGCATCCGGCTGTGCGAGGCGCCCGATGTTGTCGGCCACCGTTCCGTCGAACAACTCCACGTCCTGCGGCACGTAGCCGATCCAGGGTCCGAGCTCGCTGCGCGACCAGGTCGACAGGTCGTTGCCGTCCAGCCGGATCGATCCGATGGTCGGATGCCAGATGCCCGTGAGGAGGCGCGCCAGGGTCGACTTGCCGGCGGCGCTGGGGCCGATGATGGCCAGGGCCTCGCCGGCCGCGAGGCTCAGCGACACGCCCGACAGCGCCAGCTTCTCCGAACCCGGCGCACGGAACGAGACGCCCTCGACCCGCAACTGGCCGGCCGGGCGAGGCAGCGACAAGCGTGGCTCGTCCCTGCCGAGATGCGTGCACAGCTCCCGCAGGCGGCGATAGGCCGAGCGCGCTTCGTTCAGCACGCGCCAGCTGCCGACGATCTGCTCCACCGGCTGCAGGGCGCGGCCGAGCAGCACGGTGGTGGCGATCATCACCCCGGCCGACGCGGCCTGCGTGAGCACCAGGTAGGCGCCGATCGTCATCATCATGACCTGCACCGCCTGGCGCAGGAACTTCGACGCGGCGCTGAAGCTCACGCTCATGTGGCTGGTGCTGCCTTGCAGGGCCAGGGCCTCGTCCTGCTGCTTGCGCCAGCGGCCCAGCAGGCGCTCGGTCATGCCCATGGCCTGCAGCACCTCGGCGTTGCGCAGCGATCCTTCCACGTAGCGCGCGGCATGGCGTGTTTCCTGCTGAGCCGCATCGAGCGCCTTGCGGTTCACGCGGTCGTTGAGCCAGGCCAGGCCGATCATCACGACGGCGGCCGCGGCGGCGCCCCAGCCCAGCGCCGGGTGAAAGGCGGCGATGACGGCCACGTAGACGACGATCCACGGCGCGTCCATCAGGGCCGTCAATCCGTTGGCCGAGAACAGGCTTCGCAGCGTGGCGATGTCGCGCATCGCGTCAGGCCGCGAATTCAGCCGTGAGCGCGCGGCCACCGTGACGACCGCATGCACCACCGGCGGCGAGAGCCGCTCATCGACGACGTTGCCGATGAGGTGCTGCAGGCGCAGGCGCACGTAGTCGAGCACGAACAGGATGGCCAGCGCCGCCCCCACGCCTCCCAGCAGGACCCAGAGCGTCTCCCGGCTGTTGGTGGGAATCACCCGGTCGAACACCTGCAGCATGAAGAGGGCAGGGACCAGGTACAGCAGGTTGATGACGAACGAAAAGATCGCCAGGTGAAAGAAAAGCGGCTTCAACCCGGCCCAAAGCGACTTCATGAATCAGTCTCCTCCAGTTGCGCGGAGCAGGGCGTGCCCTGCTCCGTCCCTTGGCTTGCAGTAGCTCAGACGATGTCGAAGTTGTCGAAGGTCACCGCGGCGTTGGCATTGAAGGTGCCGATGAAGGTCAGTTCCGTATCTGCGGTTTCCCCGCCGCCGGCCTGCACCCATTGCCAGAGGGAGAAGCTGTTCCCGTTGGTGTCGTTGATCACCAGCAGTGCGTCTTCGCCGTTGGCGACGGAGCCGCCGGGGCCGGAACCGCCCATGACGAACTCGGCGTTGAATGCCGCCGAAACAGCCGCTGCGCTGTTCAGGCTCGCATTGAGAACCCCTTCCGCGGCAACGGCACCTGTCAACAGCAGCGCCTCGACGTTGCCGTTGTTCTGCCCGATCGTCACGTTCACCGTGCCCGCTCCCCCGTTGCTCTGGCCGAAGGTGAAGTTGTTGTCGTTGCTGCCGTCGTCCCAGTCCGTGGCTCCGCCGTTGAAGGCGCCGGCGAACTCGATCCGGTCGTCTGTCGCCGCGCCGTTGTTGGCGTCGAAGTTGTTGACCGTGTCGCCGAACTCGTTGCCCGCGCTGAACCTGAAGATGTCCTGGGCGTTGTCGTTCGCGCCTCCCGAGTTCAGGGTGTCGGCGCCGATGCCGCCGATGATGGTGTTGGCACCGTTGGTTCCCGTCAGCGTGTCGTTGCCCGAGCCACCGGTCACGTTCAGGATGCTGGCGATCGAGGTGAAGCCGGACGCCGAGTTCGTCGTCAGGTTGACGGTGACGGCTGTTGCCGAGCCCGCGTACGAGAGCGTGTCGGCATTGCCGCCCAGGTTCGCGGTAATCGACTCGACGCCGGTCACGGTGCCGCCTTCGAAGCCGGTGATGGCGCCGTTGAAGACGACATCCAGCACATCGTTGTTCGCGGCCCCGGTGATGTTCAAGGTGTCGTTGCCGGCACCCCCGACGATGGTGTCGGCGCCCCCGCCGATCGTGTAGTTGAAGGTGTCGGCGCCAGCGCCACCGTTCAGGACGTTGGCGGCGGTGCTGCCGGTGATCGTGTCGTTGCCGCTACCGCCGGTGAAGTTCTCGACCGCCACCACCACGTCGGAGTTGGCCGCATTGTTGCCCGTGCCCCCGACGACGATCGGTGCCGCCCCGCCCAGGTTCACCGTGAGGTTCGCCCCGTAGGCCGAGTAGTTGGCGGTGTCGGTGCCGGCGCCGCCGTCGAGCGTGTCGCGGACGTTGTCGACCGTCGCATTGAGCGTGTCGTTTCCCCCGCCTCCGCTCAGGAGGTTGGCGCCGGCGCCCGCCGTCAGCGTGTCGCCCAAGGCACTGCCAACCAGGTTCTCGATGCTCGAGAGCGTGTCGTTGCCCGCGCCGCCGGTGGCCTGCGCGCCGACCGCCGCCAGCGAGACCGTCACGGCCGCCGCGGCCGCCGCGTAGTTCGCGGTGTCGGTGCCGCCGCCGCCCGTCAGGACGTTGTTGCCGGAGTTGCCGGTGAGCACGTTGGCCGACCCGTTGCCGGTGCCGTTGATGTTGCCGGTGCCCAGCAGGGTGAGGTTCTCGACGTCTGCGTCGGTGATGGTGTAGGTGACGCTCGACTGCACGGTATCGGTGCCGCCGCCCCCGCCCTCGGCGACGGTGTCCGTGGCGCTGTCCACCAGGAAGGTGTCGTCGCCGTCGCCGCCGTTCATCGCATCGTTGCCGATGCCGCCGTCCAGGACGTCGTTGCCGTCGTCGCCGAACAGGTTGTCGTTGCCGGCACCCGCGGTCAGCGTGTCGTTGCCGGCGCCGCCGTCCAGCGTGTCGTTGCCGATGCCGCCGTCCAGCGTGTCGTCGTCGTCGCCGCCATTGAGCTGGTCGTTGCCGTCACCGCCTATCAGGCTGTCGGCACCCAGGCCGCCGTTGAGCGTGTCGTTGCCGCCCAGCCCGCTCAGCGTGTCGGCCAGGTCGCCGCCGGTGATCTCGTTGTTGAGCGCGTTGCCGGTGCCGGTGAAGGAATCCGCGTCGATGCCGGTGTACGTCAGGTTCTCCACATTGGCGATGAGCTCGAGCGAGTAGGCGATCAGTTCGGTCTGGACCTCGTCCGTGCCGGCGTTTGCCGCTTCGACGATCACATCGCCCAGTTCGTCGACGATGTAGGTGTCGCTGCCGCCCAGGCCGACCATCGTGTCCAGATCCAGGCCGCCGTCCAGCACGTCGCCCAGAACGCCGGAGCCGCCGACCAGCAGGTCGTCGCCGGCACCACCGTTGAGCTGTTCGGCGCCGATCGCGCCGCCGCCCGCGAAGATCAGGTCGTTGCCGCTGCCGCCGGTGAGTTCGTCGATGCCCGTATCGCCAACGATGAGGTTGTTGGCCGTCGAAGCGGAGAGGTCCACATCACCCTGCTGCCTGGTGATGAGGTAGTCGTCCACGCCGAGCAGGTAGCCCGCGAAGGTGCCGCCGTTGAAGTTGATGCGCTCCACGCCGGTTTCGGCATTGGCGCCGGTGAAGTGGCCGTTGACGGTGACCGTCTGCCCGTTGAAGTTGAGAACCAGGTTGCCGGCGGTGTTGCTGGTGCTGCTGTCCGAGGCATTGAGCCCCGTGAGCGCCGCGCCGTTGGCCTGGATCACGATGCGATCGGCCGTGCCGCCGCTCGTCGCGTTCACGGGCTCGTTGATCGTGTCGCTGCCGTCCGCCAGGCCGAAGACATAGGTGTCGTTGCCCAGGCCGCCGTTGAGCGTGTCGTTGCCCGTCCCGCCGATCAGCACGTCGTCCCCGCCGAGGCCGTTCAGGATGTCGTTGCCGCCCAGGCCGAGCATCAGGTCGGCGCCGGCTGTGCCGTTCAGCGTGTCGTTGCCGGCAGTGCCAGTGATGATGCCGAGCGTGGCGTCGGTGAACTGCAGTCGCTCGATGCCGCTCAGCGTGTCGGTGCCTTCGATCGGGTCGATCCCGACGTCGGTCACGGTGAGCCTTCCATCGCCGTCGATGCCGAATGCGTAGTTGGCCAGCGGGCCCAGGTAGGCGGCCGTGTCGATGTCGCCCGTCGTGTCATCCGTCCTGATCGTGCGCACGATCCCCAACTGCGCGGGATTGATCTGCCGCGCGAACATGGCGTTGACGAGCGTCTTCAGGCTGTTGTGAAGCGCGATCGGGGTGCCGGTGTGCAAGGGGTCGTCGGCGGCGAAGACGCCGACCTGCACGTCGAGCCACTTGTCGCCGTCGATGATGTCGTCGCCGCCGCGGCCGGTGATCACGTCGCTGCCGTCGCCGCCGAGGATGATGTCGCCAGCGATGAAGCTGGTGACGCCGGTGCCCAGCACGGCCTGGAGGCCGGCGATGCGGGCGATGCCGGCCGCGTCGAGCGCGCTGCCGGCATAGCCCTCCGTGCCGCCCTGGGCGAAGGGCAGCCGCTCTTCGGCGATGGTGTCGGCGCCGGTCAGGATGTCGTTGAACCTCGTGCCGGACAGGCCCTCGACCGCTTCATAGCCGTCGAGCGTGCCGTTCTGCGGCGGATTCGGGTTCTCGTCGAACACGATGGCGCGGGTCAGGTCGGCATCCACCCCGAAGGTGTTGTCCTTGTAGGTCGCCCAGTCCCAGCCGGACATGCCGGCCAGCTTGCCGCGGCCGGGGCTGCCGACCATGATGTCGTCGCCGCCCTCGGCGATGAACTCGTCGAAGCCGCCGTCACCGAGGAAGACGTCGTGGCCCAGGACGCCGTCGCGCGCGAAGATCTCGTCGAAGTTGTCGCCGGGCGCGCCGTCGAAGGTGCCCATCTCGATCCAGTCGTCGCCCTCGTTGCCCAGGATGCGCTCGGCGTTCTTGCTGCCCAGAACGAAGTCGTTGCCTTCTCCGGCGAAGACTTCGGAGCCTGCATCCGTGCCCAGCACGATGAAGTCCTGGCCGGCGCCACCCATGATCAGGTCCAGGCCCGGGCCGCCGTGCACCACATCGTTGCCGTTGCCCGCCTTGATGTTGTCGTCGCCGCCCAGGTCCCGGACGACATCGTCACCGTCGTCGGCGTTGATGATGTCGTTGCCGGCGCCGCCCTCCAGGGTGTCGTTGCCGCCGTCGGCATGGATCGTGTCGTCGCCCTCGCTGGCGATTATGATGTCATTGCCCTCGGTGCCGCCGAGCATCACGTGCTGGTCGCCCGTGTAGCGCAGGTAGTTGGTGTCCGTGCCGGGCGTGGAAGGATTGTTGCGAACCACCAGCGGCGTCAGGATGCCGCCGCCGACCGGGTCGAGGCTCTCCAGATCACCGTCGCCGTCGATGTCGTTGAACTGCCTTGACTGATCCACCTCGAGGGCCAGTCCCGGCGTCGAGAACACGTCCGACGGCAGGTGCGTCGCGTTCGTGTTGGTCATGATCATCTCGGCGAAGGAGTTGTTCTCCAGTTCGCCGAACAGGTGCAGGCCGTCCAGGCGCTGCAGGTAGTAGAAGCGGTCGCCGTTCTGCAGGTTCTCCATCTGCTGCTCGAACACGAAGTTGAAGGTCGAGCCGAGCATGCCGCCGAAGGGCAGGATCTTCTCGGCCAGGCCGCCGATCCACAGGTCGACGTTGTCCAGGCCGGTGATGGTCACGCCGTTGTCACCGCTCGCCCAGGCGCCGGTGCCGTTGAGGAAGTCGACGGCGTCGTCCGGAACCAGGAATCCGCCGACCGAGGCGCCGGTGATGATCGTCAGCGCTGCGTCGCGCTTGCCCTCGATCGTGGTCTGCCCGGTGATCAGGCTATGCGTGCCGTAGGCCGCAATGAAATTGATGATCGACGCTTCGTGCTTGAGGTTGCCGGCAAAGTCGACCCAGCTGTCGTAGGGCCGCAGCTCTGCGGCGTTGTTGGTCGCGTCGTAGAACTCGCGCCGGGCGGCGTTGAGCGACGGCACCCCCGTGTCCCGGCCGCGTGCCAGGTTGATGGTCGCCAGGTCGAGCGGCAGCCCGAGCAGGTTGTTGCGCAGTGCGCTGGTCACGAACTCGTCGATCTCGTTGCCGACCTGGCGCGTCATGCCTCGGATGATCGCGCCCGCCGCGACGTCATCGGTGATCGCGTGCTCGCTGTCGAACGCCACCGGATTGAGGAAGCCCTGGATGAGGCCGATATGGTCCGGATTGAAGTTCGGATCGAAGCGGTCGATCGACTCGGTCAGCATGGAGTGACCGAAGCGGTAAACAACGTGCGCAAACTCCGCGACGATCGATGGATTGATCGTGACGTCGAAGCCGTCGGGAACCACGAAGGGGTTGATCTGCGGCTGGACCTTGCGCGCGAATTCCTCGAACACCAGATGCTGGTACTGCATCTCGGTCGTGAGCTTGGCGGACTGGAACAGGCGCTCGCCGTCCCAGTTCAGGGTGCCCAGGTCCGCGGGCAGCGCTGCGACGTCGTCGAGCAGCCACTCGTTGAGGAAAGCCAGGCCCGCCGGAGTGTTCGCGCCGGCCAGGATGACTGCCTTGTTGTGGTCGACCATGCGGTTGTGCTCGGCATGGAAGACGTGGTGCACGGCCGTCAGGCCGATGTTCTCGTTGACGCGCCCATCGCCGGCGATGAAGTGGGCGTCCAGCAGTTCGTTGTCGTACTCCGTATCACCGTTGCCCGGGTTGCCCAGGCCGATCGTGATGTCGCCGTCCGCGATCTTGCCGATCGGCACCGCTTCGTGCGCAATGTCGGCGAGGAAGGCGTGTCCGGTGCGAAGTGCGAGCGCCGTGGTCGGGTTGACAGGGGCACCCGGCGTCCCCGACACGACGATGTCGTCCGCGGTGTTCGGAATGCCGTCGGGACCGATGCCCGTGATCACTTGCGCGAAGCCGGCGGCGTCGGGAATGAAGTTGCCGTATTGATCCGTCCGCAGCAGAGGCACGCTGCCCACGTCGAAGTCGGTCAGCTCAATGCCCAGGAGCAGGGCTTGCGCCTTGACTTCGCCCCAGGTCGCCATGCCGCCATTGCCGCCTTCGATCAGCTTGCCGGTCGCAAGCGGCCGGCCCTCGACGATCTCGTACTGGCGCAGGAACACCTGGTGCGAGGAATGCGAGGCATAGGTCTGGTTCTGGTCGACGAAGGAGGTCGTGGTGTTCACCGGGCGGATGTCATCCGCCGTTCCCATGATCTCGTCCGCTCCGGCGGAAACGGTGGCGCGCGTCAGCACCATGAAGTTGGTGTGGCTGCCGGGGACGTAGAGCGGATCGTCCGGCTGCAGGGGAATGAAGACCGTGCCGCTGCCGCCCTTGTTGACCAGGTCGAGGCCGTGGTCGAAGAACTGGCCGAAGAGGGTGAACCAGGAATTGAACGAGGCCGAGAGGCCGACGTCCGGCGACACGTTGGGCAGGCTGACGTTGTCGCCTTCCATCACGATGCCGAAGGGCTCGACGGCGGCGTCGCGTATCGCGCGCGCCTCTTCCAGGTCAGTCACCGTCAACGCATGCGCGGCGTCCGCGGCGGCGGCCGCATCGAGGGCTGCCTGCTCTTCCGGGGACGGGGGCGTGTCGGGATCGCCATCGCCGAGGTCGTCCGCGGCGGCGCGGGCGTTCTGCGCCACGACGCGGGCCTGGTACTCGGCATCGGAGGCGGGCTTGAAGGTCTGGTAGATGGCGGTGACGGCAACGAGGTCGTCCATTGGATTGGCCGAACCGGCGCGATCCAGTGCCGTGAGGATCGCGGCCGGGTTGCCCAGGGTCTGGTCGACGATCAGGTTCGAGGTGGTCCGAATGCTCGAGTCGAAGACCACCGAGCCAGGGTCGTCCGAAGGCGCGTACGACGACGGGATCGCAGGTGCCGGGCCGGGGCCATCCGGATCGAATGTCTCGCCCGGCCGCACGACCGGATCCATCAGCGTCGGGAACTGCTGGTCTGCCGCGCCCCAGGTCTCGTGAAGCAGGTTGTTGTACGTGCCATCGACCGTGCGCAGGCCAAAGCTGACGTTGTAGGCCGGCACCAGGCCTCCGGGTCCAAACAGCGGTTGCCCGGCGGCGTGCGCCTCGGCAATCTTGATCTGCGCGAGGATGAACTCGAGGTCTGCTTGATTGACGGTGACGGCCATGGGGCGACTCCTCAGGGTTTGTTGCAGGTAGTTCGAAAGAGTTACTTTCGCAACATCAGTCTCCGCCCGGACCCTTAAGATCGGCTTAAGCTGCGCCTCCCCAATTCGAGGTATGCCGTCCTACATTCACCCAGGGCCCCTCCATGCCGTCCAATCCGATCGCGACCTGGCATCAGCTCGTCAAGGAGCGCGATGTGCGCGGCCTCGACGCGCTTCTTGCCGACGATGCCGTCTTCCATTCCCCGGTGGTGCACACGCCGCAAGTCGGCAAGGCCATCACGAAGACCTATCTCGCCGCTGCGTTCCATGTCTTCTTCAATGAGTCGTTCCGCTACGTCCGCGAAATCGAGGGCACGCAAGACGCGGTGCTCGAGTTCGAACTCGAGCTGGACGGCATCGGCATCAATGGCGTCGACATGATCAAGTGGAACGAGGAAGGCAGGATCACCGAGTTCAAGGTGATGATTCGCCCCCTGAAGGCGATCAACCTGATCCACCAGAAGATGGCTGCCATGCTGCAGGCGAATCAGTAGCCTGGCGCCTCGCTTCTATTTGCCCCACTTCACCCACTGCTTCACCGCCCCCTGCACATCGGGCAGCCCCAGCGCCAGCACCCCGATGATGGTGCGCATGCGCACGCCGACGGCCTCGAGCTTCTGGCTCTCCCAGAAATGCTCCTGCGAAGCCTGGTTGAGAAAGAGCCGGTACCAGTCGCCCACCAGATGCGCAGGCACCGCAGAGAGGTCCTGCACAAGCACGGGCTCGGGCATGGCGCCGCGCGTGCCGACGGGCTTGAGCACCGAGACCAGGTAGGGGCCCTGGCGCAGGGTGCCGTCGATGCGCGCAAGGATGGCGCGTGCGCGGGCGTAGTCGTAGTGCTCCAGGATCCACTGTGCGCTGGGCCTTGCGTCCGGCGCGTCCACCGGCATCTGGTTGGCATTCAGCTCGCCGCGCTCGAACAGCCCCTCCAGCGCCGTCAGCGAAGGGGTCATCCTCAGGAAGGCATCGATCGCCTTCAGCACCCGTTCACGGGCGTGCTCGTTGTCCGGCGGTGCGCCGAGAAGGAAGTAGCTGTACAGGCCGAAGCCGGCGGGCTCCGCCTGGCCCTGGACGAGGAACATCGTTCCTGTTTCCCGCTTGCCGGGCGCAGGGGAAGGAGGGGAAGGAGTGGCGCGCGAATCGCTCACTACGAAGACCGAGAGCGAGCAAGGTGCAAGGCCTGCGCTCGATGTCGATGCTGCGCCGGCAGTGAAGCGCCCGGTCCGCTTGGGAAGGCGCCAGACCCGCTGCTTGCCCGAGCCTGCCTCCTCGAGCGTGCCGGTCGACACTTGCCAGGTGACATCCGTGCTGGCATCCGTCCACGCTCGCAGCATCACCGTTCCCCCGACCTCCACGACCGGCGGGTCGGCGGTGCAGGCCAGCGCCTGGCCTTGTGCCAGCGCTGCCCCGGCGCAGGCAAGCCCCAGTACCAGGAAGAAGAGAAGGCCCTTCGGTGTGCCAGTCATCGGGAAGCTGCCCTCAGTGCCGCCTTTTCTTCCGCTTGCTTCCTGTCCGCGTCCTTGCGTGATGGACTTTCGATGTTCGCGCGTCGTGCGCTGCCGGCACCCTTTCCTTTTCCTTGTGCATGAAAAAGCGCCGGACCGCCGCGTTCACACCGTACGCAAGCACGCCGCACAGGCCCACCATCACGACCGCCTCGGCCGGATTGAGCGGCGAGCCGAGCATGTAGAAGGCGGCCCAGACCACCAGCCCCAGCGCGACGACGGCGCCAAGAAAATAGGGCGGGGACATCATCGACGCGCTCCCGAAGTCAAGCGGAACCCGGCCTCGATCTGCTCCAGATCCCCCTTGTAGGCTGCGAACTCGCTGCGCGGTGCGGACATCAGCATCGCGTAGCCGATCTCGCCGTCCACCGTGGCGGCGATCTTCAGCACGCCCTCCGTGCCGCGCGGATTGACGCCGGTGAACCAGGCGTACGCGCCCGGCTTGCCGCCGAGCTGCGCGTCGCCCGCACTGGTGCCGGTGAAGTGCTGCCACTGCGACGAGACCCGCTGCGCGAGCGCCTCGACCATGCCCTTGGGTGCGCCGCGGCCTCCGGCCGTAAGCACGCTTGCGTAGGCAGGGCCCTTCAGCAGAGACACGCCGCCGCCCTGCGGCTCGACCTTCCAGCCGCTCGGCACCTGCAGGGTGTAGCGGCCAGCGGGATCCGAATAGATCGATTGCGCATGCGCCGCCACCAGCGGTGCGGCGGCCAGCAGCAGGGTGGCCAGGATCGGATGTCTCATCGCGATACCTCCTTGCGTCTCTCAACGCCCCACAAGCACGAAAGCGCCCCACAGCTGGGGCCGGTCGCGGCCCCAATCCCGGATCGTCCTTTGGCGCAGCTCCAGCTGAGCATCCCGCAGCGCGAGGTGCTTGTCCATGCCGGAGAGCCACTTTCGATAGAAGAGCTCCATCAGCACCCGCGTCTCCTCGTCGGGCACCTTCCACAGGCTCATCATCACGCTTTGCGCGCCCGCCAGTTCCAGGGCGCGCCACAGGCCGAACACGCCTTCGCCCTGCAGCACGCTGCCGACGCCGGTTTCGCAGGCGCTCAGCACGACCAGTTCGGTGCCGCGCAGGTCGAGCGTCGACGCTTCCAGCGCGGTGAGCACGCCGTCTTCATGCGTGCCCGATGCGCCGGCATTGGCGCCGGCGAGCACGAGGCCGGAGCGCAGCATGGGATCGTCGGGCGCCTCGGCGCGCTGTGGCTGCTCGAAGAAGCCGTGGCTGGCCACATGCAGGACGCGTGGATGCCGCACTTCCTTCTTGAACAGGGACTCGGTCGCGGCCTTGCCTTCCATGCGCACCACCCGCCAGCCGGCGTCGGCAAGCAGGCGCGACAAGGCGCCGATCTCCTCGCGCGTGGCCGGCAGGGCGGCATACACCGGGGCGGCGCTGACGCCGAAGTCCACGTTGCCGACCAGTACGGCGCTCTTCACCGCCGCAATCTCCTGCGGCGCGAGCAGGTCGCGCGTGCTCGACAGCAAACGCAGATCGAGCCGTTCGCCCAGCAAGCCCTTGTCGTCCGCGACGGTGGCCCAGGCGACCTGGTTCAACACATCGTCCGGCGCCAGGTGGATGCGCTTGACGCTGCGCAGCGTGGGCTCCAGCGGCTTCCAGAAGGCGTCGTAGAAGCTGCGCGCGCCGGCCGGCGCCGGATCGCGCTCCAGCCCCGCGCGGCGCCGGTAGTCCCTCATGGGCTCGGCCAGGCTGTCGGCGTCGCCGAGGGCCAGCACTTGCGGCGGACCGTCGCCGGGCGTCAGCACCAGCGCCACGAAAAGGCGGCGCCGCCGCGATTCGAAGCCAAGGTATTCGACGGCCGCTTCATCCGGCTTCAGTGCCGCGCGCACGCTCTTCCAGGAAACGGGCTTCGCGCCTTGCTCCTGCTGCGAAGCGAATGCCGCTGAACGCCTGGCCAGCTGCCGTTCAAGTTCGGCCCCTTCGCGCGCCAGCCGCTCGACCGCCTCGCCCGTCACGCCGCGGCGCCGCAGGTTCGACAGCAAGGTGCGGCGCTCGCGCAATTGCGCGGCCAGGGCAAGCGCGCGCGCATCGCCTTCGCGTTCGATGTGCGCGAGCAGGGCGCGCATGCTGACGGCCACCATGCCCTTGCGCATCAGCGCGGCGTCGTACATGCCGCCGGCCAGGTGCGGCTGCTGCCGGGCATAGGCCAGCACGAAATCGAAGTAGCTCGAGAAGTAGCGGCGGGCGTCGCCCTGCAAGCCGAGCCGGTCGTCCTCGCTCATGAAGCCGAAGTACTGCGCCATGCGCGCACGCAGGTTGGCGAAGCCGCGCTCGAAGTAGGCCTGCGCGGCGGCCGGCCTGGCCCTGGCGTGGTTGAGCGCGCCCAGGTCGATCAGGCTGCGGCCCAGCTCGGGATGGTCGGCCGGCAGCTTCTCGCGGATGGCCAGCGCGCGCAGCTGCAGTGCCTCGGCCTTCGGATACTCGCCGCGCTCGGCCAGCAGCACGCCCAGGCTATGCAGCGAACTGGCCGTCACCGGGTGGCTGTCGCCAAAGGCACGCTCCCGGATCTCCAGCGCCCATTCGAAGAACTTCTGCGCATCGGCGTACTGGCTCTCTCGCGCTCGCAGCGATCCCATCAGGCTGAAGGTCTCGGCCACCGCCGGATCGCGGTTGGCGCGCTGCGGCAGCAGCACCATGCTCTTCTCGGCCAGGGTCCAGGCATCCTGGAAGCGTCCCTGGCGGATGTAGAGATTCGCCAGGTTGTTGAGCCAGGCCGCGACGAAGAGATGCGGCGTGCCGATGCCGTCCCCGAGCCCCAGGGCCTGCTTGTACAGGCGCTCGGCGTCCGAGAGACGGTTCACCTTGGCATAGAACAAGCCCAGGTTGTTGAAGAGGGCGCCCATGTCGGCTGGCCCCATGCCCCAGCTGCCCTGGCCGATGTCGACGGCGCGCTGCAAGGGTGCCTCGGCCTGTGCGTACTGCCCGCCCTCCAGATAGGCCTGCCCCAGGTTCGAGAGTGCGGCGGCCAGCCCCGGATGGTCCTTGCCGAGCCGGGCCTCGGCCTCGCCGACGGCCTTCTTCGCGCTGGCGATCGCCTCGTCGTAGCGGCCCTGGTTCAACAGTTCCACCGCCTGCCGATTGAGCGCGTAGATCGCCTGCAGCTCCTGCGGGCCCTGGGCGCCGGCGCTCGCAGCCGCTCCCGCGAGGATCAGCGCGAAAGCCAAGTGCGCGACCAGCGGGTGCTTCATGGGGATGCGGCCCTGTCCGGCGGATTCTTGCACTGTCGCGGCCATCCGCGGGGCGCGAAGTTGCGCCGCAATGGTGCGCCCGGCCGCGCCGCAGTGCATGCAAGCCACCTGGCAACGGCTTTTTCGGCCTTTTGGGCATGGCACGGTGCTTGCTGTACCTGATGCAAGACCAGCGCGCCTCCTCTGGCGCGTCGCGTTCACTCCCGGCGCATAACGGCGTGCGCCGCTCCCCTTCCGCAAGGCACAGCGCAGTGCCCAGATGACGACTGGTCTCGTCTCTCGCGCGGGAAACCACACCCCATCAAGGATTCATCGCGATGAAGATCGTCGTCATTGGCCATGGCATGGTTGGCCACAAGTTCCTCGAGAGCCTGGACCAGGCGGGCGTGCGCGCGGCCGAGGTCACGGTGCTTTGCGAGGAGCCGCGGCCCGCCTACGACCGGGTGCACCTCTCCGAATTCTTCTCCGGCCGCTCGGCGGACGACCTGTCGCTCGTTTCTCCCGGCTTCTTCACCGAGCGCGCGAACCTGCTGCTCAAGCTCAACGCGCGCGCCGTTTCCATCGACCGCGAAGCCAGGACGGTGCGCTGCGCCAACGGCGAGCTGCTGCCCTACGACAAGCTGGTGCTGGCCACCGGCTCGACGCCCTTCGTGCCGCCGGTGCCCGGGCGCGACCGGCCCGACTGTTTTGTCTACCGCACCATCGAGGACCTGGAGGCCATGCTCGCGTGCGGCAAGCGCTCGGCCAGCGGCGTGGTCATCGGCGGCGGCCTGCTCGGACTCGAATGCGCCAAGGCGCTGCAGGGCATGAACCTGCAGACCCACGTGGTCGAGTTCTCGCCGCGGCTCATGGCGCTGCAGATCGACGAGGCCGGCGGCCAGATGCTGCGCGCCAAGATCGAGGCGCTTGGCGTGGGCGTGCACACCGGCAAGAACACGCTGCGCATCGTCGATGGCGAGGCCGCGCGCCATCGCCTCGAGTTTGCCGACGGCAGCCATCTCGAGACCGACATGCTGGTCTTCTCCGCCGGCATCCGCCCGCGCGACGAACTCGCCCGCGCTGCCGGCCTGGCCCTGGGCGCGCGCGGCGGCATCGCCATCGACGACCAGGCCCGCAGCACCAGCGACCCGGATATCTACGCGATCGGCGAATGCGCCGCCTGGAGCGACCAGGTGTTCGGGTTGGTGGCGCCCGGCTACGACATGGCCCGCGTGGCCGCCAGGCACCTGGCCGGCGAGCCGGCGCGCTTTGGCGGCGCCGACATGAGCACCAAGCTCAAGCTGATGGGCGTGGACGTGGCCAGCATCGGCGACGCGCATGGCCGCAGCAGCGGCAGCCGCGCCTTCCAGTACAGCGACGAGCGCCGCCAGGTCTACAAGAAGATCGTGGTGTCCGAATGCGGCAAGAAGCTGCTGGGCGCGGTGATGATCGGCGACGCGGCCGAGTACGGCACCTTGCTGCAGATGATGCTGAACGGCATCGACCTGCCGCAGGCGCCCGAGTTCCTGATCCTGCCCGCCTCGGACGGCAAGGCCAAGGTGGGCCTGGGCGTCGATGCGCTGCCCGACAGCGCGCAGATCTGCTCGTGCAACGACGTGTCCAAGGGCCAGCTGTGCAAGGCGGTGGCCGATGGTACCTGCACGGTGGGCGAGCTCAAGGCCTGCACCAAGGCCGGCACCGCCTGCGGCGGCTGCGTGCCGCTGGTCACGCAGGTGATGAAGGCCGAGATGAAGAAGCGCGGCATGGCGGTGAACAACCACCTGTGCGAGCACTTCGCCTACTCGCGCCAGGAGCTGTTCCACATGATCAAGGTGGAAGGCATCCGCACCTTCGAGGCGCTGCTGGCGCGCCACGGCCGCGGCCTGGGCTGCGACATCTGCAAGCCGGTGGCGGCGAGCATCTTCGCCTCCTGCTGGAACGACTTCATCCTGCGCCGCGAGCACGCCAGCCTGCAGGATTCGAACGACTACTTCCTGGGCAACATCCAGAAGGACGGCACCTACTCGGTGGTGCCGCGCATGCCCGGCGGCGAGGTCACACCGGATGGCCTGATGGCGGTAGCCCAGGTCGCCAAGAAGTACGGCCTGTACACCAAGATCACCGGCGGCCAGCGGGTCGACCTTTTCGGCGCGCGCGTCGAGCAGCTGCCCTCGATCTGGGAAGAGCTGATCGCCGCCGGCTTCGAATCCGGCCATGCGTACGGCAAGTCGCTGCGCACGGTGAAGTCCTGCGTGGGCTCGACCTGGTGCCGCTACGGCGTCGACGATTCCGTCGGCCTCGCGATCGAGCTGGAGAACCGCTACAAGGGCCTGCGCGCGCCGCACAAGATCAAGTTCGGCGTGTCCGGCTGCACCCGCGAGTGCGCCGAGGCGCAGGGCAAGGACGTCGGCATCATCGCCACCGAGAAAGGCTGGAACCTCTATGTGTGCGGCAACGGCGGCATGAAGCCGCGCCACGCCGAGCTGCTGGCCACGGGCCTCTCCAAGCAGCAGCTCATCGCCTACATCGACCGCTTCCTCATGTTCTACATCCGCACCGCAGACCGCCTGCAGCGCACCAGCGTCTGGCGCGACAACCTGGAAGGCGGGCTGGACTACCTCAAGGACGTGGTGGTCAACGACAAGCTGGGCCTGGCCGCCGAACTCGAGGCCGACATGCAGCAGGTGGTCGACACCTACGCCTGCGAATGGAAGAACGCGGTGACCGATCCGGAGACGCGCAAGCGCTTCCGCCAGTTCGTCAACACCGACCGGCCCGACCCCAACGTCATCTTCATCCAGGAGCGTGGGCAGATCCGCCCGGCCACGCCCGACGAACGCCTTTCCGAACAAACCGCCTGACACCAGGACCGCCATGAAGAACGACATCGCCCCCAAGGGCTGGAGCGCCGTCTGCTCCCTCGACGACATCGTGCCCAACACGGGCATCTGCGCGCTGGTGAATGATCGCCACGTCGCCGTGTTCCACGTGCAGCAGGACGCCGAGCTGGCGCTCTATGCCATCGACAACGTCGACCCGAATGTGCGTGCCAGCGTGCTCTCGCGCGGCCTGATCGGCAGCCTGGGCGAGCGCATCGTGGTCGCCTCGCCCATCTTCAAGCATCACTTCGACCTGCGCACCGGCGAATGCCTGGAGGCGCCCGACAACTCGGTCAACGCCTACCCGGTGCGCCTGCAGGACCGCCAGGTGCTGGTCGCCGTCTGATCCTTCAGGCGCGCCGGTTCACCAGCAGGATGCCCAAGCCGACCCCCGCCAGCGCCAGCACCAGTTGCGCCGTCAGCGGCTCCTTCAAGAGCGCCACGCCGAACACCAGCGCAAAGAGAGGCGTCAGGAAGGTGAAGGAGGAGATGCGCGTCGCCGGGTAGTGGCGCAGCATCCACATCCAGGCCAGGTAGCTGGCAAAGGCGCCGATCACGGTCTGCAGGCCGATCGACAGCCAGGCATAGCCCGAGTAGGCGAACCGCCACTGCTCGCCCAGCAGCAGCGACAGGAAGGGCGAGACCGCCGCGGTCACGGCGATTTGATAGAACAGCGTCTTCTCGGCGCTGGCCGTGGCCAGCCTGGTGGTGCGGATCGCCAGCGTGGTCAACCCCCACAGCACGCCGGCCAAGAGGGCCAGCGCGTCGCCGTGCAGCACGCTCGAGCTGCTGTGGCCGAAGCTCTCGCTGAAGGCCACCACCACGCCGGCAAAGGCGATGGCAAGGCCCGCCCACTGCACGCCGCGCAAGCGCTCGGCCGGCACGAAGCGCGGCAGCAGCAGCGCCACCACGAAGGGCGAGGTGTAGAGGAAAACCGTCAGGCGCGAAGCGCTGGTGTGCTGCAGCCCGATGTAGATGCAGGTGAACTCGCCGGCGAAGAGGGCGCCGGCCAGGAGGCCGCCCGGCAGCGTGCCGTCGCGCTCGAACAGCTTCACGCCGCGCGCCATGCACCACAGCCACAAGAGCAGCACCGCGCCCGCCATGCGGATCGACGCCTGCCACAGCGGCGGCACCTCGGTCACCGTGGTCTTGATGAGGATCTGCTGCAGCCCCCAGAACGCGCAGCAGATGACGAGCAGCGAGACGGCGAGGGTGTCGAGGTGGTTCTTGCGGGTGATGGTCACAGGGGATGCTCGGTGTAGAAGCGCCCGCCGTGGAACAGCAGCGGCGCCGCGCCGGGGCGGTGCATGCAGCGCTCCACCTCGCCCACGAAGATCACGTGGTCGCCTTCGTCATAGCGGCTGCGGTTGAAGCATTCGAAACTGGCGGCGCAGCCGTCGAGCACCGGCGCGCCGCCGATGCCTTCGCTGAACTGCACGTCGGCCCAGCGGTCGACGTTCTTGGTGGCGAAGCGCTCGGCCAGTTCCTTCTGGTTCGCCGCCAGGATGTTGATGGCGTAGTGCGAGCCTGTGCTCAAGGCCGGCATCGAGCCCGCGCTGCGCGCCAGGCTCCACAGCACCAGCGGCGGATCGAGCGAGACCGAATTGAAGGAATTGGCCGTGAGCCCGACCAGCGAACCCTCGGCCGAGCGCGCCGTGACGATGGTGACGCCGGTGGCGAACATGCCCAGGGCATCGCGGAATTCGTCGGTGGTGAAGGAGGGCGCTTGCGCCCGGCGGGGTGGACTCATGAACTACAAGCTTTGTCCGCCGGCGGGGCGGGGGCCTATTCTGGCCGAAGGCCGGGCATCGCGCCGTCACAAGGGCATCAGCCGAAAAACCAGTAGCAGACCGCGATGGCGGCGACCACCCCGGCGAGCTCCGCAAGCAGCGCGCAGGCCACCGCATGGCGCGCACGCTGGATGCCCACGGCGCCGAAGTACACCGCCAGCACATAGAAGGTGGTCTCGGTGCTGCCCTGGATGGTGGCCGCGGCCAGGGCCGGGAAGCTGTCGACACCGCGGCTTTGCATGGTCTCGATCAGCATGGCGCGCGCCGCGCTGCCGGAAAACGGCTTGACCAGCGCAGTGGGCAGCGCATCGACGAAGCGCGTGTCCCAACCGGTCTGCGCCACCAGCCAGCGGATGCCGTCGAGCACCAGGTCCAGCGCGCCCGATGCGCGCAGCACGCCGATGGCGCACAGCATCGCCACCAGGTAGGGCAGCAGGTTCTTGGCCACGTCGAAACCTTCCTTCGCGCCTTCGACAAAGCGCTCGTACACGGCCACGCGCTTGACCGCGCCCAGCAGCAGGAAGAGCACGATCAGGCCGAACAGCACCAGGTTGCCCAGCAGCGAGGACAGTGCCGCGAGAGCGCTGGCGCTCAGTGTGGCCAGGAGCGCCATGAAGCCGCCCAGCAGCAGCGCGCCGGGCAGCAGGTAGGCCAGCACCACCGGATCCCACAACCGCAGGCGCTGCGCCACCGCCACCGCCAAGAGGCCGGCCAGGGTCGACGCGGTGGTGGCCAGCAGGATGGGCAGGAACACCAGGGTCGGGTCGGCCGCGCCCTGCTGCGCGCGGTACATGAAGATGCTGACCGGCAGCAGGGTCAGCGAGGAGGCGTTGAGCACCAGGAACAGGATCTGCGCATTGCTCGCGCTCTCCTGGCTCGGGTTGAGCGTCTGCAACTCGCGCATCGCCTTCAGCCCGATCGGCGTGGCCGCGTTGTCCAGCCCCAGCGCGTTGGCCGCGAAGTTGAGCGTGATGAGCCCCAGGGCAGGATGGCCGCGCGGCACGTCGGGCATGAGCCGCGCGAACAGCGGCCCCAGCCAGCGCGCCAGCGCATTCACCAGACCCGCCGCCTCGGCGATGCGCAGGAACCCCAGCCACAGCGTGAGGGTGCCGAACAGCAGCACCATCACCTCGACCGAGAGCTTGGCCATGGCGAACAGGCTGTCGACCATGGCCGCCCACACGCCGGCATCGCCCGCGCCCAGCCAGCGCGCCAATGCGGCGAGGGTCGCCGCGATGAAGAAGCTCAGCCACAGTCCGTTCAGCACCGTGCTCGCCTTCAGTTCACGCCGTAGAAGCGAAAGCCGGCGATCGGCGCGCGTTCGCCGCTGATCAGCGCCGCCATCGCCTTGCCCGAGCCCGCCCCATGGGTCCAGCCCAGGGTGCCGTGGCCGGCGTTGACCCACAGCTTGCCGACCTTGGTGCGGCCGATGAAGGGGATGTTGGTGGGCGTGGCCGGGCGCAGGCCGGTCCAGAAGTTCGGTTGGCCTCGGGTGTCGCACACGCCGGGCAGCACCTGCTCCACCCGCTCGGCCAGCTTGCGGCAGCGCGCGCGGGCCAGGGGCGTGTCCAGCGAAGTGTCCAAGCCATTGAGTTCGATGGTGCCGGCCACGCGCAGCTGGTTGCCCAGGCGGGTCATGGCGCAGTAGGCCTCGTCGTCGATGGTGCTGATCCAGGGCGCGGCTTCCGGCTTGAGGATCTTGAAGGTCGCGCTGTAGCCCTTGCCGGGATAGATCGGGAGATCGACGCCCACGGTGCGCAAGAGCGGCGCGCTGTAGGAGCCGCAGGCCACCACCACCGCATCGGCCTTGAGCAGCAGGTCGTTGCTGGCCGAGTTTTGGCTCGAACCGGGTCCCAGCGAGACCGACTCGACCTCGCCACCCTCCACATGAATCCGGTGCACCTCGCGCCCGAAGAGCATGCGGGCGCCGCCGGCCGCGCAATGGCGCGCCAGCGCCTGGGTGAATCGCCGCGCGTCGCCCGATTCGTCGCTCGCGGTGTAGGTGCCGCCCACGATGTGCTGCTCGCCGAAGCTGCGGAAGGCGGGCTCGATGGCCAGCAGCTCGCCCCGGCTCAGGACCTTGCGTTCGATGCCATGCCTTCGCATCAGCTGCGCCGCATGCGCCGCCTCGTCGAAGGATTTCTGGCTGGTGAAGTAGTGGGCGATGCCTCGCGTGAGCCGGTCGTACTCGATGCCGGTGGCGTCCACCACTTCGTGCAAGGCGGTGTGGCTGTAGGCGCCCAGGGCCACCAGCTGCGACACGTTGCGTTCAAAGGCATCGTCCTTGCATTGCGCCAGGAACTGCAGGCCCCAGCGCCATTGGCGCCAGTCGAGCTTCGGGCGAAAGAGCAGGGGCGAGTCCGCGTGGAACATCCATTTCAGGATCTGCAGCGGTGCGCCCTTGTAGGCCCAGGGCTCGCAAAAACTCACCGAGATCTGGCCGGCGTTGGCGAAGCTGGTTTCCATGGCCGCATCGGGCCGGCGATCGACCAGCGTGACCTCGTGCCCGCGCTCCAGCAGATGCCACGCGGTGCTGACGCCGATGATGCCGGCGCCCAGAACAATGACTTTCATGGGTTCCGAGTGTCGCCCAAGCCGAAGGACAATCTCGCCCCATGCCGATGCGACGCCGCGAACTGAACCGTGCTGCCCTGTGCCTGGCCCTGGGTGCCTGGGCCCTGCCGCGCCCGTCGTCGGCGCAGACCGATCCGGTGTGGGCCAGCGATCCCTTCACCCTGGGCGTGGCCAGCGGCATGCCGCGGCCCGACGGTGTCGTGCTGTGGACGCGCCTCGCGCCGCTCGATGAGGACGACGCGGCGCGCCCGCCGGTTCGCGTGCGCTACGAGATCTTTGCCGACGAGGCGCTGCGCCGCCCGGTGGCGCAGGGCGAGCAAGTCACGGATGCGGCACGCGCGTTCAGCGTGCATGTGCAGGCGCGCGGCCTGGCGCCGCAGCGCGAGTACTGGTATCGCTTTTCCTGCGGCAGCGCGGTGAGCCCGGTCGGCCGCACCCGCACCGCGCCAGCCGCCGATGCGGACGTTTCGCGCCTGCGCCTCGCGCTGGCCTCCTGCCAGAACTACGAGCACGGCTTCTTCGCCGCGCACCGCGAGATCGCGCGGCAGGAGCTGGACTTCGTGCTCTTCGTCGGCGACTACATCTACGAAGGCAGCAGCAATCCCGCCAGTGCCGCGCGCCGCCACACGGGAGGCGTGCCGCATACCCTGGATGAGTACCGCGCCCGCCACGCCCTCTACAAGCGCGATGCCGACCTGCAGGCCGCGCATGCGGCGCACCCCTGGGTGCTGACCTGGGACGACCACGAGGTGGTGAACGACTACGCCAACGACCGCGAGCCCGCGCCCACCGGCAGCGCCCAGTTCCTGCGCCGCCGCGCCGCCGCCTACCGCGCCTACTTCGAGCACATGCCGCTGGCGCTGGCACCACAGGATGCGTCGATGCGCATCCACGACCGATTCGCCTGGGGCAAGCTGGCGGATGTCTGGACCCTGGACTGCCGCCAGTACCGCAGCCACCATGCCTGCGCCGACCCGCAGATGGATCACGGGCGCGCTGTCGTCGACTGCGCCGAACTGCAAGAGCCCGGGCGAACCATGCTCGGCGCCGCGCAGGAGCGCTGGCTGGCCGAGGGCCTGGCCGGCTCGGGCGCACGCTGGAAGCTCCTGGCCCAGTCCACGCAGCTCAGCTCCATCGGCCGCGACACGCCGCAAGGCCGCCAGAGCTGGACCGACGGCTGGGACGGCTATCCGCTGGCGCGCGAGCGCCTGCTCAAGGGCATCGCCGAAGCCGGCACGCGCAACGTTGTCACACTGGGCGGCGACGTGCATCGCTTCGTGGCCGCCGACCTGCGGGTGGCGCCCAACGATGCGGCCTCCAAGGTGGTCGCCAGCGAGTTCGTCGGCGGCTCCATCGCCTCGCGCGGCGCCAGCCGGGAGGCGATGGCGCGGATGCAGCGCGACAACCCGGACGTCGCCCATGCGCGCGGCGACGAGCGAGGCTATGCGCTGCTGGACATCGATCGCGACGGCGCACGCTGCGAGTTCCGCGCCACCGCCACGCCGGCGGCGCAGGGGGCCACGTTGGTGCGGCAGGCGGTCTATTTGGTGGAGGACGGACGGGCCGGGGTAGCGGCCGGGTCGTGAAGCGGCTCAGAGCTGGCGCGCTCCGGAACCTCGATCAGCATCTGCGCCCTGAACCCCTCCTGCTCCCCCTTGCTCCGGTAGCCCAGCGGGTTGGCCACCACGCGGCAGCCGTCCTTCACATAGTCGAAGGCGCAGTGCAGGTGCCCGTGCAGCCACAGCTGCGCCTTTGGCAGCAGCTCGTCGAGCGAATTGCAGAAGCCCGCGGTGCCGGGTGTCAGGCCGTAGCGCGGGTCGGCGCTGGCCAGGCTGGGCGCGAAGTGGGTGACGACCACGGTGGTGCCGTCGAAGGGCTGCGCCAGCGCGGCTTGCAGCCATTCCTGGCAGACCAGCGCCTGCTCGCGCACCTCTTCGGCCAGGAAGGGGCGGCCGGCGCGCATGGTGGCGCAGGTCTCCAGGTAGTAGTTGGCGGCGCGCATGGCCTTGCCGCGCTTCTTCAGCTGCTCGGTCATCGGCTCGCGCGGGTCGACCAGGGCGTCGAAGTCGCTCCACAGGGTGCTGCCGATGAAGCGCACGCCGTCGATCAGCAGCGTCTCCGACTCCAGCCATTGAATGTCGAGTTGTGCGCAGGCCTCGCGCAGCCGGGCATGGACGGCGTCGTAGTCGTCGTTGTCGTACTCGTGGTTGCCCGGCGTGTAGAGCACCGGCGTCGGCCAGCCACGGCGGGGCGAAAAGCGCTCCAGGCCGAACAGCGGGTCTTCCAGCCGCGAGCCGGCCTGGTAGGAGCCGATGTCGCCGGCCAGCACCAGCAGGTCGGCGCCGGGTGCGGGCGGCACTTCGAAGCGGGGATGCACTTCCAGGTGCAGGTCGGACAGCAATTGCAGCTTCATACAGGCCCGGATTGTGCGGCGCACGGCGGGCGAATCGGGTTATGCAAATCGCGCATAACCATGGCGCGCATGACCTAGGGAAAACCCCTAAAGTCCATCCATCACTTCAATAGGCACGGCCACAAGCCGCGCAACACCATGTACAGCCTCTTCGCCCTCGTGGCCCGTTTCTTCCGTGAATCCGACGTCGAGAGCAATCACGCCTCGACCCTGATGGAAGCGGCCGACAGCATGGCCGGCCTGGACGCCCGCAGCGCCCAGGAACTGCGCGCCGCCGCCAGCGCCTGGCTCAGCGTCGTTCGCTGAGAAGTTGCGCTAGTTAGCGCATACTCTAGAGCTTGACCCCGGAGCCCTTCACCACCGGGGCCAGTTGCGCGGCCTGATCTCGCACGAAGCCGGCAAAGCCGGCAGGGCTGACGGCATTCGTCGCAATGCCCAGCTCGCCCATCTTCTTCTTGAAATCGGCATCTGCCAGCACCTCGTTGGTCGCCGCGTTCAGCCGGCTCACGATGTCGGCCGGCAGCTTGGCCGGGCCCGACAGGCCGAAGAAGTTCTCCAGCACCAGCTTCCTGTAGCCTGCCTCCACCACGGTCGGCACGTCCGGCACCAGCGCCGAACGGCTGGTCGAGGTCACGACAATCGGCCGGATCTGCCCGCTCTTGAAGTAGGGCACGAAGGCCGTCAGGACATCGATTCCCACGGGCACGATGCCGGCGATCAGGTCGGTGGTCATCGGCGCGCCGCCGCGGTAGGGCACGTGCACCAGCTCCACCTTCATTTCCTTGCGCATCAATTCGCCGTAGATATGGCCGATGGAGGCCGGCCCGCCCGAGCCGAAATCGAGCCGGCCGCTCGCCTTGGCCTGCTTCTCGATGTCGGCCATGGTCTTGATGGTGGTCTGCGGATTGGCCATCACCACGCAGGGCGCGGTGCCGACCAGCGCGATGTGGCTGAAGCCCTCGACCGGGTCGTAGGGTTGCTTCTCCAGCGCGAAGGGGCCGATCGACAGCGGCGTCGAGTTGGCCAGCATCAGCGTGTAGCCGTCGGCCGGCGCCTGCGCCACCGCCAGCCCGCCGACGCTGCCGCCGGCGCCCGGCCGGTTGTCGACCACCACCGCCTGGCCCAGCTTGCGCGCCAACTGTTCGGCCAGAACGCGGGCCACGATGTCGCTGGCGCCGCCGGCCGGAAAGCTCACCACGATCTTGATCGGCCGTTCCGGCCAGGCGGCGAAGGCGGGCAGCGCCAGGCTGGCGGCGCCGGCACCGAGGGTGCGCAAGGCACCGCGACGAGTGAGGACGGGAGTTTTCATGATGATGCAGATGTATGCGTTGGAAACGCCGCGGTCAAGCAGGAAGCGCACCCGCCGTCCGCGCAAAAGCCATGTCGGCGGCCCGCACCAGCACCTGGCGCAGCCACTCGTGGGCATGGCCGTACTGGGCGCGCCGGTGCCAGACGGCGTCCACATGCATCAGGGGCTGGTCGAAGGGCAGGTCGCGCAGCACAAGCTGCTCGCCAAAGCCGGTGACGCCGATGAAGTGGCGCGGCAGCACGGTCAAGAGGTCCGAACTGGCCACCACCCGGCCGGCGGTGAAGAACTGGTTGACGGTGGCGACGATGCGCCGCTCGCGCCCCAGCGAGCCCAGGGTCTGGTCGACGAAGCCGAAGGGCCGGCCGGAAAAGCTCACCAGGAGATGGCGCGCTTCGCAGTATTCGTCCAGCGTGAGCGCTGCCTCGGCCAGCGGATGACCGCTGCGCATGGCGCAGACGTATTGGCTGACATAGAGGCGCTGCGACTCGAATGGCAGGCCCTCGCCCGACTGCGCCGCTGACGTCAGGCTGGCCATCAGGGCCGGGAAGTAGCCGATCGCCATGTCGGCCGCCTCGTCCACCAGCAGCGGGCGCGGGTCGCGGGTGGTAAGCGGCACGGTGCGGATGGAAATGCCGGGCGCCTCGTGTTCGCCGATGCGCACCAGGCCCGGCATCAGCTCGGCCGCGGTGGCGTCGGCCATCGCCAGCACGAAAGTGCTCCGGGCGCTACTTGGGTCGAACTCGCTGGGCGCCAGCGTGTGCTGCAACTGCCGCAAGGCCTCCCGCACCGTGGGCCACAGGGCCAGGGCGCGCGGCGTCGGCTCCACCCCGGCGCCGGCGCGGCGCACCAGCTCGTCGCCCACCAGCTCGCGCAGGCGGCGCAGCGAATTGCTGACGGCCGGCTGGGTCAGCGACAGGTTGCGGGCGGCCCGCGTGAGGTTGCGCTCTGCCATCACCTCGTCGAAGACGCGCAGCAGGTTGAGGTCGAGGGTGCGGAAGTTGACTGTCATAACGCTTGTGAATGGCGAGCATCACAAAGATAAACTTGCTAAACACTAGGGTGAACCCTAATATTCACCCATCAGCAAAGGCCACAAGCCAATCCAGAAGGGAAAAAAATCATGACCAGCTTTGTTCACGTCGACCAACCGACCTACCACCCCGGCGTTCGCCGCGCCGAAGCCGTGGTTTCGCAACTGCGCCTCGCCCGTGGCCGCCTGAACGGCGCCCTTGGTTTGGCCGCCGGCCTGCTGGCTGCCGTCTTCGCCGCCGCACTGGTGGTGGCCGACCGCATGATCTCCGATCTGGAAGACGGCGAGATGCTGGTTGCATGGGCCGCTCTGTCGGGCCTGCTGTTCGTCGCACTGGCGCTGGGTGCCAATGCGCTGCGTTCGGTCTTTGGCCGCCTGGCTGCGACCTGGAAGGCAGGCGCCGAGCGCCGTGCCAATGCCCGCTCCGATGCGCAGTTCATGGCCTACGCCGCCTTCGACCCGCGCGTGATGCACGAGCTGCAAGCCGCCATCACCCGCTACGAAGATCAGAACCCGGCCGAGGCGGACGTCGCCGTCAAGGCCCAGCGCAAGCTGGCGTCTGAGATCCCCAGCCTGTACGAAGCCTCGCGCCGCGTGCGCATGGCCCAGTACTACTGAGTCCACCCCCGTATCGGCGCACTTCGTGTAGCCGAGTACCCCCTCCAGGGGGCAACACCAGCGGCCTGGCAAAGCCAGTTCCGCGGTGTTTCCAGAAGGGACAGTCGAAAAAAAGCCGCCTCACGAGGGCGGCTTTTTTCATGGGCGCTTGAACTGTGCGATCAGGCGGCCAGGCGGCGCTCGATGGCGTCCTTGGTCTCGGGCAGTTCCTTGGGCAGGTGGTGCTTGAGCTGCTCGAACAGCTCGGCGTGCAGCTTCAGCTCGGCTTCCCAGGCGGCCTTGTCGATGCTGGTCACGCTCTTGAACTGCTCGGCGCTGAAGTCCAGGCCGGTCCAGTTCAGTTCTTCGTAGCGCGGGCTCACGCCGAAGATATGGTCGACGCCCTCGGCCTTGCCTTCGATGCGGTCGATCATCCACTTGAGCACGCGCATGTTCTCGCCATAGCCGGGCCAGACGAACTTGCCGTTGGCGCCCTTGCGGAACCAGTTGGTGGTGTAGATGCGCGGCAGCTTGGCGCCCGAGGCGGCGATCTTCTTGCCCAGGTCCAGCCAGTGCTGGAAGTAGTCGGCCATGTTGTAGCCGGCGAAGGCGATCATGGCGAAGGGGTCGCGCCGCACCACACCCACCTGGCCGACGATGGCGGCGGTGGTTTCCGAGCCCATGGTGGCAGCCATGTACACGCCTTCCACCCAGTTGCGGCCCTCGGTCACCAGCGGCACCGTGGTGGAGCGGCGGCCGCCGAAGATGAAGGCGTCGATCGGCACGCCGGCCGGATCGTCCCAGGCCGGGTCGAGCGCCGGGTTGTTGGTGGCGGCCACGGTGAAGCGCGAGTTGGGGTGCGCGGCCTTGGCGCCGGTCTCGCGGGCGATCTGCGGCGTCCAGTCCTTGCCCTGCCAGTCGATCAGGTGCGCGGGCAGCTTCTTGCCGGGCACGTCGTCTTCCAGGCCTTCCCACCAGACGTCGCCGTCATCGGTGAGCGCCACGTTCGTGAAGATCACGTCGCGGTCCAGGCTCTTGAGGCAATTGGGGTTGGTCTTGAGGTTGGTGCCGGGGGCCACGCCGAAGTAGCCCGCTTCCGGGTTGATGGCGTACAGGCGCCCGTCCTGGCCGGGCTTGACCCAGGCGATGTCGTCGCCGATGGTGGTGACCTGCCAGCCTTCGAAGCCTGCCGGCGGGACCAGCATCGAGAAGTTGGTCTTGCCGCAGGCCGAGGGGAAGGCGGCGGCCACGTGGTATTTCTTGCCCTCGGGCGAGGTCACGCCCAGGATCAGCATGTGCTCGGCCAGCCAGCCTTCGTCGCGGCCCATGGTGGAGGCGATGCGCAGGGCGAAGCACTTCTTGCCCAAGAGGGCGTTGCCGCCGTAGCCCGAGCCGTAGCTCCAGATCTCGCGCGTTTCCGGGTAGTGGACGATGTACTTGGTCTTGTTGCAGGGCCAGGCCACGTCCTTCTGGCCGGCGGCCAGCGGCGCGCCCACGGTGTGCACGCAGGGCACGAACTCGCCGTCGGTGCCCAGCACCTCGTAAACGGCCTTGCCCATGCGGGTCATGATCTTCATGTTCACCGCGACGTAGGGGCTGTCGGACAGCTCGACGCCGATGTGGGCGATGGGCGAACCCAGCGGGCCCATGCTGAAGGGCACCACGTACATGGTGCGACCCTTCATGCAGCCGTCGAAGAGCGGCTGCAGCGTGGCGCGCATCTCGGCCGGGGCCATCCAGTTGTTGGTGGGGCCGGCGTCTTCCTGCTTCTCGGAACAAATGAAGGTGCGGTCTTCCACCCGGGCGACGTCGCTCGGGTCGGACTTGGCGAGGAAGGAGTTGGGGCGCTTGGCCGGGTTGAGCCGGGTGAAGGAGCCGCCGTCCACGAGCAGCTGGCACAGGCGGTCGTACTCTTCCGGGCTGCCGTCGCACCACTCGATGCGCTCGGGCTTGCACAGGGCGGCCATGTCGGCCACCCAGGCGATCAGGCTCGCGTTCTTCACATACGAGGGCGCCTGTACCGGCAGGCCCTTCATCACTGGTGCGTTCATCGAAAAACTCCTAAGTTGAAAATCGTCTTTTCGAACGAACCTCGGCGGCGGACGCCAACGCTTAAGGATCGTTTGAGAAAACGTCTTTCCTTGTAGGACTTTTGATGAAGGCGCAGAAAAAAATGGCGCCCCGCTATCCAGGGGCGCCGGTCTGCGCGCTGCGTCAGGCCAGGAAGACGGCGATCGACGCGAGCAGGAGCATCAGGACGCCGCCCGCCAAGGGCAGCACCAGCGGCATCAGGGGGACGATGGACTCGACGGTGTCTTGCTCGGCGCCTTGGCCGTGCTCGGCGGGGGTGGGATGGGACATTGCTCTTCTTTCTGAATGATCCAGGCTGGGGCGCATTTTAACGGCCGGCCCGGCTGCCGGCCTCAGGGCCTACCCATGCCCTGCGTTCAGGGCTGGGCGTCGGTCTCGAATCCGGCTTCGCGCAAGGCGGCCAGCACGGCCGCCAGATGGTCGCGCCCGCGGGTCTGCAGCACCAACTCGATCTCGACGTTCTGCGCCGCCAGCATGGTGAAGGCGCGCTGGTGGTGCACCTCATCGATGTTGGCGCCCGCTTCGGCTACAACCGCCGTGATACGGGCCAGGATGCCGGGCACGTCGCGCGCGCTGACGCGCAGCCGGGCCAGCCGGCCAGCCCGCACCATGCCGCGTTCGATGATCGCGCCGAGCAGCAGCGGGTCGATGTTGCCGCCCGAGAGCACCAGGCCGACCCGCTTGCCGCGAAAGCGCTCCGGGTGGCGCAGCAGCGCCGCCAGGCCCGCGGCGCCGGCGCCTTCGACCAGGGTCTTCTCGATTTCCAGCAGCATCAGCACCGCCTGCTCGATGTCGCCCTCGTCCACCAGCAGCATGTCGTCGACCAGCTGCGAGATCACCTCCAGGGTGCGCACGCCCGGCGTGCCGACCGCGATGCCTTCGGCGATGCTGCTGGAGCCCTGCACGTGATGCGTCTTCTTGACGGCGTTGAACATGGCGGGAAAGCGCGCGCTCTGCACCCCGACGATCTCGATCTGCGGGCGCAGCACACGCGCCGCCACCGCCATGCCGGCCAGCAGGCCACCACCGCCCACGGCCACCACCAGGGCGTCCAGATCGGGTTCGGCGGCCAGCATCTCCAGCGCGAGCGTGCCCTGGCCGGCGATGATGGCGTCGTCGTCGTAGGGGTGCACGAAGGTCAGGCCGCGGCTTTGCGCCAGCTCGAAGGCATGCGTTCGGGCGGCCTCGAGCGTGTCGCCGAACAGCACCACTTCGGCGCCGAAACCGCGGGTGCGCTCGATCTTCACGCCCGGCGTGAAGCGCGGCATCACGATGGTGGCGCTAAGGCCCAGGCGCTGCGCGTGATAGGCCACGCCCTGCGCATGGTTGCCGGCCGACATGGCGATCACGCCCTTGACGCCCTGCGCCGCCAGGTCGACCAACTTGTTACAGGCTCCGCGTTCCTTGAAGGAGGCGGTGAACTGCAGATTCTCGAACTTGAGGTAAACCTGTGCACCGACGATCTCGGACAGGGTGCGCGATTCGAGGAAGGGGGTGGCGAGCAACTGGCCGTCGATGCGGGCGGCGGCGTGGCGGATGTCGTCGATGGAAACCATGCAAGATTGTGGCTGCTTCGCAAACTAAGGGTTAATCCGCTAACCCTCCCTTCCCGAAGCCAAAACTCTGCGCTATGGTCGCGCTCACGCGGCCACGGCAATGTCAGTGAGTCGCACATAAGGAGGTTGTCCAAATGGTCAAGCGTGTCGGGTTCGACGCAATCGCTGGCGTCACCCGCGCCCAGTCCTTGCCGTCCCCTGGCCTGCGCGAGGCGCCAGTGCTGGAGCTGATGTGTTCGCACTTCGTGTTGACCTTGGCGGCCAAGCAGGGCCCGCGCTTCAACGTGCGGCGCGACCTCAACGGATTGCTCTCCCTCACCGGCCGCCACCTGGTGTGGCCGGCACAGGTGCTGCATCGGCTGCGCGAATTTCTGGCGCGGCGCTGCCTGGGCAACGAGGTCTGGAGCGGTGTCGAGAGCTACGACGCCCGCACGCTGCTGGAGCGCCATGGCGTCTGGCGCGGCCCCTATGAAGAGGGCACGCTCTTTTTCTACCTGGACGAATACGCCAAGGACCAGCCCAAGGACCTGCTCTCGGTGCTCTCGGTCACGCGCGACTGGCTCACCCATGCGCTGCGCAAGCAGTCCACCCTGGTCGAGAAGAACATCGACGCGCTGGCCGGACTGCTGCAGCTCAACAAGGCCGAGCGCGCTCTCTTGCTCTACGGCACCCTGGCGCGCTACCAGCGAGACCTGCGCTCGCTGCTGGTGGAGTTCAAGGTCAACAACGCGCCAGAGGCCTACGCCGCCATTGCCGAAGTGGCCGGCGTCAGCGCCACCGATGTCGGCGAGGCGTTGCGCGCCGGTTCGCGGCTGGAGCGCATCGGGCTGGTCGAGAACCTGATCTCCGAGCACAACATCACCGACCTGGCCGACCTGATGAAGGTCAGCGAGAAGCTGCCGCCGGTGCTGATGCGCGAATATCGCGACCACAACGAGCTGATGGCGGTGTTCACCCGGCCTTCGGCCAAGTCGGCGCTGAGCGTGGAGGACTTCGCCTTTGTTCGTGACGACGCGGAGGTGCTCATCACCCTCTTGCGCGCGGCCGTGGCGCGCAAGGAAGCGGGCGTCAACGTGCTGCTCTACGGCCCACCCGGCACCGGCAAGACCGAGCTGGCCAAGGTGGTGGCGCAGGCGGCGGGTCTGGAGCTGTTCGAGGTCGAGTACGCGGACCGCGACGGCAATTCGCTGAGCGGCCGCGACCGCTACCGTTCGCTGCAGATCGCACAGGTGTTCCTGAAAGGCAGCGCCCAGGCGGCCCTGTTGTTCGACGAAGTCGAGGACGTGTTCCCGCCGATCAGCACGGAGGCCGCGCAGTACATGGCGCGCGCCGAGCAGGTTCCGGCCGCCACCAGCGGCAGCGTGAGTGGCAAGGCCTGGGTCAACCAGATCCTGGAATCGAATGCGGTGCCCACCCTGTGGGTGACCAACCGCATCGAGCAGATCGACCCGGCCTTCCGGCGCCGCTTTGCCTACCACCTGGAACTGAAGTCGCCGCCGCCCGGCGCGCGCGAGCAACTGGTGCGCAAGACGCTCGAAGGCGTGGCGGTGTCGGATGCCTTTGCCGCCAAGCTGGCCGAGCGCAAGGGCCTGACGCCGGCGCAGATCCGAACCGCGGTGCGCTTCGCCGGCCTGGCCCAGACCGGCGACACGCCGATCGAAGGCCTGATCGAGCGCCAGCTGCGCAATGCCGACCAGGCCCTTGGCACGCTGGCCGGCGACAGGGGCCTGCGCGCCAGCGTCACCACCTACGACCTGGCCATGCTCAACGTCGAGACGCGCTTCGAAGTCCCGCGCATCGTCGCGGCGTTGAAGGCGCGCGGCCACGGCACCCTGTGCTTCTACGGACCGCCCGGCACCGGCAAGACTGCGCTGGCCGAACACATCGCCAAGTCGCTGGGCCGGCCCTTGTTGGTCAAGCAGGCCAGCGACCTGATGAGCAAGTACGTCGGCGAGACCGAGCAGAACATGGCCGCCATGTTCCGCGAGGCGCAGGCCGAAAAGGCGGTGCTGCTCCTGGACGAGGCCGACAGCTTCCTGCAGGACCGGCGCGGCGCTCAGCGCACCTACGAAGTGACCGAGGTCAACGAGATGCTGCAGGGCATGGAGCATTTCGACGGCGTCTTCGTCTGCACCACCAACCTGCTGGACCGCATCGACCAGGCCGCGCTGCGCCGCTTCACGTTCAAGATCAAGTTCATGCCGCTCACTGCGGCGCAGCGCGAGCGCATGTTCGCCACCGAGGCCCTTGCCGGCGATGCGGCCCTGATGACGAACGAGCTGCGCACGCGCCTGGCCAAGCTGGCGCAACTGTGCCCCGGCGACTTCGCCGCGGTGAAGCGCCAGGCCGACATCCTCGACAGCGAGCTGTCGGCGCTCGAATTCATCGAGCAGCTGGAAGCGGAGCATCGCATCAAGCCCGAAGTGCGCGAGTCGCGCGGCATCGGCTTCGTCCAGTAGGCACCTGGCGTGCTGTTAGGCTGCGGGCGCATGAACGCAGCGATCCGGCATGCCGGCTACTTACTGATTTGCGCGGCACTTGCCGCATGCGGCGGGGGCGGCGGCTCTTCGCCTGCAACCGATGCCATCGTCCCGTCGGCCAGCCTCGCCGGGCTCTGCGCCGCGCCGCGCCAGGGTTCGAACGACCGGTCGGGCACCCTGGCCGACGAGAAGCGCTGGGTGCGGGCCTGG
Organism: Variovorax sp.; assembly: GCA_035476655.1. Lineage (GTDB taxonomy): Bacteria > Pseudomonadota > Gammaproteobacteria > Burkholderiales > Burkholderiaceae_C > Variovorax. Next base: position 40,758 of record DATILH010000200.1, read on the forward strand.
ATCGATGAAACCTACCTCTGGTACGACGAGGTGCCGGCCGATCTGATGGCCAGCACCTACGCCACGCCGGTCGACTACTTCGATGTGCTCAAGACGCCGGCCAAGACGCCCTCGGGCCGGCCCAAGGACCGCTACCACTTCACCCTCGACACTGCGCAGTACCTCGCCATGCAGGATAGCGGCGTCCTCATCGGCTACGGCATGGAAATCGCCGTCATTCGCGCTGCGCCGCCGCGCGAACTGCGTGTGGCCACGGTCGGGCCCGGCACGCCTGCGGCCGTGGCCGGCGTCGCCCGAGGCGACCAGTTGCTCATGGCCGATGGCGTCGAGGTGTCGGGCGGTAGCGCGGACGCGATCAACGCTGCCCTGGCGCCAAGCCGGACCGGCGAGCAGCACCGCTTCAGCTTCGGCCGCAAGGACGGCAGCGTTGCACAGGTCACGCTGACCTCGGCCGCCGTCACCACCATCCCGGTGCCGACGGTGAAGACCATCGCGAGTGCCAATGGCCTCGTCGGCTACCTGCTGTTCGACGAGCACAGCGAGCCGGCCGAGGCGCAGCTGATCTCGGCCATCGGCCGCCTCAAGGCGGCCGGCGTCAATGAACTGGTGCTGGACCTTCGCTACAACGGCGGTGGCGTGCTGGCCATCGCCAGCCAACTGGCCTTCATGGTGGCCGGGCCGGCGACCACGCAGGGCAAGACCTTCGAGCGGCTGATCTCCAATCGCAAGAATCCCTTCAAGTTCACGGCCAGCCAGGCCAGCATGCCCTTCTACGGCAGCACGCTTGGCTTTTCCGTCCCCGCGGGCCAGAGCCTGCCGCAACTGGGCCTCTCTCGCGTGACCGTGCTGACCGGGCCGGACACCTGTTCGGCCAGCGAATCGATCATCAACAGCCTGCGCGGCGTGGGCGTCCAGGTCGATCTGGTCGGCGGCACCACCTGCGGCAAGCCCTATGCCTTCATTCCGCAGGACAACTGCGGCACCACCTACTTCGCGATCCAGTTCCAGGGTGTGAACGAACTGGGCCAGGGCGACTACGGCGATGGCTTCGCGCCGGGCTGCGCGGTGGCCGACGACTTCGACCATGCGCTGGGCGACCCGGTCGAGGCGCGGCTGGCGGCGGCCTTGGCAATGCGCGCTGGCGGGGCGTGCCCGGCCGCGCCCGCGGCTGGGAGCCAGAAGCCGACAGCGGCCGGCGCAGAAGCGCCCTACCTGCGGCGCATGCCGCTGCGGGAGATCAAGCGGATCGATCGGCCACTGCCCTGAGCGCACAGGCCACGGCACAATCCTCGGCAGCAAGGATCGGAAGCGCCTTGCCAGACCTTCGCGAGGAGGAGCCTGGGATGAACGAGCGAAACATCTTCGTCAGCGTCGGTGGCACGGCGAACGAACGCCAGGAAGCCTTCGTTCGTGCGGGGCGAGGACCGGCTTCGCGTCGAAGGGCTCGTCCCGCACACCGTGGGGCGCAATACCTTCAGCTCGGATGCACCGCTCAAGGCGGTCACGCAGCTGCTGGATGACTGCGCAGGCACGGTGGTGATCGCCCTTGAGCGCATGTACTTCCCGACAGGCGCAGAAAGGCGCGGCGGGTCGAAGGAGGCGGCCCTGGACGAGGTCCGGCTCGCAACGCCCTGCAACCAGATCGAGGCAGCCATGGCCTACAGGCGCGGCCATCCGCTGATGGTCATCGTAGAGCAGGGCCTGCGGGCCGAAGGCCTCCTGGAGCGCGGCTACGACTGGTATGTGCAGTCGGTGGCCGCTGAACCGGCGGCGCTGACCACGCCGGAGTTCAACGGCGTGCTCTCCAGCTGGAAGCAAAAGCTTGCGCAGGGCAAGCCCGCGTCCGTGCCGGCCAGGAACGCGCCTGAACTGACCATTGGCGAACTGGTGGGTGGCATGAAGCCGGCCCAGCTGTGGAGCCTTCTCGCCAGTCTGGCGGCACTGCTGGCCGGCGCTTTCGCGCTGGGCGGGAAGCTGTTCGGTGCATAGGCGGGTGCTGAACATGTTCTCGCGAGCCTGCGCGTGGCGCGCGCATGGCCTTGTTGTCCTGCTCGCTGCCACCGCGGTGGCGGGCTGCGTCGCGCCGCCGCAGTCGGACCCGGACGCCGACGCGCCGCAGGCGCGCCCGGGCTTGACCCGGCCGGCGACGGCGCAGCCGGCGTCCTACGCACAAGCGTTGCAGGCCTGGGCCTCGCCGGAGCAGGTCAATGCCTGGATCGGGCAGAGCTTCGAGTACGACATGTCGCGCGCCCTGCGCCTCTCGGAAAGCCAGCGCCTGCTCAGCGGCACGCTGCCGATCCATGCGCCGCCGGATTTCTATGCGAAGCCCCAAGGGGTTTGCGTGGACCTCGCGCGCTTCGCGGTGGAGACCTTGCAGGCCATCGATGCGCCGAGCAAGCCGAGCTACCTCATGATCGAATTCGATCCCGTGCGCATTCGCGGCAACACCTTGCGCCGCCACTGGCTCGCAAGCTTCGAGCGCGACGGCCAGCGCTACTTCTTCGCCGATTCGAAGCGCCCGGGGCACATCGCCGGCCCCTACGCGAGCACGCAGGACTTCATCGACGACTATGCGCGCTACCGCGGCAGGCCGATCGTGGCCTTTCGCGAACTGGCGGGCTATCAGCGCCGGCTGAAGGCCAAGGCGGTCCGGCCGGTGGCCGCTGTCGACTACATTGAGCGCCGTCCCACCACTTCGCGCAATGCCCATGACGAGTGAAAAAGTGAAAGGCCCCGCCTCGTACTTCCCTTCGATCGAGAAGAAGTACGGCCATCCCATCTCCCACTGGCTCCACCTGCTGGGAGGCATGAAGGGCCTCAAGCACATGGAGATGGTGGCGCGCCTGAAGAGCGAGCACGAGATGGGCCATGGGCATGCCAATGCCCTGGTGGCCCACTTCCTGGCGAGCGGCAAGGGTGCCTGACACCGACCGTGTGCGTTGCCGCCGGCTGATCGAGGTCGTGCAGGCCGGCGGCTCCCTGTGGATCGCGCAGGCCGGGGAGCTCGTGCTGATCTTGCCCAACGCGGCCGGCGAGCAGCTGATCCTGGTCTGGCCCAGCGCGCAGGCGGCGAGCGAATTCATCGTGGCCCGGCCGCAGTACGCGCAGTTCCGCCCGGTGGAGCGGTCTCTTGCCCGCTGGCTCGAAAGCAGTACGCCGCATCTGGCGCAGGACGGCATCTTCGTCGCGCCCCATCCCGATGTGCAAAGCGCGAGCTGTCTGCAGGTGCCGGCCAGGAGTTTCGCGCTGGACCTCGCAGCGGTGCCGAAGCTGCAGGGCGCGGACCTTTCTCGCCTTCGACAAAAGCTGCAACGCAAGCAACAGCGCGAAAAGGCGAAGCGCGGGCAGCAGCCATGAAGCGGCCGATTGCCAACCCTGGCGGTGCTGTGCTGAACTACAGCGCGCCGCAGACCCGCAGCACTTCCGTCCCGTAGGCCTGCAGCTTCTTCTCGCCGATGCCGCTGATGCCCTGCAGATCGGCCAGGGTGGCGGGCGCGCGCTCGGCGATGGCGGCCAGGGTGGCGTCGTGGAAGATGACGTAGGCGGGCAGGTTGTGCTCGCGTGCCACTTCGGAGCGCCAGGCCTTCAACGCCTCGTAGCGGGCCTGGCCGGCGGCGTCCAGCGTGGCCGCCGCCGCCGAGGTCTTGCTTGCACCGCCTGTGCGTTGGCTCTTGCGCGCGCCGCGCGCCGAAGGCTGCGTCACCGATTCGCGCAGCAGCACGGTGGCTTCGCCCTTCAGCACCGCACGTGAGCCGTCGGTAAGTTGCAAGGTGTTGAAGGCTTCGGCATCCACTGCCAGCGCGCCGGTGGCCACCAGTTGCCGCAGCACGCCGCGCAACTGGGTCTCGCTGAACTCGGCGCCGATGCCAAAAGTGCTGATGCGCTCGTGACCGAACTGCTTGGTCTTCTCGGTGGTC